>DASYAD010000310.1:0-18189 GCA_036501515.1 Trebonia sp. | reverse complement strand
CCACCGGGACATCAAGCCGGGCAACCTGCTGATCATGGCCGACGGCACCACCAAGATCACTGACTTCGGCATCGCCAAGGCGAATGCGCCCGACGTCAACCTGACCGCCACGGGCATCGTGATGGGCACCGCCCTGTACGTGTCGCCAGAGCAGGCGACGGGCGCGCCGCTGACCGGCGCTTCTGACGTTTACTCGCTCGGCGTGGTGGCCTACGAGTGCCTGGCAGGCGACCCGCCGTTCGTCGCCGACCAGCCGCTGGCGATCGCGATCATGCACAAGCACGACCCGGTGCCGCCGCTGCCCGCCGACGTGCCCCGGCCGATCGCCGACCTGGTGTACGCGATGCTGGCGAAGAACCCGGAAGACCGGCCTGAGTCGGCCAGGCACGTGGCCGACCGGGCCGAGGTAATCCGCGAGGCCCGCAACCGCAACGGCTACGCCGGCCCGTCCACCGCCGACCTTCCGGTGGTGCCCAACTTCCCGCCGCCGACCAGCATGGATCTTTATCAAAATGATGCCGGGCGGATACCGGACCCCCGTCGTCCCCAGTCACGGGGCTTGCTGTTCGCGGGGATCGGCGCGGCGGCCATCGGCGTCGTCGCGATCATCGCCGTACTGATCTCAAGCAACAGCCCAAGCGCCGCAGGTCAGTCGAGCCAGACCACGATGCCGACGCAGACCAACCTGCAGTCGGCGCATAAGGCAAGCGCGGCCGCGACCGCGTCTTCCGGTGATGACGCTCCGGGCCTGAATCCCATAGCCGGTGTCGTAGGATCATCAGGAAGCGTCAGCCCGTCTGCGACTAAGTCGAAGGGCACGGCGACAACTAAGACATCCCCGCCTGCGACGAAGACTTCGCCTGCTGTTGGCACGTCGGGAACCGCATCAACGTCTCCGGCCGGCGGGAACGGCTCCGGGTCTCCGACCGACACCGGCTCCCCGACAGACTCCGGGGGGCCGACTGACACCGGGTCTCCGACCGACACCGGGTCTCCGACGGTTTCACCACCGCCAACTTCGGCGTCACCGGCAAGTTCATAAGGGATGACACTGTAAATGCCCAGCGGTTTGGAAGAGTGCGAGACATGACAATGCCCCGGCTGCTCGGTGACCGGTACGAGCTTGACGGTGTCGTCGGGCGGGGCGGCATGGCTGAGGTGTACCGGGCCCGCGACCTCCGGCTTGACCGGATCGTCGCGATCAAGACCCTGCGTACGGACCTCGCACGCGACCAGACTTTCCAGGCGCGCTTCCGCCGTGAGGCGCAGTCGGCCGCTTCGCTGAACAACCCGACGATCGTCGCCGTGTACGACACCGGCGAGGACCTGTCGAGCGGTATGCCTGTCCCCTTCATCGTGATGGAGTACGTGGACGGCAGGACCGTGCGCGACCTGCTGATCGAGGGTCACCGGCTGCTGCCTGAGCGGACCCTGGAGATCGTCTCCGGCGTGCTCAAGGCCCTCGAGTACAGCCACCAGGCGGGCATCGTGCACCGGGACATCAAGCCCGGCAACGTCATGGTGACCCGCAACGGCGACATCAAGGTGATGGACTTCGGCATCGCCCGCGCGATGAGCGACACCCAGGCCACGATGACGCAGACCGCCCAGGTCATCGGCACCGCCCAGTACCTGTCGCCTGAGCAGGCCCGCGGCGAGCGGGTGGACGCGCGGTCTGACCTCTACTCGACCGGCTGCCTGATGTACGAGCTGCTCACCGGCCGGCCGCCGTTCACCGGCGACTCGCCGGTGGCGATCGCCTACCAGCACGTGCGGGAGAACCCGGTGCCGCTGTCGCGGCTCGACCCGTCGCTGCCGCCGTGGGCCGACTCGATCGTGCTCAAGGCGATGGCCAAGTCGCCCAACGACCGCTACCAGAGCGCGGCCGAGATGCTGGCCGACATCCAGCGGGCCGCCTCAGGCATGCAGGTCGCCGCGGCGGTACCGCCGACCCGGGCCGACTACTACGACTACCCCCAGAGGACCCAGCAGATGGGGCCGCAGACGATGATGGGCGCCGCCCCCACCACGGTGTCGCCGTACCAGCAGTCCGGCTACCAGACCGGGTACCAGCAGCCCTACGGCTACAACGGCGGCGGCTACGAAGGCGGCGATGGCGGCGACCAGCCCCGCAGCGGCGCACGCCGCTGGCTCCCCTGGCTCATCTCTGGCCTGGTGGTGCTCGCCGCGATCATCGTCGCCGTCATCCTGCTGCACGGCGGAAGCAGCGGGTCGACCTTCGTCCCGCAGGTAAACGGGGAGACCTGGGCCAAGGCGGAGGCGCAGATCAAGGCGGCCGGGCTCAATCCCGTCGAGCAGAAGCAGGCAAGCACGAACGTGACTTCCGGCCTGGTGATCAGCACCAGCCCGGACAACGGCAACAGCATCAGCAAGGGCGGCACAGTCACCGTCACCGTGTCCACTGGCGTCGCGAACATCACCCTGCCCAACGTGCAGGGACAGCAGGCGACGGCCGCGGCGCAGAAACTTGCCTCGCTCGGCTTCAAGAACGTCACCCCTGTGTCTGATACGCAGTCGACCCTGCCGTCGGGCGAGGTCGACCATATGACCCCGTCTCCCGGCAGCTACTCGCCTGACACGCAGATCACCCTGTACGTGTCAGGCGGCGGGGTCACCGTGCCCAACGTCGTCAACCAGACGACGGTCGAGGCGCAGCAGATCTTGCAGGCGGACGGCTTCAACGTGCAGACCGTGAGCACCCCCGCGCCTTCTGACCAGATGGTCGAGCCCGGAACGGTCTGGAACCAGAACCCGGGCGCGAACTCGGTCAAGACCAAGGGCTCGCTCATCCAGATCTTCGTCGAACCGCAGTCGACGGCCAGCCCGACAGCCAGCTCCACGCCGACGGACACGTCCACTCCGACCGACGGCACCTCGCCGACCGACACCGCGTCGCCTACGCCCACCGACACCAGCACTGTCGGCGGCGGCGGCGCGGGCGGCGCCGGGAACGGCGGAGGCCTGTCCACTCAGGGCGCGGGGTCAGCTCCTTAGCACCGGATCAGCGGATCCTTACCGCTAGATCGGCAATCCTTCGGCAGGCCCTGCTGGCGGCTTGCGTGCACTACGCTTACCGAAGCCAGATGATGTTCCGACTAGGAGGTGCGCGGTGCCCAAGTCCCGCGTCCGTAAGAAGCCGGTCTACACGCCGCCGCCGGCCAAGACGTCGGCCAAGCGCAAGGTCAGCCCGGCATGGCTAGCGCCGACGATGATCGCGAGCTTCGTGGTCGGGCTCGTCTGGATCTCGCTGTACTACATCACCCAGGCAGACATGCCGGTGCTCCGCTCGCTCGGCGGCTGGAACCTCGTCGGCGGCTTCGCGCTGATTGTCGCCGGAGTAGTGCTCGCCACCAACTGGCGCTAGAACCTGAGAGTCCACTGGACCCGCGTCCGCTGGTCCAGCCAGCGGACGCGGCTCGCTCGTGCCGGCGTGATCCCCTGGTCGCCTGGGAATGGCGACTGCCTGCCAGGCGAGGTGGCCCGGTCCCTCGGGCCGAGCCGTTTACCTAAAAGCAGCCCGTCGATCCTGACACAGCTTTTTCTGACGCGTTGACAAAGACATCGCCAGCCGCACATGCCACCAGGTTCGGCGTGATCGCCGCGTCATCGTCGATCATTGTCGTGTTACAGCCCGTTCCCGCCTTCCAGGCCCCCGCGCAATCTTGGCTGCTCTCACCGGCGTTGTTGCCGACATATGCGAGGCTGCCGTATGCGAGGTTCGAGATCACTCTCCCCCACGCCGCGCGACACGAAGGCGAGTACCTGAGCTGGATGTTTCCGACGACCGTGGAGCCGTTATAGATGTTATTCGAATAGATGATCTCAGCGTCATTGACGCATGTGGTGTTAGCCGCCAGCAGCCCGTTGCATCCGCCTGCGATACAGCTCTGAGCGGCATGCGCCTGCGGGCCGATACCGATGAGGACTGAGGACGAGATTGCGAGAATTGCAGCTGACACCACCAGCTTGCGCATCAGTTTCCTCCTGTTTCCTAACGTTTGCTTTTGTCGGTAATGCCCTCAAAGGTTGACATAGGAGACAGGCGGGTGGCAATACTCAATGAGTGATTTTTGCACACAAATGGTTACTTGCAGTAATCAAGGTCGGGCGCGGGCTAGGTTCTTAGAAGCCGGGGGGTTTTAGAAGCCGGGGGGTTTTAGAAAGCCCGGGGTTCTTCGAAAGCCCGGGGTTCTTCGAAAGCCCGGGGTTCTTAGAAGCCGAGCTGGCTGGTCAGGTCGTGGCTGCGGTAGATCACGAGCACGACCAGGACGGCGAGGATCGCGACAGCGGCCGCCACCTGCACGGCGGTCCTGTTCCTGCGCGGCGCGTAGACGAACGCGACGGTGGTGAGCGCGCCCACGATCAGCCCGCCGACGTGATCCTGCCAGGCGATCGTAGAGCGGTAGAACAAGCTGAACGCCAGGTTGATCACGATGATCGTGACGATGCCCCTGATGTCGAGGCGCAGCTTCCTGGCGACTACGAACCACGCGCCGAACAGCCCGAAGATGGCGCCGCTGGCACCGAGCGCGAGGACGTAGGGCTGGCCGATCAGGAAGAACGCCACCCCGCCGCCGAGGGCGCTGAGCAGGTAGACCGTGAGGAACCGGCCGCGGCCGAGCAGCTGCTCGAGGCTCGGTCCGACCGCGTACAGCGCCCACATGTTGAACAGGATGTCGAGGAAGCCGAGGCCGCCGAGGCCGGTCGCGGGCGGCAGGAAAGCCGACGTGATCAGCCGGTACCACTGGCCGGCGGCGATGCCCTGGACGGGGCCGCCGGCGGTGAACGGCGCGTAGCCGAGCAGGCCCCAGTCGTTGGCCAGGCTCGGCTTGGCCAGCTCGACCAGGAACAGCAGGACGTTGAGGCCGAGCAGCGTCCAGGTGACGACGGCGCCGGCGGCCGGCCGGCCGCCGAAGGCGGTCCTGGCCGCGCGGGCGCCGGCGCCCTGCCCGGCGCGCACGCAGTCCACGCACTGCTGCCCGACTGCCGCCTCGCGGAGGCAGTCGGGGCAGGCGTGCTTGCCGCACCGCACGCATGAGACCCACGTCTCCCTGTCCGGGTGCCGGTAACAGGTTGGCGGGATTTCCTGGCCAGCGGAACTGGCCTGGTCCGGTGCGGTCATGGGGGGTTACCGCCGTCTGCTAGCCGCGCTGGATGGTGACCGACTGCAGCACCACGTCCTGGACCGGACGGTCGCCGGGGACGGTCTGCACGCGGCTGATCTTCTCGACGACGTCGGCGCCGTCGATGACCTCGCCGAAGATCGTGTGCTTGCCGTTCAGCCAGGGCGTGGGCGCCGTGGTGATGAAGAACTGCGAGCCGTTGGTGCCCGGGCCCGCGTTCGCCATCGCCAGCAGGTACGGCCGGTCGAAGCCCAGGTCGGGGTGGATCTCGTCGGCGAACTTGTAGCCTGGGCCGCCGGTCCCGGTGCCGAGCGGGTCGCCGCCCTGGATCATGAAGCCGGTGATGACCCGGTGGAAGATGGTGCCGTCGTAAAGCTTGTCCTTGGTCGTGGCCCGGGTCTTCGGGTTGGTCCACTCACGGCCGCCCTCAGCGAGCTCGACGAAGTTGCGCACGGTCTTCGGCGCGTGGTCGGGGAACAGCCGGACAGTGACCGTCCCCTGCGTCGTCGCCAGTGTCGCGGTCAGCGCTTCGGTCATTTTAGGTGACTCCGGTTTTCATGGTCAGGCCGGTTGCCCGGCATTGCACAGCCTCGCGGCGGCTGTACTCATCACCGTACCGGCTCCACCGCAGTGACATCCGGTCGCGGGCCGGGATGCATCCTCCTCCGGCCGTAATGATTGAACCCCGGATCGCTGGGAACCTTGAGCTACCGAGACGGACTAGGGGGTAATCGTGTTTTCTAGCAAGACAAATACCACCGATCTCGATACACGCAGCACCGTCAAGGCCGCGAAGAAGGCCCAGGCGAATGCGGCGAAGTCGGCTCAGAACGCCGCTGCCGCCGCGCAGAGTGCTGCGGCCCTGGCACAGACGGCGGCTCAGAACGCCGCCGCTGTCGCCGCCAGCAAGGCTCAGGACGCGAGCAGCGCCGTGCAGAGCGCCGCGGGCTCGGCCCAGGCAGCGGCGCAGAACGCCGCCGCGGTGGCCGCCAGCAAGGCGCAGACTGCGAGCAGCGCCGCGCAGAACGCCAGCGACGCCGCGCAGAACGCGGCCGTCGTCGTGAGCAACAACGTCAAGGACAAGGTCATCGTGGCCAGGAAGTGGGCTGCTCCGCGCCTTGAGAGCGCGGCCGAGTACACGACAAACACAGTCGCACCGAAGGTGTCGTCCGCCCTGCGGTCAACCGCCGCACAGGTCAAGCCCGTTGAGCCGGCGAGCTCGAAGCGCAGCGTGCTGAAGTGGACGATGCTCGCGGCCGGGATCCTGGCCGGCGTTGGCGCGGCGGCAGCGCTCGTCCGCTTTCGGTTCCGCGCGGCCATCGCAGCCGACAGCGAGACGGCGGACGAGGAAGTCCTCGGTGATTCGACCGGCAGCCAGGCGGCACCGGTCAGCCCTGACGCGGCCGGCAAGACCGCCGCGGCCGACCCGAACGCCGACAGCTCGGCGAACGGCCGAGTGAAAGCATCCGGCGGCTGGTAAACGCGGGTCGCAGGTGATCTCCTGGAGAAATTGATCACTTGACACCGTGCGGATGCACGTTCATTTTTTAATACGGGACCGCTTGTTCCACTCCAGGAGGAACGTCATGACAGGGTGGGATGAGCGGATCGCGCTGCTTGAGGCCGAGTTTCCCGGGTGGCACATCTGGCGCAGCAATGCCGGGCGCTGGTGGGCCACCCGGACCGGCTCGGTTCCGCGACGCGACGACCTCGGCACCGGGCGCGTCATGACGCTCGACGCCGACGACGAGCCCCACCTCCGCGGTCAGCTCGAGTCACAGGTCACCCTGGACAGCGAACTCGAGAGCTAGCCCGCCGTCCGGCCGAGGTACCTAGCCGGCCACTGGCAGTCGATGAACGGGCCGGCCGGGCTGCTCACCGCTCCGGCACCGTCAAGGACGCCGCTGCGCTCGAGTACCGAGGGACGCACTACCCCGAAGGCCGCTTCTTCCGTCACGTCCCCGGTTAGCAGCCATTCCGGCTCGTCCGGCAGGCAGTGCCACTCGCCGCGGCCGGCGCGGGCGCGCGCGGCCTCCGCCGCGTGCTCCGCCAGCCCGCCCGGGCTGGCTATCCCCGGACGTACGCCCACCGCGGCGTCGACCGCGTGCGCGACCGCGCACTCCACAGTCCGGCTCGGCAGCGCCCGCAGCCCGGCCAGTGCCGCTGGCACGGGCACCGGCATCGGCCAGCCGGTCAGGTGCGCGAGCACCGTGAGCTCGGCCCAGGCCGGCAGCCAGCCGATGTCTTCGAGTACCCGCTGGCCCAAACGCATCTCGCGCAGCGTGCAAGGCCGGGCCGCGCACTCGCCGCCGCAGGCGGCCGACCGGGGACGCACCAGGCCGCGGGGATCCGTGGTCGGTAGGGACGAAGCCAGCTCCCGTTCTGTACCGTCATTGATCTTGACTAGCACGGGGAAGTCCATCCCATCGGAGAACACCGCCGCCTGCCCAGGCGGAAGGGTGACGAGGTAGCGGGACTGCTGCGGGGTGGCATTCATCGTCGCGCCGACGGCCTCGCGGTCATCGGCCGCCGGCAGCCGGTGCGTCACCTTCACGGCCGTGTTCTTGATGACGTCGGGCAGCAGCCTGGCGGGGATCTGCTCGGCGATCACCAGCCCTTCGCCGTAGGCCCTGATCTCGGCGAGCAGGCCGGCGAACAGCTCGACCGCGTGCCCGGCGGCTCCTGTCCGGCCGGCCCCGTCCGCCTCAGGGCGGCGCAGCAGCCGGTGTGCCTCTTCCACCACGGTCAGGTGTGTCAGCCCCCGCTGTCCTGGCGTTCCCCGGTTCTCCTCGCGGGCTGTCCGGTGGGTCAGCCGCAGGTGCTCGGCGAGCCGGATGAGCACCGAGCCCATCAGGAACGCCTTGTCGGCGTCGTCGCCGACGTCTTCGATCTCGAGCACCACGTTCGAGCGCAGCAGCGTGCCGAAGTCGAGCGGGTGGCCGCCCTCGAGGAACCGCCCGGTCGTGCCGTGCCTCAGGCTGGCCAGCCGGACACGGATGAAGCCGAGCACGTCGTCGGTGACCCGCTGGCTGTACCCGATCTCGGCCACGACCCGTTCGGCCGCCCGCTGCAGGCTGGTCAGCGTCGGGTAGGCCGCCCCGGTTAGCCGCGGCTCGCCGAGCGCCAGGTCCCAGCCCGCCTCGGTGTACACGCGGCCGAGCGCGGCCGACAGTACCTGCGGAAACGGTTCCTCGGCCTGGAACGAGGCGATGAACAGCGCCTTGACGAAGTCCGCGTGGGTCTGCAGCGGGAACCGGCCGCCCGCGCCGTCCGTCGCGGGCTCGAGCGGGTTGAGGCCGGCCGCGACCGCGTCGGGTTCCCCTGGCCTGATCCTGATCACCTCGGTGCCCGGCAGCCGGGCCGCCATCAGCCGGTACTCGGCCTTGGCGGGCTCGACCACCAGCCACGGAATGCCGCGCGCGGTGACCGCCTCGAGCAGGCAGCGCACGGTCTGCGACTTGCCCGCGCCGGTCGCGCCGCAGACGAACACATGCCGGTTGAGCGAGGCGGCCGACACGGCGAACGGCCCCGCGGGCATCAGGTTCCTGTCAAGCACCTCGCCCAGCCTGATGCCCGGGGCGCCGTCGCCCGGCTGGCCCGCCTGGTACTCGGGGGTCACGTCGAACTCGGGGGTCACGTCGAACTCGGGCCGCAGCGCGAAGCGAACGCCGGGAACCTCGGCCTCGGGCGGGCGGGCGACGGCGGCCAGGACCTCGGTCGATCCGTAGAAGGGCGAGGCCGCGGTGCCGTCGCCGCCCGGCTCCAGAGAGTGCTTACGCGGCTCGCCCCCGGGTGACGGCTCGACCGGGGGCGCGACCGCTGCCGCGGCCTGCCCGGGGGTCAGGGCGTACGGCAGGCCGTGGAGTGGCGTCGACGCGCACAGCAGGCCGGCCACCCGGGCGGCGCTCGCCTCGTCGGCGCCGCCTGCCGCCACGGTGATCCGCCAGAACCCGGCCGAGCCGCCGCGCAGCAGCTCCGCGTGCCGTTCCCGCAGGCACCGGGCCTGCGCGGCACGCTCGGGGAAGCGGTCGGCCGATGCCTCGGCCAGCCGCTGCCGCCGCCCCGTCTCCTCGGCCAGCCGGTCGAGCTCCGCGGCTGGCACCGGCTCGGCGACGACCAGCCAGCCGAACGGCCCGGTCCAGCTGCCGAGCAGGGCTTCGTCGAGGGACAGCCCCGGCGGCCGGCCTGGCGGCGGGGCTGCCTCCCCCGGCTGGCCGCCCCCGGTCAGCAGCGGATCACTGATCCCGGCGACCGTGCGCCAGCAGCCAAGCGACGCAACAAGCGCGGGCAGTTCGCCGTCGGCCAGTACCCTCGCCCTGGCCCCTGACGGCAGGGCGAGCAGTACCTGGCCGGGTTGGCCGGGCTGGCAGGGCAGCGCGCCGCCGACGAGCGCGGTGCCCGCCGCGATGACCCGCACCGGGCCGCCGACGGCGGTCCGCACCCAGCCGAACGCGACCGGCCGGGCGGCATCCCCGGCCGTGCCCCAGTGGTAAGCGGCCGCCAGCGCGGCGGTCCGCTGCCCGCACCCGGAATCGGTGGCTCGCCGCTGATCCGGGTCCTGGTGCGCGTCATCGCGCCGCGGGATCTCGCCGACGAGGTAGGCCGGCAGCCCGCGGAGCGCACTAACCAGGCCGCCGCCGTCCTGACCGCCGACTGCCAGCATCCGATATCACCGCCGCGCCCGTACTGTTAGTAACCCACCCACTACAGACACGGACACGACGGGCAAACGGCTCACCGATCTCAGGAAATACCGGACCGGCGTCGCTCAGGGGCCGAAGACCTGCTCCAGGTAGGAGTTGGCGAACAGGCGGCCGGGGTCCGTCTCGTCACGGACCCGCAGGAAGTCGGCGAACCGGGGATAGACGCTGCCCAGGTAGGCGGCGACGCGGGTGTGCATTTTCCCCCAGTGCGGCCGGCCGCCGACGGCGGTCGCGATCGACTCGAACAGCCGGAAGTACTCCTGGTAAGGCAGTCCCGTGTACTGGTGAATGGCCACGTAGGCGGAGTCCCGGCCGTAGGCGGTGGACAGCCACACGTCGTCGGCGGCGGCGACCCTGATCTCGACGGGGAACATCACCGGGTCGGCGAGGCGGGGGACGCCGGCCCGCAGCTCGGCGAGCACGTCGAGCAGCGACTCACGGGGAACGGCGTACTCGGATTCGACGAACCGGACCCGGCGGGATGTCACGAACACCTGGTGCGACGGGGCCGAGTAGGAGCGCTTGGACAACGACATGGCGGCCAGCCGGTTCAGCGGCTTGATCGTCCGGGGCACCGCCCGGCCCGTCCGGCACAGCGCGCCGAACGCGGCGTTCTCCATGACCTCGTACTCGAGGAACCGCCGCCAGCCCGGCATGGGCGCCGGGTTGGCGGCGCCGCCCGCGACCCGGTTGTTCCGCTTGACCAGGGCGTTCCTGCCGTAGGGGAACCAGTAGAACTCGAAGTGGTCGTTGTTCGCCGCGAACTGGCCGAACCCGCTCAGCACCTCGTCAACCGGCATCGGGCGCTCGTCGGCGGCCAGGGAGAAGGCCGGGACGCACTGCAGGGTCACCGTCGACACGACGCCGAGCGCGCCGACCGACACCCGGGCCGCGCTGAACAGGTCAGGACGCTCGCTGGCCGAGCAGGACACCACAGAACCGTCGGCGAGTACCAGCTCAAGCCCGGTCACCTGGGTCGCGATGCCGCCCAGCTGCGCGCCAGTGCCGTGGGTGCCGGTCGAGATCGCACCGGACACCGTCTGCGCGTCGATGTCACCCAGGTTCGCCATCGCGAGCCCGAGGACGTCGAGCGCGGCGTTCAGCTCCCTGATCGTGGTGCCCGACCTGACCGTGACAAGCCCGGATTCCAGGTCAGCGGCGACGATTCCAGCCCAGCCGGACAGGTCGAGCGCGGCACCCGAGGTCGCCGCCGCGGCCGTGAACGAGTGGCCGCTGCCGAGCGCCCGCACGGTGAGGCCGTCCTTGGCCGCGGCGGTCACCGCGTCCGCGATCTCCTCGGTGCTCCGCGGCCAGTGCCGCCGCACCGGGTCAGCGGTTTCCGTGCCAGCCCAGTTCTGCCAGGTCATAGATCCTTTTCCCTGTTTTTCCGCCCCAGTGGCCTGCTTTGCCCTGTGGAGCGGTTAGTGTTTGCGCATGTCAGGCATCATGTCGAGACCCGTCGATGGCCGGGATCAGCTGGATCTGGCGACAGCCCACCTTGACCCGCCATTCGCCGTCGTCGACCTCGCCGCATTCGACGCCAACGCCGCCGATCTCGTCCGGCGGGCCAGCGGCGTGCCCATCAGGGTGGTGAGCAAGTCACTGCGCTGCCGGCACCTGATCGAACGCGTCCTGGCCCGCCCAGAATACCGGGGCGTTATGTCTTACTCGCTGGCTGAGGCGCTGTGGCTGCATGCCAGCGGCACCAGCGAGGACCTGCTCGTCGCCTACCCGACCGCGGACCGGGGGGCGCTGCGGGCGCTGGCCGACGACGAGGCCGCCCTTCAGCACATCACGCTGACGATCGACTCGGCAGGCCACCTGGACTTCATCGACGCGGTACTCGGCGCGGGCCACCCGCCGGTCCGCGTCTGCCTGGAACTCGACATGTCCTGGCGGCCGCTGCCGCTGCCCTACGGCCCGGTGGTGCAGATCGGCACCTGGCGTTCGCCGCTGCGCACGCCGGCCGAGGCCGCCGCGACCGCCGAGACGGTCCTCGCCCGGCCGGGCTTCTCGCTGGTCGGCGTGCTCGGCTACGAGGGCCAGATCGCGGGACTGGGCGATTCGCCGCCCGGGCACCCGGTCAAGGCCCGGGTCGTCCGCGCCATCCAGGCCAGGTCGGCCGCCGAGCTGCGCGAGCGCCGCGGCGAGGCCGTCCGCCGCATCCGCGCGCTCACCACCCTCGAGTTCGTCAACGGCGGCGGCACCGGGTCACTCGAATCCACCGCGGCCGACAAGTCCGTCACCGAGCTGGCCGCCGGCTCCGGCCTGGTGGGACCGACGCTCTTCGACGCTTACCGCAAGTTCCGGCCGCGGCCTGCCCTGCAGTACGCGCTGCCCGTGGTGCGCCGGCCGGGGCCGGGCATCGCCACCCTGTACAGCGGCGGCTACGTCGCCTCCGGTACGGGGACGCCGGACCGGCTGCCGAAGCCGTTCCGCCCCGCGGGCCTGCGGCTGACCAAGGTCGAGGGGGCGGGGGAAGTGCAGACCCCGGTCCTCGGCGAAGCGGCGGACCGCCTCAGCGTCGGCGACCGGGTCTGGCTCAGGCATGCGAAGGGCGGCGAGCTGGCCGAGCGGCTGACCGGGTACTACCTCATCGGCGCCGGCGACGAGGAAGTAAAGCGCGTGCCCACCTACCGCGGCGAAGGCCAGTGCTTCGGTTAACCGTGCCGCTGGTGGTGGGTGGCGCCGCGCGCTCCCGGGGTAGTACTCCGTCTGATGAGAAGCGATCCTGAGGTCTTCGCGCTGGCTGTCGCCTTTACCAAATCGATATGAAACGGCATACTTGGCGGGAGAGCACTAATTGTGGAGGTCACCCCTTTGACGACACGGGCCTTCCGCTCGGCACGAGGCCTCACGGGGGGGTTGGCGTTCCTCCTGATCGGCGCCCTCGCGACGGTGGGACTGAGTGCTTGCGGCGCTCCTGCGTACACCTACGTCGCGGACTCGTCCGCGCAGGCGTATTACAAGGTCCCGTCAGAATGGCACCAGATCTCGCAGTCGGATCTGAACGCGGCGCTGAAGGCGGCGGGCGGCTCAAGCGACGGCATCTGGTCCACCGCGTTCGACGCGAGCACCGCGCCGTCGGGGAGCAACTTCCTCGCACCGAGCCTGACTAAGCCGTTCGCGTTCGCCGAGGTGGGGACGCTGTCGTCCACGGTGAGCAACGAGCTCTCTTACAACATGCTGCGCGACTTCATGCTGCCGGTGACGTCGGCTTCGCGCTCTCAAGACGCGTCGGAAGGCTTCCCGCTGACCGACTTCAAGCAGCTGCGGGACCAGACGATCACCGCGAAAGCGGGGGTCCACGGGGTGCGGGAGACGTTCCAGTACACGTTCCCCGGCGGCCCGGCCGACACCTTTGACGAGGACGTGCTGACCAATGCCGACCAGACGACCGTCTACTTCCTCATGGTTCACTGCACCAATAGCTGTTACTCGCAAAACGAGAACAACATAAATACCGTCATGTCCTCATTTACCGTCGGGAGCCCGACATGAAAATTGCCGAGCGGCCGGAGCAGGGTCTCTCCTACACGGGAGGACGCCCGCGGGATGAAGACATCCTGACCCGACGCAAGATGTCCTTCTGGGACCGGTCCAAGTGGCTGATCCTCCTGGTCCTGATCTGGTTCCTGCTCGTCTGGTCGCTGATGGCGAACAACCCGCTGGTCGGGTTCGTGGACGCCGCCAAGATCGAGGTGCGCACGGGCTGGTGGGTCTTCATACTCATCGGGCTCGAGCTGATCCACCAGCTGCACTTCTTCATCAGCGAGCACTCCGCCGCCTACAACCAGTTCTGGGTCAAGCGGGTCTGGGGTGCGTGGGGGCGGTTCACCGACCGCAAGCTCTCGGCCTGGACGAAGTTCCGGATCAGCCGGGTCATCAGCTGGATCGTGATCATCGCCGTCATCGCGATCATCACCGGCAAGATCATCCATGCCGCGCCGCTGACCGCACTGCTGCGGGTACCGCAGATTATCTGGAGCGCGATGCCCTTCGTGGTCCAGATCGTCTTCACCCTGTTCTTCGTCGTCGCTCAGTTCGGCATGCTGTTCTGGTTCCTGTCCAGGGGCGGCGTCGACGTCTACTACCCGGACGACATCAAGACCAGGTTCACCGACGTCTGGGGCCAGGACCACGTGCTCGAGCGCGTCAAGGAGAACATCATCTTCCTTGAGCACCCCGAGCTGGTCGAGGACCGCGGCGGTTACGTGCCAGGCGGCCTGCTGCTGTGGGGACCGCCAGGAACCGGCAAGACGCTGATGGCCGAGGCGGTGGCCGGCGAGACCGGCAAGCCGTACGTGTTCGTCGACCCCGGCGCGTTCATCAACATGTTCATGGGCGTCGGCGTGCTCAAGGTCAAGGGACTGTTCCGCAAGCTGCGCAAGCTCTCGCTGCGCTACGGCGGCGTGATCGTCTTCTTCGACGAGGCGGACTCGCTCGGCAACCGCGGCATGTCGATGGGCGGTGTGCCGGGCGGCGGGAACGTCGGCGCGGCAGCCCCGTTTGCGACGGCCGGCTGCCACGGCTTCTCCTACCTGTCGCCTGACAGCCAGCAGCGGATCGCGCATGACGTGCTGAGCTCGCAGTTCGCCACCGACCCGGCTGAGCCGGGCTCCCGGCGGAACAAGCAGATGGTCGGCGGCATGATGAACGGCGGCATGGGCGGCGGCGGCATGGGCACGCTGCAGGCCCTGCTGACCGAGCTGTCCGGGCTGAAGAAGCCCCGCGGTTTCGTCAACCGGGTGGTCAGGCGCGCGCTCGGCATGCGGCCGAAGCCGCCGCCCCACTACCGCATCCTGATCATGATGGCCACCAACATGCCGTCCGCGCTTGACGAGGCGCTGCTGCGGCCGGGCCGCATCGACCGCATGTACCGAGTCGGCTACCCGTCCAAGGCCGGCCGGATCCGCACCTACGAGGGGTACTTCTCCAAGGTCTCGCACGAGCTGACCGCGGAGCAGATGGACAAGCTCGCCACGATCACCCCGTACGCGACCGGCGCCACGATCAAGGACATGGTCAACGAGGCGCTGATCATCGCGATCAGGGACGGCCGGGACGTCATCACCTACCAGGACGTGATCAAGGCCAAGCAGTTCAAGGAACTCGGCCCGCCCGAGGACGTCGAGTACATCGAGCGGGAGCGGCACGCGGTCGCGATCCACGAGGCGTGCCACGCGGTGGTCGCCTACCGGACCCGGCACCACATGGAGATCGACATCGCCACGATCGAGAAGGGCAGCGACTACCTCGGCATGGTGTCGTCGATCAAGCCGGAGGACCAGTTCACCCGGTGGCGCAGCGAGTACGAGTCGGACATCCTCGTCGCGCTCGCCTCGCTGGCCGGAGAGCGGATGTTCTTCGACAGCGACAGCTCGTCTGGCGTGTCCGGCGACCTGGACTCCGCGACCACCGTCGCCTCCTTCATGGAGGGGTACTGGGGCATGGGCAAGACGGTGACCTCCGCCGCCTCGGCCCGCCGCCTGGAGGCGGGCACGCCGGGCGGCCCGCGGTCCGCCGCGGCGCCCGGCGCCGCAACCGACGGGCACGTGCCCTCGCCGTTCGGCAGGCTCGCGGACCGGGTCGAGGACAACCTCGCCCTGCTGCTTGTCAAGGTCGAGGGGATCCTGCGCGACAACGAGCGGTACGTGCTGGCGCTCGCGCACGCGCTCGAGTCGCACAAGACCCTCAGCGGCGAGGATGTCACCGCCGTGTTCGATGGCGGGCGCGGCCCGCTCGTGAACGGCGCGCCGTACGCGGACGACGCCTTCATCGACAAGCTGCGCGAGTACCACCTAGCGGCCAAGCGCGCGCACCAGGAGCACAACCAGCCGGAGCTGACGCTGCCCGTGGCCGAGCCGGCGTACGCCATCGCCGACTATGGCACCGGCAGCTTCTTCGACGGCTCGTTCAACGGGAACGGCAACGGAGCCGGCGGCGTCACCGGCACCGATGACGTGATCGACTTCGGCGGCTTCAGCACAGGGAACTGGTCGCACGGCCCGCTCAGCGCGCCGACCTACGACCCGCCCGGTCAGGGCCGGCCGGACGGCTCCGACGAGGACGATCACTCCTAACACCAATGCGCCCGAGGCACCGGGTCCGGCTGGCGGTCAACCTGCTCAACGGGTCGACGCTGGCCGGACTCGCTGTTTCCCTGGCCGGGCGTGCCCGGCTGGCCCGCTACCCCGACGGGCTGCTCGTCGGCGCCGGCTACCGGCTCCCGGTGCCGCCCGCGCCCGCCTTCACGCTGGGAAACGTGATACTCACCCGGCATGAGGTGCTGGGCCGCGACACCGTCCTGCTCCGGCACGAGGCCAGGCACGCCACGCAGTACGCCTGGTGCGGCGGCCTCCTCATGCTGCCGCTTTACTTCGCCGCCGCGGGGGTGTCCTGGCTGCTTTCCGGCGACTTCGGCGCCTGGAACATCTTCGAGCGGTGCGCGGGCCTCGCCGACGGCGGCTACGCCGGCCGCCCGCTCAGGCCCCGGCTGCGCACGCGGGGCCTGCGGAGGCCGCGGCCGGACGGCAGCGGGCTGTCAGCGGCGCGGACCCGCTAGCATCCGGCTCACCTGGCCGCGGTCACGGTCGGGGACGAGCCGGACATGCCTGATCGACCGCCAGCCCTTCCCGGTGAGCAGGAACTCGCCGGGCCGGCCAAGCTCCGCGATCCCGTTCATGATCGCCTGCGAGTCCGCCCAGTGCCGCTCGGCGGCCGGTCGCGCGTCCACCACGTCGGTGACCTCGCCCGTCGCCAGGTCGATGCCGGCCAGGCACTCGGTGCCCGCGACGTTCGCCCAGACCAGGCCGCCGGACCAGGCAAGGTCATTCAGCCAGCGGACCCGCTCGCCGCGGCATCGGATGTGCACGATCTCCCGCTGCGCCAGTGTCAGCGGGTCCCGGCGGGCCAGTTCGCTGGTGCCGTCGCTCGTCACCACCTCGGACCGCCCGCCGCCGTGGTCCGCCGCGCAGATTCCCCAGCCCTCCCGGTTGAAGGAGACCTGATCACGCAGTTCCATGGTCGCGGCGTCCCAGTGCAGCGCGACGCGTTCCTTCCAGGTGAGCTGCCAGACGCTGTCGCCTACCCGGCAGATCCCCTCCGCGAAGAGCTCATCGGGCAGCTTCGCCTCGATGGCAGGCGCCCGGGCCCCCACCGGGTAGCGGCGCAGCGCCGACTCGCCGTACCGGCCGACTGACTCCCACAACGTGCCGCCCGTGATGGCCAGCCCCTGCGTGAATCCCCGCCCAGGATGAGGCATCGTCTGCACCACCTGCACCCGGAAGAATCGCACGACCCGATTATCTCGCTATCCGGCGTCACAGGGGAATCGCTCGCGGGTCACTGGCCGCGGCCGTGCAGCGCCTCGGTCAGCGCCGGGATTATCTCGTGCAGGTCGCCGACGACCGCGTAGTCCGCGCGAGTCATCATCGGGGCGGAGGCGTCGGTGTTGATCGCGATGATGTGCCTGGCGCCTGAGCAGCCCGCGAAGTGCTGAATAGCGCCACTGATGCCGCAGGCCAGGTACAGGTCCGGGGTGATCTTGGTACCGGTCTGGCCGACCTGCATCGAGTGCGGGCGCCAGCCCTCCGAGGTCACCACGCGGGACACGCCGACGACGCCGCCGAGCAGCGCCGCGAGCTCTTCAAGCGGTGCGAACCCCTCGGCGCTGCCGACACCACGGCCGCCGCCCACGACCACGCGGGCGGTGGCGAGCGAGACGCCGCTCGTGCTCCCCGACGTCTCGACGGCCCGCACCGCGAGGTCGGCGCCGGTCACCGCCGCGGTGACCTCGTGCACGGTCACGGGCACGGACGCCGTGGCGGGGGCCACGGCGACCGCGTCCGTCGCCGCCGTGAGCAGTGCGGCGGGCACGTCGAGCACGGCCTCCTCGAGCAACAGGCCGGCCCACCGCTGGCGGACCAGGTCAACCACCCCGGACACGGACACCGACGCGGACACGCAGTTCGCCGCCATCGGCAGTCCGGTGATCGCCCCTAGGTGGGCAAGCACCTCGTTGCCGTGCTCTGTCCCCGCGGCGACCACCGCGTGCCGTGAGCCGCCCGCGCTGCCGGTGCCCGTGCTGTCGAAGGAGGCGCCGTCGACGCCCGTGTTGTCGATAGCGGTGCCAAGCAGCCCCGCGAGCACGCGCGCCCACGCCTGCGGCGCGTAGCCGTCGATGCCGGAGATCACGTAGACGTCGGCGGCGCCGTAGGCCGCGAGGTCGGCGAGCGGCGGGGCACCGAAGACCACCGCGGCGACCTCGCTGCCGCCGGCGACGCCCGCCAGCAGCCCGCGGGCCAGGGTCAGCGCGCGGAGCGAGGCGTCAGCGATAGCGT
>DASYAD010000309.1:0-10276 GCA_036501515.1 Trebonia sp. | reverse complement strand
TCGTCGAGCAGCAGGTCGATCCGCTCGCGGGCGGTCAGCTTCCCCTTCGCGTGCTGCTTCTCGATCGCCGACGCCGACCCCGCGTGCACCGCCTCGAACCGCCGCCGCTCCAGATCGGCGATCTTCCCCGCCGTCGTGTGCGGATCAGGCAACTCGCCAGGATCGCTGCCACTCGAGGTCATGGTGGAAAGGTTAACCCGGGGGACGGTTGGGTTTACCTGCGGTGGTTAGGCTCAACCCCGTGAGCACCTTTGAGAGCGGCGCGGCGGGCGGCCCCGCCGGGAATGCAGACGGCGTCAGCGGTACCGGCCGTGAGCGGGATTCCGCCGGACTGCCCGAGCCGATGCGCCGTGACGTGCGGCTGCTCGGCGATGTGCTCGGCGAGGTGATCAGCGAGTCCGACGGCCCCGACCTGCTCGCGGACGTGGAACGGCTGCGGCACGCGGTCATCGCGGCCCGCTCCGCGGCGGACCGCGGCTCCGCCGCCGCGGCGGCGGCCGGCGACGAGATCACCGCCCTGGTCGCCTCCTGGTCGTGGCAGCGGTCCGAGCTTGTCGCCCGGGCCTTCACCGTGTACTTTCACCTGGTCAACCTGGCGGAGGAACAGCAGCGGGTGCGCACGCTGCGGCTGCGTGACTCCGGTGACCAGCCGCCGCGCGAGTCGTTCGCGGACGCGGTCGGCCAGCTCACCGCCGAGGGCGGGGCCGCGCGGGTGGCCGAGCTGCTGGCCGGCCTCCGGGTGCACCCGGTCTTCACCGCGCACCCCACCGAAGCTCGCCGCCGCGCCGTGGTCGCGTCCCTGCGCCGGGTCAACGGGCTGCTCACCTCCATCGACGACCAGCGCGGCGGGGCCGCCCAGCAGGCGGAGGACCGCAGGCGGCTGCGCGAGGAGGTCGACCTGCTGTGGCGCACGGCGCAGCTGCGGGTCGCGGGAATGACGCCCGCCGACGAGGTGCGCTCGGTGATGACCGCGTTCGACGAGACGCTGTTCCGGCTGGTGCCTGGCGTGTACCGGGCGCTCGACCAGGTGCTTCTCGGCTTGTCGAGCGGCACCGAGGCTTCCCCGGTCCCACCGTTCCTGCGGTTCGGTTCGTGGGTGGGGGCTGACCGGGACGGCAACCCCAACGTCACCGCCGCGGTGACCAGGGAGGCCGCGGTCATCCAGGCCGAGCACGCGCTGCGCGGCCTCGAGGCGGCCTGCGGCCGGATCGCCCGGGCGCTGACCGTGTACCAGGACTCAGCCCCGCCGACGGCCGAGCTGCGCCGGGCGCTGGCCGCCGCCTCGGCCGACCACCCGGAACTGCTGGCCGAGATCTCGGCCCGCTCACCAGGCGAGCCGTACCGTGCTTACCTGCTCTACGCGGGGGAGCGGCTGGCCGCGACCAGGACGCGCAACCTGGACCTGGCCTACGGTGCCGCGGCCGAGTTCATCGCCGACGTGCGCCTGGTGCAGTCGTCGCTGGCGGCGGGCGGCGCGGTCCGCCAGGCCTACGGGGAACTGCAGCACCTGCTGTGGCAGGCGGAGACGTTCGGATTCCACCTGGCCGGCCTTGAGGTGCGCCAGCACTCCCAGGTGCACGCCCGGGCGCTGGCGGAGCTGCGCGCGGGCGACGCCCTCTCGCCGATGACCGAAGAGGTGCTTGAGACCATCCGGGTGATCGGCTGGATCCAGCGCCGCTACGGGATCGACGCCTGCCGGCGCTACGTCATCTCGTTCACCACCGCGGCGGCCGACATCGCGGCCGTCTACGAGCTCGCGGGCTACGCCTTCCCCGACGGGGACGGGCCGGTGCTCGACGTGGTGCCGCTCTTCGAGAGCGGCGAGGACCTGGCCAACGCGCCGCGGGTGCTGAGCGGCATGCTGTCGATTCCCGCCGTCCAGGCGCGGCTCGCGGCGAGCGGGCGTCACCTGGAGGTGATGCTCGGCTACTCGGACTCGGCCAAGGAGCTCGGGCCTGCGTCGGCCACCCTGCGGCTGTTCGACGCCCAGGCCGAGCTGGCCGCCTGGGCGACGGAGCACGACGTCAAGCTGACGCTCTTCCACGGCCGGGGCGGCGCCATCGGCCGCGGCGGCGGTCCCGCCGGGCGGGCCGTGCTGGCGCAGGCGCCTGGCTCGGTCGACGGCCGCCTGAAGGTCACCGAGCAGGGCGAGGTGATCTTCGCGCGGTACGGCCGCTCCGCGATCGGGCTCCGTCACCTGGAACAGGTCACCTCCGCGGTGCTGCTGGCGTCGTCGTCGTCGGTCGCTGACCGCAACGCCACCGCCGCGGCCGCCTTCCAGGACCTGGCCTCCGCGATCGACGACGCCGCCAGGAAGGCGTTCCGCGCACTGGTGGAGACCGACGGGTTCGCCGGCTGGTTCGCCGCCGTGAGCCCGCTGCAGGAGATCGGCGGACTGCGGATCGGCTCGCGCCCGTCCCGCCGCGGGCACGGCGGCGGCCCGCTCGGCCTTGAGGACCTGCGGGCCATTCCCTGGGTGTTCGCCTGGGCGCAGACCCGGCTGAACCTGCCAGGGTGGTACGGCCTCGGCAGCGGGCTGGCCGCGGCCATGTGGGCCGGGATCCCGGCCGGGGACTCCGACGGCGACATCCCCGACGAGGGGCTGCTGGCGCTGCGCCGCGCCTACCGCGAGTGGCCGCTGCTGGCGACGCTGCTCGACAACGCGGAGATGTCGCTGGCCAAGACCGACCGCGAGATCGCGGCCCGCTACCTGGCCCTCGGCGGCAGGCCGGACCTGACCGACCGGGTGCTGAGCGAGTACGACCTCACCAGGCGGCTGGTGCTCGCCGTCACCGGGCACGACCGCCTGGTAGCCGACCGCTCGGTGTTGTCCCGCGCCATCGTGCTGCGCGACCCGTACGTGGACGCGCTGTCCTACCTGCAGCTGCGCGCCCTGTCGGCCGTGCGGTCCGCCGACCCCGGGGCCGGCGAGGCGGGCCCGGAAGAGCGGGCCACGCTCGACCGGCTGCTGCTGCTGACCGTCAGCGGCGTCGCCGCGGGCCTGCAGAACACCGGCTGACCCGGCCGCAGGGGATCTCCTCAGGTGGCCGGAGTAAGCCGCACTCGTTCCGGATCATGGGTGTTCCAGCAGGAGAACCGGGCGGTCAGCGCGCCTGGTTCGCCTAGCAGGGCGATCGCCTTTTCGCTGGCCTCGTCGTCGGGGGTGTAGACGACCAGGCGGGCGCCGGCCACGGCGGTGACCGCGAAGCTGGTCGACGTGGCGGTGATCCGGCCGGCCGTCGGGTGCCTGAAGTGCTTGGTGTAGCGCCCTGGCTGTGCCACCTCGTGCGTCGCCCAGGCCTCGGCGAACACCGGGCTAACGGCCTCCATGCGGCGGATGAAGTGCGTCCAGGCCGGGTCGCCCAGGTGGCGGCCGTAGGCCGCACGCAGCTGGCCGACCAGGGCGACGCACTGCTTGTCGTGGTCTTCGACCGCGCTGCAGCACGGCGCGGCGGACAGGTTGACCAGCAGCGTGTTCCGCTCGCCAGGGGCAGCCTCGACGATCCCGGGGAACAGCGCGGCGTACATCTGGTTCCAGGCGATCACGTCGAAACGCTCGGTCAGCACGCTGGCCGGGTACTTGATCGAGTCCAGGATCAGCTGCACCTCGGGCGGCAGCGGGCAGTCGGGGCAGTCGGCCGCGGTCGGGGCGCCCGGCAGGTCGGCCAGGCGGAACAGGTGCGCGCGCTCGACCGGGTCGAGGCGCAGCGTCGTGGCGATGGCGTCGAGCACCTGGACGCTCGCGTTGATCGGACGGCCCTGCTCAAGCCACGTGTACCAGGTGACGCCGACCCCGGCCAGCTGGGCCAGCTCCTCGCGCCGCAGGCCGGCGGTGCGGCGGCGGGCGCCGGGCAGCAGGCCGACGTCCTCGGGGGTGATCCGCTCCCGCCTGGCCCGCAGGAACGCGGCCAGCTCGGTCCGGCGGGCAGCGCCGGCGGGCCCCCCGCCCGTGCTGCCCGTGCCGGTGCCGCCCGTGCCGGTGCCGCCCGCGTCGCTGGTGCCGTTGGCGTTCATGGTTGCTGCACTCACGTTTCCATCTTCCCTCATCGGGCGCCGTCCTGCCTGGTGGTGCTAGTACCAGGATAAGCAGGCTCTTGGTACCAGCATAAGATGCGCGGCAAGCTGAATGGCATGACAGATCTTTCGGAAAGCGTCCGCCCGGCGCAGTCCGCCTTGCGTGCCCGCTCCGCTCTGCCCGGCCGGCCGGGGCCGGGCCGCGTCACCCCGCCCGGGGTAGCGCTCGCTATCGTCCTCACCGGCCAGATTATGGCCGTCACCGACGTCAACATCGTCAATGTGGCGGTGCCCGCGATGCACGCCACGCTTGGCGCGTCCGGCGCCGGGCTGCAGCTGGTGGTGGCCGGCTACACGATCGCGTACGCCGTCCTGCTGGTGACCGGCGCCCGGCTCGGCGACATCCTCGGCCACCGGCGGGTGTACCTCGCCGGGGTGGCGCTGTTCACCCTGGCCTCGCTCGGCTGCGGCCTCGCGCCGACGACCGGGGTGCTGATCGCGCTGCGGTTCATCCAGGGGGTGGGCGCCGCGACGATGATTCCGCAGATCCTCAGCCTGATCCAGCGCAGCTACACCGCCCCTGGGCCCCGGGCGCGGGCGATGAGCCTGTACGCCACCGTGATCTCCGGCGGCGCCGTGCTCGGCCAGGTGCTTGGCGGGGTGCTGGTCAGCGCCGACCTGTTCGGCAGCTCGTGGCGGCCCGTGTTCCTGGTCAACGTGCCGGTCGGACTGGCCGTGCTGGCCTTCGGCCGGCTGCTGCCAGCCAAGGACGCCAGTGACCGGGTCCGCTCGCTTGACCTGCCTGGCCTCGCGGTGCTCGGGCCTGCGGTGCTCGCGCTGGTGCTGCCGCTGGTGCTCGGCCAGCCGCTCGGCTGGCCGCTGTGGGGCTGGATACTGCTGGCCGCCTCCGTCGTGCTGTTTGCCCTGCTCCGCCGTGTTGAGGCCCGGGTCGCGGACCGCGGCGGGCAGCCGATCCTGCCGCGCGCGCTGCTGGGGCTGCCCGGCATGGCGGCCGGCCTGGGCGGGCTGTTCGCGGCGATGACGGTGTTCGGCGGCTGGCTGTTCGCCCTGGCGCTCGCGCTGCAGGACGGCCTTGGCGAGTCGCCGCTGCGAGCAGGGCTGACGTTCGTGCCCTGCGGCGTCGCGTTCGCGCTGGTGAGCATGAACTGGCGGCGGCTGCCCGCCCGCTATCACAGCGCGCTGCCGATGGCCGGGTTCGCCGTCACCGGCGCCGGGCTGGTGTGGTCCGGGCTGCTGCTGAGCTCGGGCGGGGCGGCCGGGATCTGGCTGTACGTGGCGCTCGCGGTGGCGGGCGGCGGGATGGCCGGCTCGTTCGGCGCGCTGATGGGGCGGGTGATGTCCGGCGTGCCGGTGGCACTCGCGGCCGACGCCAGCGGCGTGGTGGTGACGGTCAACCAGCTGGGGATCGTGGTCGGGATCGCCGCCTTCGGCTCGCTGTACCTGAACAGGGCCGGGCAGCTGCCAGGGGCCGGGGACGCGCGGGCGCTGAGCGCCTTCGCGGTCTCCTCGGGCCACGCCTACCTGACCGTGACGGCCGCGCTCGCGGCCCTGGCGGTGGCGGGCGTGGCGCTCGCCGTGGCGCACATCCGCGCCGCCAGGCCCCCCGCGGCGGCTGCGGAGCCCGTGAGCATCGCCGGGGACTAGGCTGATTCTCGTGAGCGAGCTTGCGAGTGAACTAGTAAGCACTGCGCCTTCGCGAACGGGCCTGACGAGCGTCAGCGAGGAGGGTTCGTGAGCAGGACACACCGCCTTGAGCTAGACGACCAGACGCTGCGCGAGTGGGACGCGGTGGTGCTCGACTCCGGACCCGACGGGATCGTGCTCGACCAGTCCGCGTTCTACCCGGGCGGCGGCGGCCAGCCGCCGGACCACGGAGTGCTGCTCTGGGGCGGCGTGCAGACCCGGATCACCGGCGCCCGCAAGACCGCGGACGACGTCTACCTGGAGCCGGCCGACGGCGATCCGGTCCCCGTTCCCGGCACCGCGGTGCGGGGCGCGGTGGAAGACGACCGCCGCACCGCCCTGATGCGCACCCACTCCGGCCTGCACGTGCTCTGCGGCGTGGTCTTCCGCGACTTCGGCTCGCTGGTGACGGGCGGCAACATGGAGCCGCTGACCGCGCGGATGGATTTCAACCTGGAGGCCGTGCCGCCCGGCTTCAAGGAGTCCGTCGAGGACGCCTGCAACGCCGAGCTGCGCCTCGACCGGCGGATCGACGTCCGCTCGCTGCCCAGGTCCGAGGCGTTCGAGATCCCGGACATCATCAGGACGGCGACCAACCTGGTGCCCGAGGACGTCAAGGAGGTGCGCATCGTGGACATCGTCGGACTCGACCAGCAGGCGGACGGCGGCACCCACGTGGCGTCGACCGGCCAGGTCGGCCGCATCTCGGTGGTCAAGGTGGAAAACAAAGGCAAGGGTTTCCGCCGGCTGCGCATCGCGATCAGCGACTAGGAAGCGGGTGGTCCCAGTGCCGAATCAGCAGAACGAGAGCGTGCTCCGCCTCCCCGGGTCGCGCGGCATGTGGCAGCCGCTCGACGTGGTGGCGACGACCGGGTCGACCAACGCCGACCTGCTGGCGGTGGCTGACCGGGGCGGCGCCGAAGGCGCGGTGCTCGTCGCCGAAGAACAGACCGCAGGTCGAGGCCGGCTCGGCCGTTCCTGGTCCAGCGTGCCCGGCGGTTCGCTGACGTTTTCCGTGCTGCTGCGGCCCGGGCCGGTCCCGCCCGCACGGCGCGGGTGGCTGCCGCTGCTGGCCGGCGTCGCGGTCGCGTCCGCCGTCCGGTCGGTGGCTGGTGTCGACGCCGTGCTCAAGTGGCCCAATGACGTCCTGGTGGGCGGGCGCAAGCTCGCGGGCATCCTGGCGGAACAGTCGCCTGACGCGACCGCGGTGGTGATCGGCGCCGGCCTCAACGTCGCCGCGCCGGCCGACGCGCTGCCCGTGTCGCCGGCCGGCCTTCCGGCGACGTCGCTGCAGGTCGAAGGGGCAGCGGTGGACCGTGCGGCGCTGCTGCTGGCGATCCTGGACGAGCTGGAGACCCGCTACACCGCCTTCAAAGCCGGGCCCGACCCGGTCGCGACCGGGCTGCTTGAGGCCTACCGGGCGCTGTGCGCGACGCTGGCACACCCCGTGCGGGTGGTGCTGCCGGCTGACCGCGAGCTGACAGGAGAGGCCACCGACATCGACGCCGAGGGCCGGCTGCTCGTGGTGCAGGAGCCGGGCGGCCGGCTCGTGCCGGTTTCGGCCGGCGACGTGCTCCACCTGCGTTCGTAGCTCCGGTACGCGAACGATCTGCTGAGACCGGCCTCCGCGGCCCTACCATGTCTGTATGGGTCATGACCGCTCGCTTGCGGTGGGCGAGGAGTCCGTAGCAATCCTTCATCCGCACTGGAAAACGCTGGTGCGCCCGATCGCGCTCACCTTCCTCGTCGTCGCCGTGCTGCTCGCGGGCGAGGTCGTCATCCCGTCCAACAAGTGGGCGGTGATCGAGCGGCTGGCGCTGGCCGTGGTGGCCATCGTGGCGCTCATGCTGTGCCTGATGCTCCCGATCCTGGCCTGGCGGACAACGGTGTACGAGCTGACCAACAAGCGGATGCGGCTGCGGGACGGCATCCTCACCCGCAGCGGCCGGGATATCCCGCTGTCGCGGGTCACCGACGTCTCGTTCCGCAAGGGAATTCTCGACCGGCTGGTCGGCTCGGGCACGCTGGTGGTGGAGTCGGCCGGCGAGCACGGCGAGCTCGCGCTGACCGAGATCCCGCACGTGGAACGGGTGTCGTCGCTGCTCTTCCAGCTGGTGGAGGACGAGCGGAGGTACGACGGCCGGCCAGGCCAGGAGCCGGACGACTGGAGCGACCGGCCGATGCGCAACTGACGCGCGGCCGCGCACGGCAAGCGTTCGCTTTGCGTGCAAGTGTTTTACCGTGGCTTTACGATTTAGCTATGACCCGTGTGCTGCTCGCTGAGGACGACACCTCCATTTCTGAGCCGCTGTCCCGCGCCCTGCGCAGGGAGGGCTACCAGGTGGAGGTCACCGAGGACGGGCCGACGACGCTCGGCCGGGCGCTGTCGGACGGGATTGACCTGATCCTGCTCGACATCGGACTGCCCGAGCTCGACGGCCTCGAGGTATGCCGCCGGGTCCGCGCCGAGGGTAACGGCGTCCCGGTGCTGATCCTCACGGCCAGGGCCGACGAGGTGGACACCGTGGTCGGGCTCGACGCGGGCGCCGACGACTACGTGACCAAGCCGTTCCGGCTCGCGGAGCTGCTCGCCCGGGTCCGCGCGCTGCTGCGGCGCGGCACCGCGGAGGTGCCAGGCACCGTACGCGGCGTCCGGGTGGACGCCGAGGCCCGCCGGGCCTGGCACGGCGACACCGAGCTCGACCTGACCACGAAGGAGTTCGACCTGCTGTGGATCCTGCTGCGGGACGCGGGCAAGGTGGTCACCCGCGAGCAGATCATGCGCGAGGTATGGGACGCGAAGTGGTGGACGTCGACCAAGACCCTCGACATGCACATCTCCTGGCTGCGGCGCAAACTGGGCGATGACGCCCACCACCCGCTGTTCATCACGACGGTGCGCGGCGTCGGGTTCCGGTTCGAGCGCGGCGATTGATGCGCCGACGCCTGTGGCTGTCGGCGGCGGCGGTGGCGCTCGGCGCGGTGCTCGTCGCGGCCGTGCCGCTGCTCGTGGTGGTGGCCGTCCGCGACCCTTACCTGCTCGCCCTCGGCCTGCCGTTGCTGATCGCGGCCGTCGCGGCGGGCGTGGTGCTCGCCGCCGCCGTCGCCCAGCGGGCCGCCCGGCCGGTGGAGGAGCTCGCGGACGCCGCGGGCAGGCTCGGCACCGGCGACCCGCGGCCGGTGGGCCGCCGGTACGGCGTGACCGAGCTCGACCAGGTCGCCGACGGCCTCGACAGCGTGTCCCGGCGGGTCACCAACCTGCTGACGGCCGACCGTGAACTCGCCATCGACGCCTCGCACCAGCTCCGCACGCCGCTGACGGCGCTGTCGATGCGGCTGGAGGAGATGATCGCCTCGGCCGACGACCCGGACGTGGTGCGGGAGGAGGGCACCGCCGCGCTGGCCCAGGCCGAGCGGCTCGCCGAAGTGGTGACCCAGCTGCTCAGTCCCGCGCGCCGGGTCGGCGTCGGGTCAGCGGGACTGATCAGCGTCGACAAGATCGTGCTGCAGCAGATCACCGAGTGGGAGCCCGCCTTCCGCCGGGCCGGGCGGAGGATGGTGCTTGTCGGCGAGTCGCGACTGCAGGCCTGTGTTACGCCGGGCGGCCTCGCCCAGGTGATCGCGACGCTGCTCGACAACGCGCTCATGCACGGCAAGGGCACGGTGACGATCCGCCGGACGCAGTCCGCAAGCTCGGTCGTCATCGAGGTCGAAGACGAAGGCGACGGGGTGCCCGCGGAGCTGGTCACCCGGATCTTCGAGCGGAGCGTCAGCGGCCGACCTGAAGGGACCGGGCTCGGACTCGCGCTGGCGCGGACGATGGCGACCGCTGACGGCGGCCGGATTGTGCTCGCCCGGCGCAAGCCCCCGGTGTTCGCGGTGTTCCTGCCGCGCCACCCGCCGTCTGGCCACGCGAAGGCGAGCAGGAGCGGTCCTGCCTGAGGTCCGCCGGTTAGGCCGTTCGGCTAGGCCTCGCGGTTACCCCTTGCGGTTAGCCCTTGCGGTGGCGGCCCGAGGTGCGGGGCGCGGCCTGCGCGTTCCTGGGCAGCGCATGCCCGCGGTCCCGGTCGCCGGCCAGGGCAGGCTCGCGGTGCCGTTCCCTGGTCAGCTCCGGTTCCCTGACCGATTCCCTGGCCCAGGTAGACGCGGGCTCCTGCGGCTGGGCGGCCGCGGGTTCCTGCGGCCACGGTGACGCGTACGACGCGGCCGGAACCCGGGCCGACACGGCCTCAGCCGCGAAGTACGCCGGGTCCAGCTCCCACGGCGGGTAGTCGGGGAACTCGGGGGCGCCGGACAGCGGTTCCGCCGCGGCGGACGCCTGCGGCGGGGCGAGGAACACCCACCTGCGGTAGGCGTAGAACCGGAAGAGCGTGCCGAGGCCGCTGCCGATGACGCTCGCCACGTTGTAGTCGAACGCGCTGTGCAGCCCCAGGACGTAGATCACCAGGCCGATCACGGCCTCCGCGATGACCAGGCCGACGACGTTGAGCACGAAGAACAGCGTGGCCTCGCGCCGCACCGACTGGTTCTCCCGGTGCTTGAACGTCCAGAACCGGGA
>DASYAD010000308.1:0-1564 GCA_036501515.1 Trebonia sp. | reverse complement strand
CCTTCTTATGATGTTCCCTGCTTCCTTATGTGAGACTATAGGTTCCGTGTAGAAATTCCTGCGCTGCGGCAAATCCGGATGCACGCATGGCAAAAACACTCGCTGACTATATCCGTACGGTTCCGGAGCTGTCACCTGCCGTTGGCGGCCGGTAAACTCGCGTAACAGGCGGTTGATGCGCATTAGGTATGGGATTAGAATTATTGATGCAGGCGCCCGAGCACCTGCTGTCCCAGCCGGCGGCTCACGCGATGATTCTCGGCAGCCGGAAGCTATCGGCCCAGGCTTACCCAGCAGAACCCCAGTCGGCGATCTGGCCCCGCAGGACCAGTGACGCATCTCCGCCGGTACGGCCATGGCACCCCGTGCTGTCGGTGGCCGGTCGCCGGGCGTAAGCCCGCTCGTCCTTCGTTGTCGCGAGCAGATGGCGGGGGCGTCACGATCGCATGCACGGCGGCGGTAGCGTTTCCAGTTATGTGGTTCTGTCTTCTACGGTCCTGGCTGGTGAAAGCGTGACAGTCAGCGACACCACCGGGCCCAGCCAGAACTTGGATCTGCTGGCCGCCTACGAGCGGCTGGAGCGGCTCGGGCGGCCGCTGAACGCGGTCGCCTCGGTCGCGCCGGCGACCGCCCGGGCGGCGGACGGGCCGCTGGCCGGGCAACCGGTCGCGGTGAAGGACATCATCGCGGTCGCGGGCCTGCCGACACGATGCGGCAGCCCGGCGAGCGACCCGGCGCCCGCCACGGCCGACGCGACGGTGGTGCTCCGGCTGCGCGCCGCCGGAGCCGAGGTGTTCGCCACCACCCAGTGCCTGGAGTACGCGGCCGGGTTCGCGCACCCGCAGATCGGTGACACCCGCAACCCGCGGGACCCTTCGCGGACCTCCGGCGGCTCATCGGGCGGGTCAGCCGCGGTCGTCGCCGCGGGTGTCTGCGACCTGGCCCTGGGCACCGACACCGGCGGGTCGGTGCGGATCCCGGCCGCCTACTGCGGTGTGGTCGGGCTGAAGCCGAGCTACGGGGCGGTGCCGACGACGGGGGTCTTTCCGCTATCGCCAACCTGCGACCACGTCGGGACGCTGACCGCCACCGTGAGCGGGACCGGCCGCCTCTACGGCGTGCTGGCAGGCGAGGAGCCGCCCGGCCGACTCGTCGAAGCGGGCGATCTGCGCTTCACCGTCGGCGTGCTGGCCGCCCAGCTTGCCGATCCTTCGGTCACTCCGGAGGTCCGGGCCGCGATCAGCCGCGCCCTTGGCCGACTGCGCGCGGCCGGCTGGGAGGTCAGGGAGCTGACCGCGCCGTGGCTGGCCAGCCTGGCGCAGTGGTCGGAGGTTCTCTCGGTGATCGTCGCCCGGGAGGCCGCTGCCGTGCACCGCGGCCGCGACACCAGCCGCTATGCCGAGGGGACGCGGGGGCTGCTTGCGTTCGGCGCCGGAGTCAGCGACGAACAATACGAGCGGGCACTAGCCCGCCGGGCCGTCCTCACCGCCGCGATCGACGAGAGCCTGGCCGGGGTCGACGTGCTTGCGGGCCCGACGGTCGGCTTCCAGGCGCCCGAGGAGGA
>DASYAD010000307.1:0-5933 GCA_036501515.1 Trebonia sp. | reverse complement strand
GCTGAGCTGATAAAATCATATTGTAATCTTCAAAGTTCGGTTATCTCATATCGTCGTGATTGGCGGCGGCGGCGGCGATCATGAGATCCGGCACGGAGCTTCCGGTGAAGTTTGAGATCCTTGGGCCCCTGGAGGTCACGGCGGGCTCCGGTCGGCTTGAGCTTGGCGGCACCCGCCAGCAGATCGTCGTGGCGACCCTCCTGCTGAACGCGAACCGGCTGGTCACCACCGACCGGCTGCTCGAGGCGATCTACGGCGAGGACCTGCCGCCGACCTCACGGTCCCAGGCGCAGATCTCCGTCTCGTCGCTCCGGCGCCTGTTCGCGGCCCACGGTCAGCACGGGGTCATCTCCACCCGGTCCCACGGGTACGTCATCCAGGTCGACAGCGGCCAGCTCGACTCCCAGCGGTTCGGGGAGATGGTCGCGGCCGCGCGCGCGGCCCGGGCCGAGCGCAACCTCGACCTCGCCGTGGCGAACTACCGCGACGCGTTGCGGCTCTGGCGGGGGCCCGCGCTCGACGGCATCGACAGCCAGCTCGTGCGGGCGGCGGCGAGCCGGCTGGACGAGCAGCGCATCGCCACCACCGAGGACCGCATCAGCCTCGAACTCGACCTGGGGCGGCACTACGAGCTTGTCACCGAGCTGACCGAGCTCGTCGAGGAACTGCCGTTGCGGGAGCGGCTGCGCGGCCAGTTGATGCTGGCCTTGTACCGCTGCGGCCGCACGGCTGAGGCGCTTCAGGTCTACCGGCAGGCCCGGCACATCATGGTCGCCGAGCTCGGCATCGAGCCCAGCGAGCGGCTGCGCAAGCTCGAACACGACATCCTCACGTCCGCCCCGGTCCTGGCGCCGCCCGCGGAGCCCACGAGAATGCAGGCGCCGCAGAAGCAGGTCCCCAACCTGCTCCCGACCGACATCGCGGACTTCACCGGCCGTGCCGAGCAACTCGCGCAGATTCGCCAGGACCTGATCCGCGCGGCCGCCCAGGATGCCCGGAGCGCGGTGCCCGTCACGGTGATCGTGGGCAAGGGGGGAGTGGGGAAGACCTGCGTTGCCGTCCGTGCCTCACACGACGTCGCCGGTCACTATCCCGACGGGCAGCTGTTCGCCGACCTGCACGGCGGCGGAGCCGATCCGGTCAGCCCGGTCCAGGTGCTCGGGCGCTTCCTCCGGGCTCTCGGCGTGCCGCCCTCACAGATACCCGAAGGCCTCGACGAGCGCGCGGAGGTCTACCGCAACCTGCTCGCCGACCGCAAGGTCCTGGTCGTGCTGGACGATGCCGTGAGCGAGAACCAGGTGTCGCCGCTGCTGCCCGGCAGCGGTCCCTCGGCGGTGATCATCACCAGCCGCAGGCGGCTCGCCTATCTCGCGGGCGCGGCCCACGTCGAGGTGACCGTCTTCGCCCCGGCCCGGTCGCTGGAGCTGCTCACGCGCATCGCCGGGGCCGAACGGGTGACGGCGCAGCCGGAGGCCGCGGCCGCCGTCGCCAGGTACTGCGGTCATCTTCCGCTGGCGCTGCGCATCGCCGGCGCGCGGCTCTCCGCGCGCCCGCACTGGAGCATCCAGAAGCTGGTCGACCGGCTCGCCGACGAGACGGGCCGCCTCGACGAGCTCAGGCACGGCGACATGGGCATCCGGCCGAGCATCTCGCTGACCTACGAGAGCGCGAGCGAGCCGGCCCGGAAGCTCTTCCGCCGGCTCGCCCTGCTCAACGTGCCGTACTTCTCCGGCTGGCTGTGTGCCGCGCTGCTCGACCAGCCGTACGCTTACGCCGAGGACCTCCTCGACGACCTGGTCAACGCCCAGCTGATCGAGATCAGCGGGAACGGCGTCGGCGCGCACAGCCAGTACCGCTTCCACGACCTGATCCGCGTCTTCGCGCGTGAGCGCCTGGCGGCCGAGGAGTCGGCGCCCGAGCGGCAGGCGGCGCTCGAGCGCGCGCTCGGCGCCCTGCTCCACATCGCCGAGGAGGCGCACCGCCGCCACTACGGCGGTGACTACGTCGGGCTGCAGAGCGACGCCAGGCGCTGGCCGCTGCCCAGCGCGCTGACCAACGAGCTGATCAAGGATCCGCTGGCCTGGTACGACCGCGAGCGTGCCACGCTCGTCGCGGGCATCCGGCAGGCGGCTCAGGCCGGGGCGGTCGACCTGTGCTGGAGCCTGGCGCTGAGCGCGGTCACCTTGTTCGAGTCACGGATCTACCTGGACGACTGGCGGGAGACGCACGAGGTCGCGCTGGCCGCGACCCAGAAGGCGCACCATGTCCGCGGTCAGGCCGCGATGCTGTATTCCATCGGGTCGCTCCACATCGCTCACCAGCGGTTCGATGAGGCCACCGAGACCTTCAACGCGGCGGCCCGGCTGTTCCGCAGCGTCGGCGACGAGGAGGGCATTGCCCTGGTGACCCGCTACCTGGCCCTGCTCGACCTGCTCAGCGGGCGGCTCGAGCAGGCGGCCGCGGGCTACGAGCGGTCGCTGGCCGTATTCAGGCGGACCGGGGACATGGTGGCCACCGCGTACGTGCTGCACGGCCTGGCCCAGATCAGGCTGGAGCTCAACGATGTCGCGGGCGCGAAGGAACTCCTGTCCGAGGCGCTGCGGCTGACCCGGACCGTCCACTGCGGCCGGGTCGAGGCTCAGGTGCTGTACCGCCTCGGTGAGGCCAGCCTGCAGTCGGGCGACCTGGCCGAGGCCGTCGGCGCCTTCGAGCTGGTCCTGGCCAGCACGCGGAACCAGGGCGACCCGGTGGGGGAGGCCTATGCCCTCATCGGAATGGGCCTGGCCAGGACGCGGCTCGGCGAATTCGGCCAGGCCCGGGGCACGCTGCGGCGCGCCCTGGAACTCGCCGGCGCCGCCGGGCAGCCGCTCACCGAAGCGCGCGCCCTGCTCGGGCTGGGCGAGCTGGCCCTCGCCAGCGGGAATCCGGACCAGGCGGTGGACCTCGGCCGGCAGGCGCTCGACGTCTTCAACAGCATGGGGGCGCCGAGAGACGCGGTGCGGGCGGCTAACCTGCTCGACGACGCCGGTACCGCACCCGGTGATCGCGGTCCCGTCACCGCGGTCATGACCGGGTAGGACGCCGCCGCCAGCTCACCCGGCGACGCTCTGCGGCCGTAATCTGGGCTGCCCCTGGCCGCCTCAGTTGCCTTCGCTATGCCACTGCGTGTTGTCCAGGTACTCCCGGCCGTACGGACCTGAGGCACTGACGTGGAGGCCGGCCGCGACGGAGCTCGCCTGGCTGACAGCTGGTGCCGCCACGGCGGCGCCGGCGACGGCGGTGAGGCCGACAGTGGTGAGACCGACGGCGGCGACCGAGGCCGCGATGGCCTTCGCCGCCCGGGCAGTGATGTAGCTGATCATCTTTTCCCGACCTCCAGCATCCCCCACCGTGGCTTCTGTCGTTGACGTCAACCTAGCGGGATGCGCCTTCGGCTCGTTATCGGCCCGCGAAGGCCCGCGGATAGCGGCCCGGGGGAAGCTAGCGAGCGGCCGGCTGGTCAGCAACTGCCCTGTGACGAAATAGCAGGTGTCGTGGAATGAGAATTTCCGCACGGGTCCTCGACGGTACCTACGGAAAATGTGCGGTCGGGGTGCGCGCCTACCTGGCGTGCGCCAACGGGGACGGGTGGACTCCGGTGGCCGCATCCGAGACTAACGGCAACGGGTGCATCGAGGACTGGGACGGCTGGCACCTGGAACGCGGTCTCTACCGCATCGTGTTCGACAGCGACAGCTATTTCGCCGGGCTGGGCGCGGTCACCGCCTACCCCGAGGTGGCCGTCATCTTCCGCATGCAGGAAGAGTCCGCGAAATTCCAGGTTCAGATCACCATATCTCCCTATTCGTATTCCACTTATTTCGGAACCACGGACGGTCAGTCAGGGAAATCCTAGGTGAGCGCAGCTGCGCGCTGATGAGCCAGCGTCGAGGGTGCAGGCAGGAGGACGGGACTGCGATGGCCGAATCCGTTCAGCGCGACATTGATGCCATGGGCCCGACTGTCGTCTCGCTGCTCAGGATGCGGGCTTCGAAACAGCCAGGACAGGTCGCCTATGCCTTTGCCGCGGAGCACGGCGGCAGGCAGGAAATCACCTACGCGGAGCTCGACCGCAAGGCCGCCTCGATCGCCTGCCTGCTCGGCGATCTGGGCCTGCGCGGCAAGCTCGCCATGCTCCTGTACCCGCCCGGCTTTGATTACGTGGCCGCCTTCTTCGGCTGCCTGTACGCCGGCGCAATAGCCGTCCCGGCCTGCCCGCCCGACCCGCTGCGCCCGGACCGCTCGCTATCGCGCCTGGTCGCGGTGGCCCAGGACGCCCAGCCGGCCGCCGTGCTGACGACGGCCTCGGTTAGTTCCGGCCTGCTGACGCTGCTCGGATCGGTGCCCGGGCTGTCCCGCCTGCGCGTCGTCGCCACCGACCGGGCGCCTGCCTGGGCGAGTCCGGACGCCGGGTTCGCCCAGGCCAGCGCCGAATCGATCGCCCTCGTGCAGTACACCTCGGGTTCTACCTCCGCGCCTAAGGGCGTCGTCCTCACCCACCAGAACCTGATGAGCAACTCGGCCCAGCTCCATCGCCTGTTCGGTCACTCGCCGGAAAGCCGCGGCGTGAGCTGGCTACCGCTCTACCACGACATGGGTCTCATCGGCGGTATCCTCCAGCCGCTGTACGGCGGCTTCCCCGTGACGCTCATGCCGGCCGCCGATTTCGTCCGCCGGCCGCTCAGCTGGCTCGAGGAGATCTCCCGTACCGGGGCCACGACCAGCGGCGGTCCCAATTTCGCCTATGAGCTGTGCGTGCGCAGGACGACCCCGGAAGAACGCTCGCGGCTGGACCTGAGCCGCTGGCGGGTCGCGTTCAATGGCGCCGAGCCGGTGCGCGCCGGCACGATGGACGGTTTCGCCCGGGCCTTCCGGGCGGCCGGTTTCCGGCGCAAGGCGTTCAGCCCCTGTTACGGGCTCGCCGAGTCCACCCTCATCGTCACCGGAGGTTTTCCGTGGTCCCGGCAAAGAGCCAAGGCGTTCGATGCCGAGTCGCTGCGGCGCGGCGCCGCCCTCGCCGCCGTGGGCGGCCGCCCGTCGCGGCGGCTGGTCTCCTCCGGCCGGCCCGGGAGCGACCACCGCGTGCTGATCGTCGATCCGGCCACGCATACCGAACTCGCCGCGGGCCAGGTCGGCGAGATCTGGATCTCGGGCCCGAGCGTCGCCCATTCGTACTGGGGGCGGCCGGCCCAGACCAGGGAAACCTTCGGGGCGCGGCTGGCGCCCACCGGAGCGGGCCCGTTCCTGCGTTCGGGGGACCTCGGCTTCAGGCTCGGCCGGCAGCTGTTCGTCACCGGCCGGATCAAGGACCTGATCGTGGTGCGCGGGTATAACCACTACCCGCAGGATCTGGAGCTGACCGCGGAGGGCGCCCACCCGGCGCTCAGGGCAGGATGCGTCGCCGCCTTCACCGCCGCCGACCGCGACCGGGAACGGCTGATAATCGCGATCGAGATCGCCCGGCGCGCCCCGCAGCCCGACGTCGCCGAGGTGGCCGGCGCGATTCGCGCGGCCGTGGCCGCGCAGCACGAGATTCAGGTGCACACGGTCGTGCTGCTGCCGCCGGGCGGGATCCTCAAGACGGCGAGCGGCAAGATCCAGCGGGGGCTGTGCGCCACCATGTTCGAAGCCGGGCATCTCACCGAGGTCGGCCGCGACGCGATCGGCGATTCGTGCGACGGCCCGCCGCAGGTCGAGCGGGCGAGCTTGCTGGCCGCACCGCGGGAAACCCGGCAGCACCTGCTGCGTGAGTACCTGGGCAGCCTCATCGCCTCGGCCTGCGGGACGACACCCGGGCAAGTGACCGGCGTGCCGCTGCTGGCCCTGGGCATCGATTCGTACGCCACGGTCAGCATCCAGCATTCGATCCAGCGGGACCTGCAAGCCCATGTCAC
>DASYAD010000306.1:0-1647 GCA_036501515.1 Trebonia sp. | reverse complement strand
CGCGTCCGCTGGCCAGCCGCAGTCGGTTGACGTGCTCATCGTCGGGGCCGGCGTCTCCGGCATCGGCGCCGCCTATTACCTGCAGCGGGACCACCCTGGGCGCAGCTACGTCATCCTTGAGGCGCGCGGCGCGTCCGGCGGTACCTGGGACCTGTTCCGGTTCCCTGGGGTGCGGTCCGACTCTGACCTGCACACGTTCGGGTACGAGTTCCGGCCGTGGCGCTCGGACGTGGCGATCGCGGACGGCGACAGCATCCTCGCCTACCTGCGGGAAACCGCCGCCGAGTACGGCATCGACCGCAACATCCGCTACCGCACCAAGGTGCTCGGCGCCGCCTGGTCATCGACGGCCGCGCGCTGGACGGTGACGACCGAGGACGCGGAGGCGGGCGAGCTCGGCACGGTCACTTGCCGGTGGCTGCTGTCGGCGTCGGGCTACTACCGCTACGACGACGGCTTCACGCCGCACTTCGAGGGACGGGACCGGTTTCGCGGTCCCATCGTGCACCCGCAGCGCTGGCCCGCGGACCTTGACTACGAGGGCAAGCGCGTCTTGATCATCGGTTCTGGCGCGACCGCGGTGACGCTTGTGCCCGCGATGGCACCCGCCGCGGCGCACGTCACGATGCTGCAGCGTACGCCGAGCTACGTGCTGCCCGTTCCGACGCGGGACAAGATGAACGCGCGGCTGACCGCCCTGCTCGGCGACGAGCGCGGCTACGCGATCACGCGGCGGATGAACGCCTCCCGCCAGGTCGCCATCTGGCGGTTCTGCCAGAAGTACCCTGGGGCCGCGCGGCGGCTGATCAGGTACCTCAACACAAAGATGCTGCCCGCGGAGTATCCGGTCGACGAGCACTTCCGCCCGCCGTACGACCCGTGGGACCAGCGGATGTGCATCGTGCCGGACGGCGACTTGTTCAAGGTCATCCGCGACGGCAAGGCGTCCGTGGTCACCGGGCAGATCGAGACGTTCACCGAGAACGGCGTGGTGCTCAAGGACGGGCGCGAGCTTCCGGCCGACATCATTGTCACGGCCACCGGGCTGAACGTGCACGCGCTCGGCGGGGTGACGCTGAGCGTGGACGGCGAACCGGTGCAGGCGGCCGACCGGGTCGTCTACAAGGGCATGATGCTGTCCGGCGTGCCCAATTTCGTATTTATTTTCGGATACGTCAACGCAAGCTGGACGCTGAAGGTGGGCCTGATCGGCGAGCACTTCTCCCGCCTGCTGCGTCACATGGACGGCCACGGCTACGGCACCGTGACGCCAGTCGCCGACGCGGGCATGCCGACGGGACCCTTCACTGCCTTCGCCTCCGGGTACATCCAGCGCGCGATCGCGCAGCTCCCCCGCCAGGGCAGCCGCCGACCGTGGCGGATCTCCCCCACCTACAGCGCCGACGTCAGGCTGCTGCGCCGCGGCCGCGTCGATGACCAGGAACTGACGTTCGAATCAGTGAGGCGAACCGTCCCGTCTTAGCGCCGAGAGTTCGGCCCCATATGGGGGCTGAACTCTCGGCGGGAACCATTCGCCGGCCGCTCGCGGGCCTTGCGCGCTTATCGTTGAGGCATGGATGAGCAACTGCGGACCGAGCTGCTACGCAGGGTTGAGATCGACCAGGTCGCGCGGAAGGCGCTGGACCT
>DASYAD010000305.1:0-48875 GCA_036501515.1 Trebonia sp. | reverse complement strand
GGCGGCACCATGCAGGTCGCCTTCCAGTCCGACCCGGACACCTTTGACCCGCAGGTCTGCTACGACGCCACCTGCTGGGACAACATGCAGATGCTGTTCGACCGGCTCTACGACTACAAGGGCGCCACCACCGACCTTGAGCCGGAAGCCGCGGCGAGCATGCCGACGATCTCCGACGGCGGCAAGGTCTACACGATCGACATCCGCAAGGGCATGACGTTCGACAACGGCAAGCCGGTGACCGCCGCGGACTTCGTGTACACCTACTCCAGGATCTGCGACCCGGCGACCAAGTCCCCGGTCGTCAGCTTCTGGGACGTGGTCAGCGGCTGCGCGGCGTTCGGCAAGAACCCGGTCGGCAGCGTCTCCGGCATCAAGGCCGTCGACGCGAACACGCTGCAGATCACGCTGACCCAGCCCGACACCGCGTTCACCTACGTGCTGGCCATGCCGCACGCCTCGGTGATCCCGGCCGGCACGGGCGCGCAGCAGGCGCAGCACCCGATGGGCTCCGGTCCGTTCGAGCTGGTGAGTTACACCTCCGGCGGGTCGATCGTGCTGAAGGCCAACCCGAACTACTGGGACAAGGGCCTGCCGTACGTCAGCGGCGTCAACGAGAAGCTCGGCGTCTCGCCCGAAGTCCAGCTGCTTGAGCTGGAGAAGGGCCAGATCGACCTGATGGGCGACCCGCTGCCCAACTCCGACTACCTCAACGTGGTCAACAACAAGACGCTGGCCGCCAACGACCAGATCCACAAGCGCCAGTCGCTCAGCACCTACTTCCTCACGCTGAACACCAAGGTCAAGCCGTTCAACAACCCGCTGGTGCGCGAGGCGGTCTCCTACGCCATCGACCGGAGCTTCCTGCTCAAGCTGGTCAACGGCCAGGGCAGCCCGGCCACCGGCTTCATCCCGCCGGGCGTCACCGGGTACACCAGCGCCAACCTGACCAACCCGCTGAACGTGGCCAAGGCCAAGGCGCTGCTGAAGCAGGCCGGCTACCCCAACGGCTTCACCACCACCCTGTACAGCTGGAACACCCAGCCGTGGACCAACCTGGACCCGGCCATCCAGCAGCAGCTGGCCGCGATCGGCATCACCGTCAAGGTGCAGCCGCTCCAGGAGAGCACGTTCTTCACGCTGGCCGGCACCCCAGGCAAGGCGCCGATGACGCTCACCTTCTGGATCGCCGACTACCCGGACGCCAGCGACTTCTTCCAGGCGCTGACCTCCTGCGCGGCGGCCATCCCAGGTGGCCAGAACTACTCCTTCTACTGCAACACCAAGGCGGACGCCGACGTTAACGCCGGCCTCGCCAACCCGTCACAGGCCGCCGCCGACTACACCGCGGCGGACAAGGCACTGCTGGCTGACAACCCGGTCGTCCCGCTGTACTTCGGGACCACGACCTCGGTCAGCGGCGCTTCGGTCGGCGGGTTCTTCGCCAACCCGATCTGGGACTGGGAGATGGCCCACTACTGGCTGAACAAGACTGCCTCCGGCAGCAACAGCGGCGGCGGGCTGGGTGGCTGACGTCATCACCGTGGAACACCTCACCGTTGCCTTCCCCGCAAGGGAGGGCACCGGTGAGGTGGTCCGGGACGTGTCCCTGGCGATCAGCCCCGGCGAACGGGTCGGGCTGGTCGGCGAGTCAGGCTCGGGCAAGTCGCTGACCGCCCGGGCGATCATGCGGCTGATCCCCGCGCCTGGCCGCGTCACCGGCGGCACCGTCCTGCTCGACGGGGCCGAGCAGGACGGCAAGGCGGCCAGCTGGCGCGGCACCAAGATCGCGATGATCACCCAGGACCCCCTGTCCAGCCTCAACCCGCTGGTCAAGATCGGTACCCAGATCACCGAGATGCTCAGGTACCACCGCGGCGCGCGCCGGGCCGAGGCGCAGGCCAAGGCGGAGGAGCTGCTGCGCTCCGTCGGCATCCCCGACCCGAAGCGCACGATGACGCGCTACCCGGCGGTGCTGTCGGGCGGCATGCGCCAGCGCGTCGCGCTCGCCGTCGCCATCAGCTGCGACCCGCAGCTGCTCATCGCCGACGAGCCGACCACGGCGCTCGACGTGACCGTCCAGGCCCAGGTGCTGACCCTGCTCGAGAAGATGACGGCCGAGCACGGCAGCGCCGTCCTGCTGATCAGCCACGACCTGGGCGTGGTGGGCACGTTCTGCGACCGCCTGCTGGTGATGTACGCGGGACGGATCGTCGAGTCGGGCCCGACCGCCGAGGTCATCGGCAACCCGGCCCACCCCTACACGAAGGCGCTCCTCGCGTCGATCCCGCCGCTGGCCGGCGAGCTGCCGGAGCGGCTGGTGTCGATCCCCGGCAGCCCACCGCACGGCGGCAGCGCCGCCGCCGGCTGCGCGTTCGCCCCCCGCTGTCCGCTGGCCAGGGAAGTCTGCCGGCGCAGCGATCCGGCCCTGCTCCAAATCCCCGGATACAGAACGGAAGCGGCTTTCCTCCACACCGCCGCCTGCCACGCGGTCGGCGACGAGACCTGGAATCAGGCATCCTGATGACCGATCCAGCCAACCTCACCGGCCCGGCCGGCCCCGCGTCGCCCGCCCCCCGCACGTCCGCCGCTGGCTCGCCCGCGCCGGCTACCGCGGCCCTGGCTCCCGTCACACCCGCCGTCGAGGTCCGCGATCTCAAGGTGCATTTCAAGGTGAACCGCGGCCTGTTCGGCAGCCAGCTCGTCAAGGCCGTGGACGGGGTCTCGTTCAGCATCGCGCCAGGCGAGACCCTCGGCCTGGCCGGCGAGTCAGGCTCCGGCAAGTCCACCGTCGCCCGCACCCTGGTCCGGGTCAACCAGCCCGCCAGCGGCTCGGTGCTGCTGTCAGGCGCGGAGACCGCCACGCTCAGCGGGCAGGAGCTGCGCGCCTACCGGCGGCGGATGCAGATGGTGTACCAGGACCCCTACGACTCCCTTGACCCGAAGATGACCGTCAAGGACGCCATCGGCGAAGGCCTGTCCGTTCGCGGCGTGCCCAGGGCTGGCCGCAAGGCCGCCGTCGAAGAGCTGCTGGCCCGGGTCAACCTGCCGGTGGCGCTCGCCGGCCGGTACCCGGGCCAGCTGTCAGGCGGCCAGCGCCAGCGGGTGTCGATCGCCCGCGCGCTCGCCGTCAGCCCGGAAGTGATCGTGTGCGACGAGGCCGTCGCCGCGCTCGACGTGTCGATCCGCGCCCAGGTGCTGAACCTGCTCAAGGACATCCAGGCCGACGCCGGGGTGAGCTACCTGTTCATCTCGCACGACCTGTCCACGCTGCGGTTCATGGCCGACCGCATCGCGATCATGTACGTCGGCCGCCTGGTCGAGTACGGGACCAGCGAGCAGGTGTTCGCCGAGCCCGCGCACCCCTACACCCGGGCGCTGATCGCGGCCGTGCCCGACATCGCGAACCTCGGCCGGGAGCGCCCCCCTGCGCTGGGCGGCGAGCCGCCGAACCCGGCTGACCCGCCGTCCGGTTGCGCCTTCCACCCGCGCTGCCCGCTCGCCGTCGAGCTGTGCAAGACCGTCACCCCGAAGCTGGCCCGCAAGGCGGCCGGCCAGCTCGCCGCCTGCCATGTCGTCCCCGATGCACCGGAGGTGACCTCGTGACCGCTCCGCCAGCTGGCCCGCTGCCCGGTGCCCTGTCGAGCAGTGAGCCCGCGCCTGCCGTCGAAGCCGAGCCGACGGCGGCGGCGGAGCCCGGCCTGGGCCGCCGCGCCCTGGCCAGCCTGCGCCGCGACCCCGTCGCGCTGATCTCCGTGATCATGGTCATCGCGCTCGCCGTGGTGGCGGTCTTCGCGCCGCTCCTCGCGCCCTACGACCCGCTCAAGGCCTACTCCAACGGCCTGTCGGCCCAGGGTGCCCCGGTCGCCCCCGGCTCCACGTTCCTGCTCGGCACCGACCCGAACGGCCGCGACGTGCTGTCCCGGATGATCTACGGCGCCCAGGTGTCGCTGCTCGTCGGCGTGGTCGCGACGGGGCTCGCCTCGGTGATCGGCGTGCTCGTGGGCGGGATCGCCGGCTACGCAGGCGGCCTGGTCGACTCGGTGCTGATGCGCATCACCGACATGGTGCTGTCGTTCCCGATCCTGCTGTTCTGCGTGGCGCTGATCGCCATCACCGGGCCGTCCACCCGCAACGTGATGCTCGTCATCGCGTTCGGCTACTGGACCTACCTGGCCCGGATCGTGCGCGGGCTCGTGCTGTCACTGAAGGAACGCGAGTTCGTCACCGCGTCCCGCACGCTCGGCCTCGGTCACGCGGCCATCCTGCGCCGGCACATCCTGCCGCACCTGGTGCCCGCGATCATCGTCTACTCCACCCTCGGCGTCGCGTCCTCCATCCTCATCGAGGCCTCGCTGTCCTACCTGGGCATCGGCGTGCCGCTGCCGCAGGCGTCCTGGGGCCAGATGATCTCCCAGGGCCAGGAGTACTTCCAGAGCGCGCCGTGGCTGCTGATCGCGCCCGGCGTGGCGCTGATCGTGACCGTCCTCGCCTTCAACCTGGCGGGGGACTGGCTCACCGATCTGCTCGACCCAGAGACCACGGGGGCGCGACGATGACCGGCTGGCTGCTGCGCCGCCTCGGCCAGATGATCATCGTGATCTTCGGCGTGGTGACGCTCGCGTTCCTGCTCTCCTACGTGGTGCCAGGCGACCCCGCCCGGCTGGTGGCGGGCCCCAACGCCAGCCCGCAGGCGGTCGCCTCGATCGCTAAGCAGCTCGGCCTCGACGAGTCGGTCTGGTCGCAGTACGTCTCCTACCTGGGGCGCCTGATCCACGGCAACCTGGGCACCTCGTTCGCGCTGCAGAACCAGTCGGTCGGCGGCGAGATCTGGCACGCGCTGCCGTACACGATCTCGCTCGCCATCGGCGGCGTCCTGGTCGAGATCATCATCGGCATTCCCGTCGGCATCGCCGCCGCCTACCGGCCCCGCTCGGTGCTGGACCGGGTCACCACCCTCGGCGCGCTCGTCGGCCTGTCGGCGCCGCCGTTCTGGCTCGGCCTGATGCTGCTGTACTTCCTGGGCTACAAGCTGTCGCTGTTCCCGCTCAGCGGCACCGGCTCGCCGCTGATCTGGTACCTGATCCTGCCCAGCTTCACGCTCGGCATCGGCGGCGCCGCCTGGTACTCACGGATGGTCCGCACGACCATGCTCGCGGTGCTCCGCTCGCCCTACGTCGAGTTCGCCCGGCTGAAGGGCATGCCCGAACGGACGATCCTGCTGCGGCACACGCTGCGGCACGTGCTGACGCCGGTGATCACGATGCTCGGCATGGACCTGGGCTACTTCCTCGGCGGCGTGCTGATCATCGAGTCGGTGTTCGGCCTGCCCGGCATCGGGCGCCTGGCCTATAACGCGATCGGCACGCTCGACATCCCGATGATCACCGGCACCGTCCTGGTCGCCGCCGTCTTCATGGTCGTGATGAACTTCCTCGTCGACGTCGCCTACACGGTCATCGACCCCCGCGTCCGGCTGAGCCGCCGGTGAGCGCGCGCGTTCCTGACCGGGTGCACCAGCCCCCGTTCCTTATCCCCATTACCGTCCCCCACCGGTCGCGCCGCGGCCGCGGGACGGGCCGCACCACCGGCGGCCAGGACTGCCTGGCGGCCACCCACGAGAGGATGAGTTCACCAGTATGAGCAGCAAAGAGCTTCGGGTCGCGGTCGTCGGAGCGGGTCGCTGGGCCGAGAGGGCCCACATTCCCGGCTGGCAGCGCGACTCGCGGGTCGAGGTTGCCGCCCTCGTCGACGCCAACGCCGAGGTGGCGGCCAAGGTCGCCAAGGAGTTCGGCATCGAGCGGGTCGCCACCGACTACCGCGAGATCCTCGACGATCCCTCGATCGACGTGATCGACGTGGCCACCGGCAACGAGGCGCACTTCCAGATCTCGTGGGACTCCCTGCAGGCCGGCAAGCACGTGCTGTGCGAGAAGCCGGTGCACCGCGACGCCAGGGAGACCGCCCGCGCGGCCGCGCTTGCCAAGTCCAAGGGGCTGAAGACGAAGCTCGGCTTCACCTTCCGCTTCGCCCCGGCTGTCATGTACGCCAAGGACCTCATCGACCAGGGCTTCGTCGGCGACCCGTACATCTTCAACGGCTACGAGCAGAACAGCCAGTGGATCGACCCGGCCACCCCGCTGCGCCAGGCGGAGGGGGCCGAGCCTGGCGAGGACAAGGAGATCGCGGTCTCCTCGATCGAGGGCTACGGCGCGCCGATCATCGACATCATGCACTGGTGGGTCGGCAGCCCGATGACCAACGTGGTCGGCACCATGCGCAACTTCGTCCCGGTGCGGATGCTCCGCTCCACCGGCACGATGGAGCGGATGAACATCGACGACGGCGACATGTGGATGTGCGAGTTCGACTCGCCGGTGATGGCCTCCATCCAGTCCTCTTACGTGACCGTCGGCAACTACCCCGGCATCGAGGCGCGCTTCTACGGCTCCGAGGGCGCGATCATCGTCCGGCTGGTCGAAGAGTTCGGCGTCTGCCAGACGATCAAGACCGCGACCAAGGACTCGGTCGAGTTCGTCGAGCGGGAGATCCCGCAGAAGTACTTCCCGGAGGGCGGCACCAGCCTCGAGCCGTGGCCGCTGCTGTTCTACTCGAACCTGGTGAAGAACTTCGCCGACGAGATCCTCTCCGGCGAGCCGGAGAACCAGGGCGACTTCGGGCAGGGCGCGATCGTGCAGCGGACCATCAACGCGTTCGAGCGGTCTGCCCGCGAGCGCCGCTGGGTCGCGTTCGACGAAGTTGAGGGCGCCTGACTTGCGGGTATCAAGCAACGCCGGCCAGCTGGTGACCCAGGTGCTGGCCGGCGAGGTCTGGCCGCCGCTGGCGGACCGGCACGGGTTCAGGGTCGACCCCGACGGCAACGCCTTCCTGCTGCCCGGCATGGGCGGCGTCACGCTGGGCGTGCACTGCGGCGACCCGGCCACCGGGTACGCCGCCGACCACCTGGAGCCTGGCCTGTCGGTCAGGCACCGTGACCCGGCCGCCAACTACGCGCTGCAGTACCTGAGCTGCGTCGGCAACACCGTCACGGTCACCTCGGGGCCGGCTGCGGGCTCGACCGGTTTCGTGATCGGACAGCACGCCTACGTGCTGTGCGACCTGCCGGAAGAGGCGCAGCGCGGGGTGACGACCGGCGACCAGGTCACGGTCTTCGCCGTCGGCCAGGGCCTCGCCCTGGACGAGCACCCGGCGGTCAAGGTCAAGAACGTCTCGCCCCGGCTGCTGGCCGCGCTGGCGGGCGGCACCGGGTCGGACGGCCGGCTGCAGGTGCACGTGGCCGCCCGGGTACCGGCTGACGCGGTCGGCGCGGGCGCGGGCATGGCCTCCGAGTACGCCAACACCGACCTGATGGGCGCCTACGAGACCGGCGGCGAGGACCTGTCGCTCGGCCTGCACGGGCTGCGCATCGGCGACGTCGTCGCGCTGGCCGACCAGGACCACCGCTACGGGCGCGGCTACCGGGAGGGCTGGCTGACGATCGGGGTGATCTCCACCGGCAGCGGCTTCCTGTTCGGCCACGGCCCGGGGCCGTCCACCATCATGAGCGGCCCGGCCGAGGCGTTCGACGTCATCGACGACCGGGACGCCAACCTGGCCGTCCTGGCCCAGGAGGAGTACGTATGACTGCGATCCCCCGGGGGGACGACCCCCCGTACCCCCCGATGTCCGCACGGCCGGGCCTGATCGCAGAAACCGCGAGCGTATCAGACCCGTCCGCACGGACCTCGGCCGCGGAACTGCACCTGGTAGAGGTGAACCTCGCGGCGACCGTCGAGCAGGCCGCCGTCGGGACCGACCCGTACCGGATCGACGCCGACGGCGCCCCCTACGTGCCCGTCGGCGACGGCGGCATCGTGCTCGGTGTCCGGCTCGGCGACGGGGTGTGGCAGCACCACGGCGACCACGCCGCGCCTGGCGCCTGCCTGGTCCACCCGGACCAGGCCGCCGCGCACGCCCTGTCCGCCACGGCCTGCATCGGCAACCCGGTCACGATCAGGACCGGCGCCGCGGCGGGCCGGGCCGGCGTGGTCATCGGCAAGCGCGGCGAAGGCGGCCGCGTCATCGCGACGTTCCCGCAGGACACCCTGCGCCTGCTGCGTCCCGGCGACCAGGTCGCGGTGCGCGGCCGCGGCCAGGGCGCCGAGGGCCCGGTTCCCGGTGTCACCGTCCGCAACATCGACCCCGCGCTGCTCGCGGCGCTGCCGGTGACCGCCGACGGGGGAGTGCTCACCGTCGGCGTGCGGGCGCAGCTGCCGAGCCGCGCGGTCGGCAACGGCATCGGCCGTCCCACCCCCATGTGGGACCTGGACCTGCAGGTCAGCCCCGCCAACGCGGAGCGCTACGACGCGGCCGGGCTGCGCCTCGGCGACCTGGTGGCGATCACCGACCTGGACGCGCGGTTCAACGCCGGCTACCGGCGCGGCTGGCTGACGATCGGCGTCGTCGTGCACGGCGGCAGCCCGCAGCCGGGCCACGGCCCGGGGGTCACCGCGATCCTCATCGGCCCGGCCGCGGCGCTGCGGGCGGTCGTCGATCCAGGCGGCCACCAGGGCCTGACCGAGGACATCGCGCTGGGGGCGGCCCGTGACCTCCCGTAAGTCAGGTTCGGCCGATAGGCTATGCCGCCGACGGGGGGAAACACCCGGTTCGCCTGGTAGGGAGACGCTGTGATCGCGCACCAGTCATTGCCCGAGCTCGTGCGGGAGACCTTGCGCCGGCGGATACTCAACAACGAGCTTCCGGCCGGCGAACGGCTCACCGAGGCCGCGCTGGCGGCCGAGTTCGGGGTGAGCAGGACGACCCTGCGGTCCGCGCTGACCGCGCTGGCCAACGACCGCCTGGTCGAGTTCTCGCCGCGCCGCGGTTACTGGGTGGCGCGGATGGCCAGGGCCGAGATCGAGGACGCCTGCTACGCCCGCTACCTGCTTGAGTCGGGCGCGGTGTGCGAAGACCCCCGCGCGGTCATCGACGACGCGCTGCTCGGCGCGCTCGGCGCCGAGCTCGACGCGATGGTCCGCGCCGTCGACAGCGGTGACCTGGCCGAGGCCGTCGAGTGCGACACCCGGCTGCACGGCGTCCTCATCGAGGCGGGCGGCCGCAGGCGGCTGGCCGAGCTGTGGCACTCGCTCGACGGCCAGATGGGCGCCCTGATGCGGTCCTCGCTCGAGTTCCAGGGCGGCGACCTGGCCCAGGTCATCGACCGGCACCGCAGCCTCATCGAGGCCGTCGCGACCAGGGACCGCCCGGTGATCGCGGCCGCGCTCAAAGACCACTACCTGAATCCGAAGACGTTCGCTGAGTCGCAACTCGCGCAGGAAGAAGAGGCATCATGAGCCTGGACGAAGCGGCGGCCGCTGAGGGCACCGCCCCGATCACCGACCCGGCCGTCCGGCCCCCGTTCCACCTCGCCGTTCCCGTGGACGACCTGGCGAAGGCGGAGGCGTTCTACGGCGGGGTGCTCGGCCTGCCACGGGGCCGGTCGTCGGCGCAGTGGATCGACTGGAACCTCGGCGGCCACCAGGTCGTCACGCACCTGGCGCCGGGCGAGCGCCCGCAGCGCGCGCACAACGCGGTCGACGGCCACGACGTGCCGGTACCGCACTTCGGCCTGGTCCTGCCCGTCGAGGACTTCCAGCGATTCGCCGCCCGGCTGCGCGCGGCAGGCACCGAGTTCGTCATCGAGCCGTACGTCAGGTTCGCGGGCGAGACCGGCGAGCAGTGGACGATGTTCTTCTACGACCCGGCGGGCAACCCGCTCGAGTTCAAGGCCTTCGCCGACCTCTCCCAGCTGTTCGCCCGCTAGCGGTGTCCGCCCTCCCCGTCCACCACTTCTGTTCGCCCGTAAGCAGGGAGACCCGATGAACGCACACGACTGGGGCGACCTCGGTGACGACAAGGCCGCCGCCGTTTTTCTTGCCCAAGCAATGTCGACAATCGACAATCGAGCGGAATACGGCGACGTCCGCCTCGTCGAGGCCGAGGAGCTGCGCAGCTATCACCAGCTGGGCCTTGACCCCGACGAGCGCCTGGAGAAGTCGGCCGGCATCGGCGTCCGGGTGCTGGTCGACGGCGCCTGGGGCTTCGCCGCCGCGCCGCTGACTGACGCCGGAGTCCCCGCCAGGACCGCGGAACGCGCGATCGCGGTGGCCCGGGCCGGCGCCGGCATCGGCCCGCGGACCGTGCTGCCGCCCCGGCCGCCGGCCAGCGGCCGCTACCAGACCGACGTCGCGCAGGACCCGTTCGCCGTGCCCGCCGCCGAGCGCGACGCGCTGCTGGCCGCCGCGATCGCCGCCGCGGCCGAGGCCCGCGGCGTAGTCAGCGTGCAGGCGGGCGTCAACGCCAAGCGCCAGCACCGCCACTTCGCCTCGACCGAGGGGTCGCTGCAGCATCAGCACCTGACCGAGTCGGGCGGCGGGCTGATCGCGGTCGCCGCCGACGAGGACGAGGTACAGCGGCGCAGTTACCCGAACTCGTTCCACAACGACACCGGCGGCGCCGGCTGGGAGTTCGTGCTCGGCCTTGACCTGGTGGGCAACGCGGGCCGGGTCGGCGAGGAGGCCGTCGCGCTGCTGTCCGCGCCGGTCGCGCCGCCCGGCGTCAGCGACCTGGTCATCGGGGCGCAGCAGGTGTCACTGCAGATCCACGAGTCGTCAGGTCATGCCCTGGAACTCGACCGGATCCTGGGCGACGAGCGGAATTTCGCGGGCACCTCGTTCATCCGCCCGTCCGACGTCGGGAGCCTGCGCTACGGCTCGCCGGCGGTGTCCATCACCTCGGACCCGACGGTGCCGGGCACCAGGGGCAGCTTCGGCTGGGACGACGAGGGCACCCCGGCCCGCCGCTGCGGGCTGATCGAGGAAGGCATCATCAGGCGCACGCTGTCCAACCGGGACTCTGCCGCCAGGGCCGGGCTCGAGGTCACCGGCGCCGCCCGCGCCGACGGCTGGGCGTACCTGCCGGTCTGCTTCTCCACCCACGTCTTCCTCGAACCAGGGGCGGGCACCCTGGACGAACTGCTCGACCGGCTCGGCCACGGCTACTACATCGAGGACAACCGCAGCTGGTCGATCGACAACCGGCGGCTGAACTTCCAGTTCGGCACGGAAGTCGCCTACGAGGTGCGCGGCGGCCGCAAGGGGCGCCTGCTGCGCAACTTCAGCTACGGCGGGGTCACCCCGCAGTTCTGGAACAGCGTCGAGGCGGTCGCCGGACCGGAAGAGTTCCGCGCGTTCGGTTACCCCTGCGGCAAGGGCGAGCCGAAGCAGTGGGGCTTCCTCAGCCACGGAGCGTCGCCGCTGCTCGCCCGCGGCATCAGGACAGGAGTCGCATGATGATCCCGCCACTGGACGAGGCCGCGACGATGGCGGCACTCGACGCCGCCCTCAAGTCGCCCGAGGCCGACGAAATCGAGATCAGCGTGCTCGCCAGGGCCGGCGAGTACACCCGCTTCGCGGGCCAGGTCATCCACCAGCCGCAGGACATCACCGAGGTCCAGTACCTGGTCAGGGCCGTGGTCAACGGCCGTCCCTACCGGGTGGCGACCAGCGCGGTGACCGACCTGGACCGGGCCGTCGCCGCCGCGGCGGCGGGTGCCCGCACCCGCGCGGGCCTGTCCGCGACCCCGGGCGACGTCCGGCTGGCCGTGCCGGGCACCGAGGTGGCTGGCGCTGGATCGGCTGGCGCTGGATCGGCTGGCACTGGATCGGCTGGGCCCGCGCCTTACTGGTACGACGACACCGCCGCCTACGACGCGGGGACCCGCAGCCTGCTGGCCAAGCGAGCCATGGCCGAGGCGATGGAAGCCGGCGGCGAGGCGGCCGGCATGTTCGGCCGGGCGGTCACCCAGCTGCTGGTGGCGACCACCACGGGGATCCGCCGGGCGACGGCCGCCACCGAGGCGTCCGGCAGCCTGACGGTGAACATCGACGACGGCACCGCGCACTGGATCGACCTGGGCCGCTCGGCTGACCGGCTCGACGTGGCCGGCTCAGTCAGCCGGGCCGTCGCCGGGGCCCTCGCGGCCCGCGGCCGGACCGAGCTGCCCGCGGGCCGTTACGAAGCGGTGCTCGGCGCCGAGGCGGTCGGCGAGCTGCTCGGCTTCCTGCCCGACGTCGGGTTCTCAGGCACGCTCGCCGCGGCCGGGATCGGCATCACCGCCCGGGCCGGCCAGCCGCTGGCTTCGGCGCTGGTGGACGTGGCCGACGACGGCGGCGCCGACGTGGGCCTGCCGATCGGGTTCGACATCGAGGGGGTGACCAAGCAGCGGGTCGGCTTCTTCACCGAAGGCCGGGTCGGCGCGGCGGTCACCGACCTGGCGACCGCCGCCGCGCTCGGCCGCCCGTCGACCGGGCACGCCCACATCGCCCGCGAGCAGGTTCCCGAGCCCACCGCGGCCAACATCGTGATGGCGGGCGGCACGCAGACCGAGGACGAGCTCATCGCCCAGGTCGAGCGCGGCGTCTACCTCCAGCGGTTCTGGTACACCCGGCTGGTGGACCGCGTCGCGGGCACGATCACGGGGGTCACCAGGGACGCCTGCTTCCTGATCGAGGACGGGCGGCTGACCCAGCCGCTCGACGGCATGCGGTTCACCGAGTCGGTGCTCACCGTGCTGGCCGGCGTTCAGGCCGTCGGCTCGCAGGTGAAGTCCCAGCCGATCATGAACGTCTGGAACGGCGCCGTCTCCGCCCCGGCCGTCCGCACCGCCGCCTTCCGCCTAGGCGCCGCCCCCATCGCGGACGCCTGAGGACCGTCTTGGCGCCGCCTGCCTAGCGGACGCCTGACAAGCCGCGGCCGGGCGGTAGGTGTTCACCGCCCGCCGCGTCCGCACCGGGGGCCGTCCGGCGCTCCCCGGCGCAAGGATGGCGGATCGTTGGGAGCATCCGGGTGCTCCCAACGATCCACCATCGTCATTCACCGTCCCCTCCCCGAGCGCGCCCCCCGCGTCCGCCCCAGCCACACCTCGCCCGTCGTCCCCGCCGTACCCCGGCCGTCGTCCCCGCCGTACCCTGGCCGTCGTCCCCGCCGTACCCCGGCCGTCGTCCCCGCCGGTCTCCGCACCGCGCTTGTCCCACGCGGACCGTGCGCTACCGAGCCCGGTCTCCGTCGGCGCTCCAATTCCCATCGGTTGTGACCGTTCTCGCCACTTCCTATCACTTAGGTAGTGACAAATCACCACAAAGTGGACACGAAAATGACGCTAACAGATAGGAAGTCGCGGTGGACGTGTCTAAGTGATAGGAAGTCGCGCGGCAGCCCACCGCGACCGCCCCGCCGCGTCGCCCCGCGCCCGCCGGCCGGCCCGGCCCCGCGCTTGCCGGCCCGGCCCCGCGTCGGCCGGCCCGCCCCGCGTCGGCCGGCCCGGCCCCGCGTCGGCCGGCCGGCCCGGCCCGCGCCTGCCCGCTAGCGGACCCAGTCGGAGCTGCACTTCCCATCGGTTCTGACCAGTTTTCCCACTCCCCATTAGTTAGGTAGTGACAAACCATCCCAAAATGGACGGGAAATGGTTGCAACCGATGGGAAGTCGCAGCGAACGGTTGCAAGTGATGGGAAGTCGCACAGCCGTCAGCCGTCAGCCGTCAGCCGTCGGGCGTCAGCCGTCGGCCGCCGGCCGCAGCGCGCGTGGCTAGCCCAGTGTCACCTGGTTGCTGTAGTAGTCGTGGCCGTCGGTGCCCTGGAAGCCGATCCAGAAGTTGCCTGATCCCGAACACAGCGCACCCAGGTTCTCAGAGGCCGAGGTGATGTCCACGGAGCTGTTGCTGGTGATGGTGCCGCCGGTGGGATAGCCCGTGCCGGAGTGGCAGAAGTAATACGTGAGCCCGGTCGGGAAGTCGGCCAACTGGACGAGCAGCTGCCCGCCGCTAGCGGTGGCCGTGGCGCCCGCGCCCGGCGCGGCCGCGCTAGCCAGCGTTACCTGGTTGCTGTAGTAGTCGTGGCCGTCGGTGCCCTGGAAGCCGATCCAGAAGTTGCCTGATCCCGAACAGAGCGCACCCAGGTTCTCAGAGGCCGAGGTGATGTCAACGGAGCTGTTGCTGGTGATGGTGCCGCCGGTGGGATAGCCCGTGCCGGAGTGGCAGAAGTAATACGTGAGCCCGGTCGGGAAGTCGGCCAACTGGACGAGCAGCTGCCCGCCGCTAGCGGTGGCGGTGGCGGACGGGGTGGTGAGGTCGACCTGGTTGCTGTAGTAGTCATGGCCGTCCGTGCCCTGGAAACCGATCCAGAAGTTGCCAGACCCTGAACAGAGCGCACCCAGGTTCTCAGAGGCCGAGGTAATGTCCACTGAGCTGCTGCTGGCGATGCTGCCGCCGGTCGGGTAGCCCGTGCCCGAGTGGCAGAAGTAGTAGGTGCGCCCCGTGGGGAAGTTGGACAGCTGAACCTGCAGCTGACCGTTGCCGCCGGACGCGGAAACCGACGCGGGCCCCGACGATCCGCCCCCGCCCGACGATCCGCCCCCGCCCGATGACCCGCCCCCGCCTGCCGCGGCCGCGATATGCAGCAGCGGGTTCGACGAGGCGATCGTATTGAGGTCCTGGGTCTGGCTGGCCGAGTCCCACAGGTTCCAGATGCTGGTGACGAGCGCCCCGGTCAGCAGGCCGATATCTTTCACCAGCTCGATGGCGAGCTGGGCCTTCAACTTGGCGACCGCGAAGTCGACGTTCGCCGCCATACCGGCCGAGCAGCCGATCTTGGCCAGCCAGTTGGTGGCGTGGGCGTCGCAGGTGGCGCGGTTCGCGTAGTCGTCGCTAATGGACTCGGTCGCCGCGGCCACGTCCTCGTAGTCGCCGGCGTAGGAGCCGATGCCCGGCAGGTAGGAGATCAGCTGCGCGTACAGGTCGTACTTCTGGTTGGCCTGGGTCGCGACTTCCATCTCGACGTCGGCCGAGCCCGAGCCGATCCACAGCTGCAGCTCAGAGTCAGGCGGGATGATGTTGCCCTGGGTGATCAGCATGGTCAACAGCGTGGAAATGCTCGGGACCTCGGCGGTTCGGGCGGTCCGCTGGATGTCCCCGGTGGCGTAGGCCAGGACAACGGCGCTTGTCCGGTTGCGCAGCGTGAGGATCTTGCCGTCGAAGCAGGCGCTGACGGTGAAGTTCGCGGGGATGTGCACCCTGGAGGTGTCCTGCGGGCTGCAGAGCGTGCTGTCCGGGCCGCCCGCGCGCGCCGCCGGCGCGAACGTCGCCGCCGCGACGGTCAGCGCGGCGACCGCGGCCGCGAGCCAGCGCCACGTCCGCCGCGGGCCGGTCACTGGAAACCGCATGCGCTCTGCACTCCTTCGCTCATCGCGTTGAAGGCCGCGCTCACGCCCTGCAGCGCCGCGGCCGACTTGGCGCTCGCGGCGGTGTCGAGTGAGCTGGCCGCGTTCGTCAGCAGCTTCGCGGGCTGGGCGGGGGCGGACGCGGCCGCGTGGCGGATGACCGTCGCGGCGGCCCGCACCTTCGACGTGGCGACGGCGGCGCCGCTGGTCAGCAGTTGCGGCAGGACGCTCGGCAGCGCGGTGACCGCGGAGTCGTCAAGCGTGCCGCACCAGGCGGGCGCACCCGCCTTCGGTGCGGCGTCCACCGTCGTCTGCGTAGCCGCGGCCCCGGACGCGGCCGCCGGGCCAGCGGCGGCACCGCCAGCCGCCCCGCCCGAGCAGCCCGCCACCGTGAGCGAGCAGCCCGCCGCGGCGAGCACCGTCAGCACCGCCGCCGCGGCGCGGTTGGGAAGCTGCATTCCCCGTCCCGTTCCCCCGAAGGGCGCTGGCCGCTGTCACCGGAGACAGCGCGCGCACCAGACCAGATTCGTCCGCAGAGTTATACGTGGAATCAGCGGGACCAGCGACGGTTAGTGTGAAGAAGTTCAATTTGGTGTGCTATGCCCCCGTCAGATAACCAGCCGGATCTGCCCGCCGCGGCGCGCTCTGAGAGGATCAGGGGTGACGCGATCAATGATGGAGGCGTAGATGAAGTTCGCCTGGCTCTGCAGCCACGAGTCCTACCAGCCAGAAGACCTTGTCGAGCAGGCCGTGGCGGCCGAGCGAGCCGGGTTTGACGCGGTGCTCGGCAGCGACCATTTCCACCCGTGGGTGGACGACACGTCCGCGGCCGGCTTCGTCTGGGCGTGGCTAGGCGCCGTCGCCGTGCAGACCAGCCACGTCGAACTGGGCACGGCGGTCACCGCCCCGTTGTTCCACTACCACCCGGCGCTTGTCGCGCAGATGGCGGCGACGGTCGACCGGCTGTCGGACGGGCGGCTGTTCCTCGGTGTCGGCACCGGCGAGGCGCTCAACGAGCGGCCGATGGGCTTCGATTTCCCCGGCTACGCCGAGCGCCAGGCGCGGATGCAGGAGGCGCTTGAGATTATGCACCGGATGCTCGCGGGGGAGAAGGTGACGTTCCACGGCGAGTACTACACGACCGAGACCGCGAAGCTCTACTCGCCGCCCAAGGGCAGCCTCCCGATCCTCATGGCGGCAGGCGGCCCGAAGTCGGCCGCGTTCGCCGGGACCTACGCCGACGGCCTGATCACCAGCGTGAAGGACCCCGCCGACACGGTCGCCAAGGTCATCGGCCCGTACCGGAAGGCGGCGACCGAGGCCGGCAAGGAGCACCGCGTGCTCGCCACCCGGTGGACGGTGCTGGCCGACGGGCCTGACGAGGCCTGGCAGGCGCTGTCGTCCATGCGGGGCCTGCGCGCCCCCGGCCGCCTCGAGGCGACCGACCCGGCCGAGCTGCGGATCAAGGCCGACGAGATGGACCGCAACGAGGTGCTGTCCAGCTACACGGTCATCCCCGACGCCGACGGCCTGATCGACGCTTACCGGCCGCTGTGCCAGGATGTCGGCGCCGACATCGTCTCCATCCAGGTGATGTCAGCCGACCCGATGGCCACGATCGAGCTCATCGGCAAGGAAGTCCTGCCCCGCCTGCGCGCGGCCGCTTCCTGACCCAACACCACACACCGTCATCCCGAACGGGTGCGTGTTTCACCCCCCACGGTGACCACGCACCCGTTCGGCGTTGACGGGAGTTAAGAGCGGGTCCAGGCCCGCCACGCCAGGACACGGCCGGTGCCCGGCCCGCAGAGCGGACCGGGCACCGGCTGACCTGCGCGACGGCGCCGCTGCCGCGCTAAGCCGCCGTTGACCTGCGTGACGCCGCCGCGGGCGCCGCGGAGCAGACCCCGCTACGCCGCCGCCGCCGCCGACGCCGACGCCGACGCCGGCGCCGGCGCGCTCGCCGCCGCGGCGGCCTTGCCCAGCTTGTGGGCGGCCCACTCGAACGGGTGGGCCATGGTCACGAACGCGTTCAGGTTGTTCTTCACGTCGCCGGTCAGCGCCGCCTTGCGGGCGGCGGAGCGGTCGCTGGCGTCGATCCGCTTGGTGACCGCCGCCAGGATCGCGTTCTCAAGGCCGCTCACCGACCTGCCCTGGGCGGTCGCCACCGCGGAGAGCGACCTGCCCGCGTGCAGTTGCGTCAGCAGCTCAGCCTGGGTAACCCCCAGGTAAGAAGCAGCCGTCCGCAGCACCAGCCGGCCAGCGTGATGCCGGCGCAGGAACCGGGTGCCGCCCTTGCCCGCGGCACCGGGCGCCGCCGTGGGGGTGCCCGTGTTCGCCGCCGGGGCGACGGCCGCCGCCACCGACGCCGGCTGGGCCGCCCCGCCCGTGCTGGCCAGGGCGACGCCGCCGCCCGCGAGCGCACCCGCCAGTACCCCGGTCACCGCAAGTCCGGTCAGCATCCGCCGCCTGTTGCGTTCCATATGCCTGACTCCCTCGTCCTCGTCCCGATGTCAGTCCTACCCGACGCATCGAGACTGCCGGGGCACTATGAGGCGATGACCGGGGCTCGCGTGAAGCTCCCGTGAAGATCATCGGGCGGACCGCGTCACACCGCCCGCGGCGGCCTACCCTGGGCCAGAGGTGAGCGATGCGCCAGGTGCTCGTTGTCGACGACGAACCGCATATCCGCACGGTCTTGCGCGGATACCTGGAAGCGGCGGGTTTCGCCGTGGCCGAGGCGGCTGACGGCGAGACCGCCGTCGCCGGGGTGCGCCGCCATCCGCCCGACCTCGTGCTGCTCGACGTCATGCTGCCCGGCATCGACGGGCTGGAGGTGCTGCGCCAGCTGCGCGTGTTCAGCGACGTCTACGTCGTGCTCGTCACCGCGCGCACCGAAGAGGTCGACAAACTGGTCGGGCTCGGCGTCGGCGCCGACGACTACATCACCAAGCCGTTCAGTCCGCGCGAGGTGGCGGCCCGGGTCAACGCCGTGCTGCGGCGCGACCGGGGGACGCGAGAGGCGCCGACGGCCGTGCTGCGGTTCGACGGCGTGAGTATCGACAAGGACGCCAGGGAGGTACGGGTGGACGGCGCGGCGGTCAACTTGTCCGCCCTCGAGTTCGACGTGCTCGCCGCGCTCGCGGACGCGCCCGGCCGGGTCTTCTCGCGCCGCCAGCTCCTCGAGGGCGTGTGGGGCTATGACTTCTACGGTGACGAGCGGGTGGTGGACGTGCATATCCGCAGTCTGCGGGCGCGGCTCGGCGACGACGCGGCCAGCCCCCGGCTGATCGCGACTGTCCGCGGCGTGGGCTACAAGTTCGCCGGGCGGCCGGCATGAGCATGCGGCTTCCCGGGCGGCTGTTCGTCAGCTACGTCCTGGTCATCGTGGTGGGCGCGGTGTTCGCCTTCGTGACAATCCGCCTGCTGGCGCCGCGGTTCTTCGGGCGTGAGATCGACGTCGTGTTCAATAACTTCGTGCCGGTCACCGCCTCGGCCGGCCGGGCGCGGCGGCTGCTGCGCATCAACGCGCGCAACGCGTTCGAGTCCGCGCTGACCACCGCGCTGCTGTTCGGCACCCTTGCCAGCGTGGTCGCCGCGGTGATCGCGGCCGCGATCGTGACCCAGCGGCTGGTCCGCCCGCTGAACGCGGTGCGGTCGGCCACGCGGCTGATCGCGGCCGGCCGCTACGAGGCCAGGGTGCCGGTGCCGCGTGACCCCGAGCTAGCCGGGATCGCGGTCGACGTGAACACGCTCGCCACCAGGCTGGCGGACACCGAGACGCGCAGGAGCAGGCTGCTTGGCGAGGTCGCGCACGAGATGCGCACCCCGCTGACGGCGCTTGAAGGCTACGTGGAAGGCCTGATCGACGGCATCTTCGCGCCGGAACCGGAAATTCTCGGGGCCGCCAGCGACGAGCTGCGCCGCCTGCGGCGGCTGGCCGACGACCTGTCCGCGCTGTCCCGGGCCGAAGAGCGCCGGCTCGACCTCGCCCTCGCTGACACCGACCTCGCCGCCCTCGCGGGCAAGGCCGCCGCCCGGCTGGCACCGCAGTTCAGCGACGCCGGCGTCACGCTCACGGTCGAAGCGGGGCCGCCGGCCATCGTGCGGGCCGACCAGGACCGGATCACCCAGGTACTGACCAACATCATCGGCAACGCGCTCACCGCGACCCCGGCGGGCGGCTCGGTCACCGTCAAGACGCGTGCGAACCAGCAGCTGGCGCAGGTTGTCATCACCGACACGGGCGTCGGGCTGGCTGAAGCGGACCTCGAGCGCGTCTTCGAGCGCTTCTACCGGGCCCCCGGTCAGCCGCGGCGCGCACCGGGCTCGGGCATCGGGCTGACGATCGCCCGCAACATCGCCCGGGCACACGGCGGCGAGGTCAGCGCGTCCTCGGCCGGCCCTGGCGCGGGCGCCGCCTTCATCCTCACCCTGCCGACGGCTGGCCGTGCTGACCCGCGCCAGCAAGCTGACCCGCGCCACCAAGCTGACCCGCACGGCTAGGACGACCCGCGCGGCCAGGGCCGCGCGCGCGGCCAGGACGACCCGGTCCGGCCAGGTAGCCGGGCTCAGTTAGGCGGGCGCTGGCGCCCCTGCATGGGATAGCCGCCGGTCGGGTCCCTGAACGCCTGGATGACCATCGAGTCGCCGCGGAACAGCGGGCTGTCCCTGACCTGCTGCTCGATCGAGGCCTCGGACATGGTGTACCCGAGGAACAGCAGCAGCGACGCCGCCTGGACGATGATCACCAGCCAGACCGAGTCGGCGGCGAGGAAGTCGTTGAGCGCGTGCAGCACGGCCGCGATCGTCACGCCGAGCGCGATCAGCGGGATCCGGCGGCGCGGGTAGTTCAGCGCCATGCCGATGAAGAAGCCGGCGATCCCGGCCCAGACGGCGTGCTGGAAGCCGTCGACGAAGATCCGCTCGGCGAACGCCAGCACGGCGTTGACCGCTTCGTTGTTCGACTGCGCCTGGTTGATCCCGATGATGTCGTTAGACGTGTAGAAGGCCTGCTCGGCGATGCCGAAGGTAAGCCCGGCGATCGTCCCGAGGAACATCGACATCCGGACGCTCAGCTTGTGCTTCAGCCTGCGGGACCTGAGCAGGATCAGGCCGGCCAGCAGCACCGGCAGCGCCTTGGTGATCTCTTCGTTGAAGCCGATGACCAGCGCGGGGATGAACGAGATGGAGCCGCTGATGTGCAGCGCGTCGTTGATGTTGATCGTCACCACGTTGATCCATACCAGTGTCCACACGACGATCCCGGCGCAGGCCAGCAGCTCAGGCCGGACCAGGTGGCCGGGCCTGATCAGCAGCCAGAAGCCCATGATCCACAGCGGCGCGATGTACACGCTGTAGGCCCAGCCGGGCGCGGACAGGTCGTTGGACGAGCTGAGTACCGCCAGGAAGATCAGCGGCAGCAGCGCGTAGCCGATGACAAGCAGCCGCAGCCCCTGCCGCCAGCCCGAGTTGTGCAGCCAGCTGTTGATCGGGAACAGGATCCGCAGCGCGGTGGCCATCTCGTCGCCGCCGCCCCCGCCGGCCGCGTGGTGGGCCGCCGGCATCGGCATCGGCGGCGGGACCGCGCCCCAGCCTGGTCCCGCGGGCTGGCCCGACGGCCAGCCGGGCGCGCCGGCCGGCCCGGGTTCCCTGGCCTGCCCCGGCATCCCGGCAGGACCGGGGTAGCCGGCCGACGCGGGCGCGCCGCCCGGCCCCGGGTAATCGGCAGGTCCGGGGTACTCGCCAGCCCCGGGGTAACCGCCGGGCGCCGCGTAGTCGGCTGGTCCCGGGTAGCCGGTCGGCCCCGGGTACCCGGCTGGTTCCTGCGGCCCGGCCTGCCCGGGAACTCCGGCCGGCGCCAGCGGCTCGGCCCGCAGCACCGGCCCGTCGGCCGAGCCGAGCACCAGCGCGAGCGGCCGGTCCACCACGAACCGGCTGACCTGCTGCCCGTCAAGGAACGTGGGGGCGGAGCCGGTGTTCTCGAACTCCCACCCGGCGTTGCCGAGGCGCAGCACGGCGTGGTGCCTGGATACCGTCGGCGCCTCGGTGACCAGGTCGTTGTCGGCGGAGCGGCCGATTCGGACCTCCTGGCCCGGGCGAACGGCGATGTCACGGCCGTCAAGCGACAGCCGCAGTTCGCCGCCCGCCGTCCCGGCCTGGGCCGGCGGCGGGTAGTTCCGCCCCGGCTGGGCCCCGTGCGGGCCCGCATCAAAACTGCTCATGTTCGCCCCCGACTCCGCATTTATCCCGCCTTGCAGCACCAGCATTAAATCGCAGCCACCGGGCGGCGGCTACCCCGCCACCGCTCAGGCGACGGCCGTTCCTGGCCTGGTACCACCCGTAAGTCAACGTCATGGGACGCGGAACGGGGGCTGGTTTCACCGTTTACGTGAAACCAGCCCCCGTTCGGGATGCTGATGTTGTTACTTGTAGGAGTACTCCTCGGTCGGGAAAGTTCCGCCGGCTACCTCGGCCGCGAATTCGGCCGCGGCGCCGCGCAGGATCGCGGCCACGTCGGCGTAGCGCTTGGCGAACTTGGGCGCCCGGCCGGACAGGCCGGCCATGTCCTGCCAGACCAGGACCTGGGCGTCGCAGTCGGCGCCGGCCCCGATGCCGATCGTCGGTACCCGCAGCGACGCGGTGATGCGGGCGGCGAGCGGGGCGGGGATGCCCTCGAGCACCACCGCGAACGCGCCGGCCGCCTCGAGCTCCTTGGCGTCGTGCAGCAGGCGCTGGCCGTCTTCGCCGCGGCCCTGGACACGGAAGCCGCCGAACGCGTGCACCGACTGCGGGGTGAGGCCCAGATGGCCCATCACCGGGATGCCGGCCGCGGTGAGCTCTTCGACCTGGTGCGCGACCCGGACGCCGCCCTCGAGCTTGACCGCGTGGGCGCCCGCTTCCTTCATGAACCGGACCGCGGCGTGCAGCGCCTCGGTCGGCGACGCCTGGTAGGAGCCGAAGGGAAGGTCGGCGACCACCATCGCCCGGCCCGTTCCCCTGACGACGGCGGCGGTGAGCGGTATGAGCTCGTCGACGGTCACCGGGATCGTGGTGTCGTAGCCGAAGACAACGTTGCCTGCCGAGTCACCGACGAGCAGTACCGGGATGCCGGCCTGGTCGAAGATGCCCGCGGTGAGCGCGTCGTAGGCGGTGAGCATCGGCCACTTTTCGCCGCGCTCCTTGGCGAGGGCGATGTCCCTGACGGTGACCCGGCCGGTCTTGCGCCCGCCGTAAAGCGGTTCTGACTGGCTGACGGACTGGCCGACGAGCGGCGTGATGGCAGACGACATAGTCTGAACCTCCAAAGTCTCGAGGCGCCCCAATGGCGTACCCGGACACTCCGATAATGCCACGCCAAAGCGCGTGGCAGGATATTCGGGTGCCAAGAAATTCCGCCGCCGGTGCGGCCACGCCCGCGGTCAGCTTCAACGCCGCCGACGAGATCGTCAGCCGCTTCCACGAGCGCGGCGGGCAGCCCGCGATCAGCTACGGGATCGTGCGCGACGGGGTGCTCGTGCACGCCGCCGGCTTCGGTGCCCGTTCCCTGGGCGGGGCGGTGCCCGACGAGCGGACCGTGTTCAGGATCGCGTCGATGTCGAAGTCGTTCACCGCGTCGGCGGTCATGCTGCTGCGTGACGCCGGGGCGCTCGCGCTCGACGACCCGGCCGCCGGCTACCTGCCCGAGCTGGCGGGCTGGACCAGCGGCGCGGCCGGGGCCGCGCCGCTGACGATCAGGAACCTGCTGACGATGACGGCCGGGTTCCCGACCGACGACCCGTGGGGCGACAGGCAGCAGGGGCTGCCGATCGACGAGTTCCGCGCGCTGCTCGCGCGGGGCGTCACATTCAACTGGGCGCCTGGCACCCGCTTCGAGTACTCCAACCTCGGCTACGCGGTCCTCGGGCTGATCGTGACCGCCGCGTCGGGCCTGCCCTACGACGAGTTCATCAGGACCCGGCTGCTGGCGCCGCTCGGGATGGCGAGGACCGGGTTCACGGCGGGCGAGTTCGCCGCCGCCGAGCTCGCGGTCGGCTACCGGCACGGGCCGGACGGCTGGCAGGAGCTGCCGTACGACCCGTACGGCGCGTTCGCCCCGATGGGCGGCGTGTTCTCCTGCGTCGCCGACCTGGCCACCTGGTCGGCCGGGTTCGCGGCCGCGTTCCCGCCGGACGGCGCCGCGTCAGCCGCGCCGCACCCGCTGGCGCCGGCGTCCAGGCGGCAGATGCAGCTGCCGCAGGCCGTCACCGGGTGGCGCGCGCCCGACCGGATACCCGGCGGCCCGCCGGCGGCGCCCGCGTACTACGGCTTCGGGCTGTTCGTCGACGAGGACCCGGTGCTCGGCCGGGTGGTCAGCCACAGCGGCGGCTACCCCGGCTTCGGGTCCAACATGCGCTGGCACCCGGCGACCGGCCTGGGCGTGATCACCCTCGGCAACGGCACCTACGCGCCCATGTACGCGCTGGCCGAGCTAGTGCTCAAGGCGCTGCTCGGCCGCCCCGACAGCCCCCATACGGCGCTGGCGCCGGTGCCGGCTGGCGCGGACGGGCCTGGCGGCCCGTGGCCGGAGACGCTGACGGCCGCCGACAACGTGAACCGGCTGCTTCAGGACTGGGACGACGCCGCCGCCGAGGCGCTGTTCAGCGAGAACGTGGCGCTCGACCGGCCGTACGCGGAGCGGGCGGGCGACCTGGCCAGGCTCAGGGACCGGATCGGCCCGTTCACCGCGGACGGCGCCAGGGCCGCCGAGTCCGACACGCCGGCGCAGCGGCGCTGGTGGCTGGCGGGCGAGCACGGCACGGTCGCGGCCGCGATCCAGCTCAACCCGCAGCAGCCGCCCCGCGTCCAGTCGCTCACGATCGCGATGCCGCCCGCGCCGGGCTCCGCCCTGGCTAACGTGCTGGCCGGGGTCATCGCCTGGCTCAACGACGGCGCCGCGGGCTGGCCCCAGGCGCTGCCGTTCGCACCCGGGACCGACGGCGGCCTGATCGCCCGTCGGCTGCGGATGGCGGCCGCCTGGGCCGGCCCGCTCACGCCGGGCGCCTTCCAGGCGGGCGACGGCGCGGCGGGCGCGTCGGTCGAGCTGACCGGGGAGCACGCCACCGTCACGCTGTCGCTGCTCGTCAACCCGGGTACCGGCGAGATCAGGCAGGCGGACGTCGCCCTTTAGGCCGATTTAAATCGGTTGAGTCGCCGGAATAGATTCCGATACGGTCCTGTTCCGTATCGATAGTGCGGCCCGGGTGCTCTTACGGACGAGGCCTGCTCCGGCCGCGCGAATCAGCTTCCAAGTCCTTGAAGGGGCTCATGGACACTCAGACGATTCAGCGCAGGCGGTGGGTCATCCTCGGCGTGCTCGTCGTGGGCCTGCTCGCCATCGTCATCGACAACACCGTTCTCAACGTTGCGCTGAAGACGATCGCCAGCCCGGCCGACAAGGGCGGCATCGGGGCCAGCCAGTCGCAGCTCGAGTGGGCGATCAACTCCTACACGCTGGTCTTCGCCGGGCTGCTGTTCACCTTCGGCGTGATCGGCGACCGCATCGGCCGCAAGCGCGTGCTGATGGCGGGCCTGATCCTGTTCGGGATCGGCTCGCTTTTCTCGGCCTACTCGCACTCGCCTGACGTGCTCATCGCGGCCCGCGCGGTGATGGGCCTGGGCGGCGCCGCGGTCATGCCGCAGACGCTGTCGATCATCGCCAACGTCTTCGAGCCGGGCGAGCGCGCCCGTGCCATCGGCATCTGGACCTCCGCCGTCGGTATCGGCGTGGCCATCGGCCCGGTGCTCGGCGGCCTGCTGCTCAGCCACTTCTGGTGGGGCTCGGTCTTCCTCATCAACGTCCCGGTGACGGTCGCGGGCGCGATCGCCGCCCTCATCCTGGTGCCCGAGTCGCGCAACCCGGCCCCCGGCAAGATCGACTACCTCGGCGTGCTCGGCTCCGTCCTCGGCCTCGTGCTGCTCGTCTACGGGATCGTGCAGGGCGGCGACGGCGAGTCGTGGGGCAGCTTCGGCGTCCTCGGCCCGGTGCTCGGCGGCCTGGTCGTGCTCGGCCTGTTCGCCTGGCACGAGAGCCGCATCGAGCACCCGTCGCTCGACGTGCGCCTGTTCAAGCACCGCGCGCTGTCGGCCTCGGTCGTGTCGATCGCGCTGCTGTTCTTCGGCATGGGCGGCGTCTACTTCTTCTCCAGCTTCTACCTGCAGAACGTCCGCGGTTACAGCCCGCTGGAGACCGGCCTGCTCGCGGTGCCGTTCGCGCTCGGCCAGTTCGTGATGGCACCGCGCAGCTCGTCGCTGGTGAGCCGGTTCGGCGTCCGCCCGGTCATGGTGACCGGCATGCTGATGAACGCGGCCGCGATCGGCGGCTGGGCGTTCCTCGACCAGACGTCGCCGGTCTGGATCATCGCGGTGATGTTCTTCGTTCAGGGTTCCGGGCTCGGCCTGGCGATCCCGACGGCGACGTCGACCGTGATGGAGGCGCTGCCGCGTGAGCGGGCTGGCGCCGGCTCAGCCCTGACCAACACGGCCCGCCAGGTCGCGGTGGCGCTCAGCGTCGCGGTGCTCGGCTCGATCCTGTCCTCGGCCTACCGCAGCTCGCTCAACCCGACCCTGAACAAGCTCCCCGCGGGAGCGCGTGACGCGGCCGGCTCGTCCATTACCGCCACCCAGGCGGTCGCGGCCCAGCTTGGCCACGCCGGGCAGTTCCTGCTCCAGCCGGCCAACCTGGCGTTCGTGGACGCGATGCGGGTCACCACCGCCATCGCGGCCGTGCTGGCCGTCATCGGCGGCGTCGCGGTGCTGCGCTGGTTCCCTGGCCGCAAGCGGCCTAGCATCGAGGAAGTGATCGCGGCCGAGGTCGCCGCGGCAGAGCGCGACCTCGAGGCCGGCCTGGCCGACCGCCCGGAGCTGTCGGAGCGGTAAGCGCACTACGGTAAGAAAATCGCGAACGGAGGAGGTTTACGGCAATGCGTACTGTTCGCACTCACGTCGACGCCCGCGTCGCCGCTGACGTGACCCCCGAGCCTGTTGCCGGGGACCCCGCCAGCGCGAAGGGCAGCCCCCCGCTGGCGAACGGCACCCGGGCGCTGGCGCCCAACGCCCGGGTGGCGCCCGCTGGCCGGCATGCCAAGCCGCCCGTCGGCTGGGACTGCGGTCCGCTCCCTGAGGACGACGCCGCGCCGAAGGACGCCGCCCCCGCCGAAGGCGAAACCGTCCGCCGTCCCGGCCGCCCGCGCAGCGAGAAGGCCGAGCAGGCCATCCTCGAGGCCACGATCGAGGCGATCGGCGAGCGCGGCATCGACGGCGTGCACTGCGAGGACGTGGCCACCAGGGCCGGCGTTGGCAAGGCCACCCTGTACCGCCGCTGGCCGGGCAAGGAAGACCTGCTGATCGCGGCCTTCGCCGCGATGCGGCGCCCGCTGCCCGAGCCCCGCTGCGAGTCAGTCCGCGACGACCTGGTCGCGATCATGGCCGTGATGGCCGAGGACGCCGACGACCCCCGCTACGCCCAGCAGTACGCCCTGCTGCACGGCGCGGGGGACCGCTACCCCCGTCTGGTGGCCGGCTACCGGGAGCGCATCATCGAGCCCCGCCGCGAACTGGTCCGCTCGGTCCTGCGCCGCGGCATCGAGTCAGGCGAGCTCCGCCCCGACACCGACGTCGAGATCGCCATGCTCATGCTCAGCGGCGCCGTGATGGGCCGCAGCAAGCACGACCCGACCCCGGCAGAGCCCGGCTTCCCGTCCCGCGTCGTCGACGAGCTCCTGCGCGGCCTCGCCCCCCGCTAACCGTGCGGTCGCCCGCTGTCTCAGCGGTGCACTTCCCGCGGTTCCCGGACCTGCGCGTTGCCCGGCCGCGGTCGCCCGGCCGCCGTTGCCGCGCCGCCGTTCCCCGACCGCCGTTGCCGCGCCGTCGTTCCCTGGCCGTGGTCGCCCGGCCGCCGTTGCCGCGCCGCCGTTCCCCGGCCGCCGTTGCCGCGCCGCCGTTCCTGACTCCGCGCTCAGAATTGCCCGACTGCCGATTCCGTGCTGGTCGCTTCACACGCCCCTTGTTTCCGTCTCGTCTTCCCCAGCCCCGCTTTCCCCAGTGCGGCTGACGGGGCGCCATTCGCCGGAGCCTGCCCCAAGCCGTCAGAGCCTCGTAAGTGGCCCATGTGACTGATCAGCTTATTGTTATGGAAACTTTCGGCTAATCGGAAACAAATATGTACCATAGCCCGAAAATACTCCAAGATCCTCTACGCTGCCTGCAGCGTTGCGCCTCATCGCCGCGCTAACGAGAGACCGGTGGCTACCAGAGCGGTGGCTACCAGGGCGGTGGCTACCAGGGCGGCGTGTCGCTGAAAACAGCGCCTGCCTCGGCCGGGCGCTGCGACTGGCCGTCTGGGCGGGACCGCGTCGTCGATTTCCAGCAGCGGTCCCAGGCGGGCGAACCGGTGGGTAAGCGGCCGGTCGGCGCCGTAAACGGCGACGTCCCGGCGTCGCACCGGACACGTGCTTCAGTAAATCTTCAGTAAACACAGGGGACGCCGTACTTGGCGTTCGCGGCCACGTTCACGGCGCCGCCCGCCGCGCCGTTGTCGCCCGCCGAGGTCGACGCGGCCGACTCGGCCGGCGGGGACGCGGCCGGGCTCGCCGTGCCTCCGAGGCTCGCCGGCACCACCGTGGTGCCGGTGCCCAGCAGCACTTCGACGTGGCCGGCGGCCAGCGAGGACAGGCTGGTGGCGGCGGCGCCGAAATAGCCGGCGATCTTGGCCGCGTTGGCCGACGTGCCCGCACCGTAGAACACCCGGGTCGCCGCCGTCACCGACTGGGACTGTGCTGACGGGTTCCCCGTGAGGCCCGCCTTGTAGCCTTTCGCGGTCAGGGCCCCGGAGACCAGGCCGGCCAGCCCGGAGACGCCGGCGCCGTTGTAGACGTCGACGGTGACCGTCGCGGGCGCCGGCACCGGGGCCGCCTTCACGGGCGTCTTACCACTGGCCGCGGATTTGGCCGGTTTGGCCGCGGGCGCGGGTGCGGTGAACTTCGCCTTGATCGCCGCCTGCACCGTCGGGACGTCGATCACGTTGGCCGACTGGCCGGCGATGGTGGCGTAGCGGGCGATAGGCGCGGTGTAGAAGTGCAGATTCTTCCCGGTCAGCGCCTTCATCTGCGGGGCGAAGTCGAGCAGGTTCCAGCCCGCGTCCGTGATGAGGTAGTGCTTCGCCGTGCCGAGCAGCGCGGTGAGCTCTCCCAGGCTGGACAGGATCCCGCCGTTTTCCAGCTTCCAGATCGTGTAGTCGATGACCGCCTGCTGCCGGTGTGTCCTGTCGAGGTCCCCGTTCGGCAGGGAGTCACGGTCGCGGACGTAGGCGAGCGCCTGCGCGGCTGACAGGTGCAGGTACTGGTTGCCGCCCTTGGCCTTGTCGTAGCCGTCGGCCACCGCGTCCCAGCCGGAGTTGCCGTCGGCCAGGTTCTGGTCCCCGCCCGCGGTCCACGGCTTCACGCAGACCGTGATTCCGCCGAACGCGTTGGCCAGGTAGTAGTAGCCGGCCAGGTTCACCTCGGCGAAGTGGTTGACCTGCTGCCCGGTGACCGCCTGGACGGTGGCGAGCGTGGCCGCCTGTCCGGCCTGGTTGGCCTCGAGGTAGCGGGTGGCCGAGTCCTTACCCGAGTTCACGCTCTCGCTGAGGGACTGGGCGTAGGCCAGGCCGTAGGCCTGGTCGATCTTGCCCTCGGTCTGCCCGTCGTACGCCTGCGGGTAGGTCACCCAGTCGTCGCGGGGAATGGAGAAACCGACCGCCCGCTGGCCGCCGGCGAAGATGTGCAGCAGGATCAGCGTGTTCGTGGCCTGGCCGCCGGTGCTGCCTGAGTGCAAAAGGACCTGCATGTGGTGGTCCAGCGTGTTGCCCTGGTAGTCGGTCCGGCTTTCCAGGCCCATCACGAGGATGTTCATCGCGCCAGTCGGGGACCCGCCGTCGCCGATGTTGATTCCGCCGCCGAGACCGCCGGCCAGGTTGACGACGGCGTGGGCGTAACCCGATACGACCAGGAACACCAGGGCGAGCAGGCAGCTGACCCCGTAGGCGATTTTGCCCGTGAGCGCCGATCCCCCGAGCAATGTCCTTCTCCTCCGGCTGGAACAGTTCCCCGCTGGGCGAGGCTACACGCTTGGAGTCCCGCGGGTGCTGATCTCGCCCGCGTTGCGCCGAGCCGGTTGAAATGACTCACCCGGGCGGCGGCCGCCGCCGGGTCGTCCCGTAGGCGCTGACCAGCCGGGCGACCAGGGTGGCGAGGAAGACCTGGCCGGCGATGGCCTCGAGCACGGCGACCGCCCGGCCGAGGCTGCCCGCGGCGGTGAAGTCGCCGTAGCCCAGGGTGGTCAGCGTGGTGAAGCTGAAGTACTGCACCGTCTCGTCGTTCGCCGCCTGGCCGTTGGCGAAGAACGGCCCGGACACGAAGGCGGCGACGGCGCCGAACCAGGCGGCGAACATCAGCCCGATCAGCAGGTACGTGCTCACGGCGCCGTAGATGCTCTGCACCGTCACCTCGTCAAGGCGAAGCACCCGGCCGATGATGATCACCACCGCCGCCAGCAGGACCAGGGCATTCCAGATGTCGGCCGCGCCGATGGCCGGCTTGCTGGTCGACGACGCGCAGACGCCAGCCGCGATCGCGGCCGCCAGCACCCCGCCGGCGGCCAGCCAGGCGGACCGCGGCCAGGGCCGGGTGTGCCGCACCGCCATCAGCGCGATAGCGGTGACGAACGCCACGTGGATGGCGCCGCCCCAGCGGGTCTGGGTCACCGCGGACACCAGGTAGGCGGCGATCAGGGTGACCAGGAGAAGGCCGTAGCGGGCCCGGGACTCGGTCCGCTCGCCTGCTGCCGTCGCCAAGCCCATGGCCAAGCCTGTGCCCGCGCAGCGGTCGTGCGCGTCACCTCTGCCGGGTGATGTGCCGCCGGGAAGAGCCGGGAATGCTGGCCGCGAACGCGCTGGCTGATGCCGGCGCGTTCTGGCTGACCGGAGCAGATGAACAGACGGGGTACACAGCATGACCAACGAAGAGCAGGGCCGACTTGAGCAGGCGGAATCCGGTGTGCGCTGGCGCCGGTGGGGGCCGTATCTGACCGAGCGCCAGTGGGGGACCGTCCGGGAGGATCCCGGCCACGGCGAAAACACCTGGGGCGCGTTCCCCTTCGACCAGGCGGCCTACCGGGCCTACCGCTGGGGCGAGGAAGGGCTGGCGGGTATCAGCGACGACAGCCAGCTGCTCTGTCTGGCGCTGAGCCTGTGGAACGAGCAAGACCCGATTCTCAAGGAACGGCTGTTCGGCCTGACGAACTCGCAGGGCAATCACGGCGAAGACGTCAAGGAGTCGTATTTCTACCTCGACGCGACGCCGACGTCCTCGTACCTGAAGATGCTCTACAAATACCCGCAGCGCGAGTACCCCTACGCCGATTTGGTCGCGGTCAACGGGGCGCGGGGATACCACGATCCCGAGTACGAGCTGCTCGACACCGGGATCTTCGACGGCAACCGCTACTTCGACGTCTTCACGGAATACGCGAAAGCGTCCCCCGAGGACGTCCTCATGCAGGTCACCGTGCACAATCGGGGTCCTGAGGAGGCCCGGCTGCACGTGCTGCCCACCTTGTGGTTCCGCCACACCTGGTCCTGGGCCGGCGGCGCGGAGGAGCCGGTGCTGCGCACCGAGGGGCCGGGAACCGTCCGGGCCGAGCACAGCGAGCTCGGCGAGCGCTGGCTCTACGCCGAGCAGCCGGCGCCCGTGCTGATGGCGCAGAACGAGACGAACAACGAGCGCGTGTTCGGTTCGCCCAACGACACGCCGTTCGTCAAGGACGGCATCGAGCGGGTTGTCGTGCACGGCGAAACGGACGCGGTCAACCCGGAGGGCACCGGCACCAAGGCAGCGCTGCACCACATCCTGGTCGTGCCCGCCGGCGGCAGCGCCACCGTCCGCCTCCGGCTGACCGACACGCCGTCGGCGAGCCCGTTCGACGGCTTCGACGAGCTGATGAACACCCGCCGCGGTGAGGCGGACGAGTTCTACGCCGACGTGCTCGCGGGCGACCTCACCGAGGAAGACCGGTTCATCGGCCGCCAGGCGCTGGCCGGCATGCTCTGGTCGAAGCAGTATTACGAGTACGACGCGGAGAAGTGGCTCATCGAGCACGGGTCAGACCCGCTGTCGCCCGATCCCGGGCTGCGCAACAACGAGTGGCAGCACCTGATGGCGCACGACATCATCTCGATGCCCGACAAGTGGGAGTACCCGTGGTTCGCGGCCTGGGACCTGGCGTTCCAGGCGGTGGCGCTGGCCGCCGTCGACATCAAGTTCGCCCGTGACCAGCTTGAACTGCTGCTCGACCGCCGTTACCTGCACCCCAACGGGCAGCTGCCGGCGTACGAGTGGAACTTCAGCGACGTCAACCCGCCGGTGCACGCGTGGGCGATCTGGTTCGTCTACCAGCTGGGCAAGCTCAGGACGGGCGACGGCGACCGCGAGTTCCTCGAGCGGTCCTTCGCCAAGCTCATGCGGAACTTCGGCTGGTGGCTGAACCGCAAGGACGCGGACAACCGCAACATCTTCCAGGGCGGCTTCCTCGGCCTGGACAACATCGGCGTGTTCGACCGCAGCGCCCCGCTGCCAGGCGGCGGCCGTATCGACCAGGCCGACGGTACCGCCTGGATGGCGCTCTACAGCCAGAACATGTTCCAGATGGCGACCGAGCTGGCGCACGAGAACCCGGCCTTCGAGGAGCAGGCGGCGGCGCTGCTCGAGAACTGGGCCTGGATCGCCGCCGCCACCAACCACGTCGGCCCGCAGCAGGTCGGACTGTGGGACGAAGAGGACGGCTTCTTCTACGACGTGCTTCGCCGGCCTGACGGGTCGTCGATCCCGCTGAAGGTGCGCTCCCTGGTCGGGCTCATGCCGCTGGTCGCGGCGACCGTCGTCAGCGCCGCCACCAGGGACGACTTCCCCGGTCTGGTCGGCAGCTCGGTCGACTTCCTGCACCGTCACCCGTCGCTGACCGCCGCGCTGCCCATGCAGGGACAGCAGGCGGCGACGACCTCAGGCCCCGTCTTGTTCGCCCTGTTCAACGAGGAACGGCTGCGCCGCATCCTGACCCGGATGCTTGACGAAGAGGAGTTCCTCGGGCCGCACGGTATCCGGGCCATCTCCCGGTTCCACCTTGAGCACCCGTACGTGCTCAACATGGACGGCCAGGACTACAGCGTCGGCTACCTGCCTGCGGAGTCCGACAGCGGCATGTTCGGCGGCAACTCCAACTGGCGCGGTCCGGTCTGGGCGCCGATCAACCTCATGCTCATCCGGGGCCTGCTGAACCTGCACGAGTTCTACGGCGACGCGTTCACCGTCGAGTGCCCGACCGGCTCGGGACAGCAGATGAACCTGTACCAGGTGGCCAACGAGATCAGCGAGCGGCTGGTCAGCACGTTCCGCCGGGACGGCGACGGACGCCGTCCGATCCACGGCGGGCAGCCGCTCCTGCAGACCGATCCGCACTGGCGTGACCTGCTGCTGTTCTACGAATACCTGCACGGCGACAACGGGGCCGGCATCGGCGCCAGCCACCAGACCGGCTGGACGGGCACGATCGGGGTGCTTCCGCTGCTATTCCACGGCAAGATTGCCAGTGGGTTCAGGGGAAGCCGGGTCCCGCTTCCCCGGATGGCGGAGAGCGCGGCGCAGGCGGCGGAGCGAACGGCGGTGGCCCGATGACCGGATGGCCCGAGCGGCCCGTTATCTACGAGGTGAACACCGCGGTGTGGCTCGCGGAGCTGACCAGGACGGCCGGCTCGCCGGTGACCCTCGGCAGCGCCAGCGACGCCGACTGGGACGCGGTCACCCCGGCCGGGGCCGACGCGGTCTGGCTGATGGGCGTGTGGGAGCGCAGCCCGGCCGGCCTCGAACTGGCGCTGGCGAACGCGGAACTGCTCGAGTCGTTCCGTGACGCCCTGCCCGACCTGGAAGACCAGGACATCATCGGGTCGCCGTACTGCGTGCACCGCTACGTGGCCGACGAGCGCTTCGGCGGCCCGGCCGGGCTGGCTGCGGCCCGGGCGGCCCTGGCCGCCCGCGGCGTGCGGCTGATCCTGGACTACGTGCCCAACCACGTCGCGCCGGATCACCCCTGGGTCACCGAGCACCCGGAGTTCTTCATCCAGGGCGATGACGACGACGTCAAGGCCGACCCGGCCGGCTGGCTGCCGGTCGGCGGGCACGTGCTCGCCCACGGCCGCGACCCGTACTTCCCGCCGTGGCCGGACGTCGTCCAGCTGAACGCGTTCGCGCCGGCCGCCCGCGCGGCGACCGCGGCGACGCTGGCGGACATCGCGGACCAGTGCGACGGAATCCGCTGCGACATGGCCATGCTGATGTTCAGCGACATCTTCGAGAAGACCTGGGGGAGCCGGGCTGGCCAGCGCCCGGACCAGGAATTCTGGCCCGCGATCATCGGCGCGCTGCGCTCCGGCCACCCGGACACGGTGCTGGTCGCCGAGGCCTACTGGGACACCGAGTGGTCGCTGCAGCAGCAGGGCTTCGGCTTCTGCTACGACAAGCGGCTCTACGACCGGATCCTCGAGCAGAACCCGTCCGACGTGCGCGGGCACCTGCTGGCTGACCTGAGTTACCAGTCGCGCATGGTGCGGTTCCTCGAGAACCACGACGAGCCGCGGATCGCCGGGACGCTGCCCGCCGTGCTTGAGCGGGCGGCGGCGGTGACGATCGCGACCTTGCCAGGCGCGACGTTGTGGCACGAAGGGCAGTTCGAGGGGCGCCGCGTCCGGGTGCCCGTCTTCCTCAGCCGGCGGCCCGAGGAGGCGCCGGACCAGGAGCTGGCCGGCTGGTACCGCAACCTGCTGCGCCAGGTCGGTGAGCACCGGGTGCGGACCGGCGCCTGGCAGCTGCTCCAGGCCGGCGGATGGCCCGACAACCAGTCAGGGCAGAACCTGGTCGCCTGGTCCTGGACGCCGGGCGACGGCGAAGGCGTCCGCGACGGCCACGGCGACGGCGACGTCGACCGCGACGACGCTGCGGCCAGGCACGTGGTCGTGGTCAACCTGTCCGAGACGCAGGCCCAGGCGCAGATCCCGCTGCCGTGGCCAGACCTGGCCGGCCGTCCGTGGAGCCTGACCGACCTGCTCAGCGGAGAGGACTTCGACCGCGACGGCGGCACGCTGGTCAGCCCGGGGCTGTACGTCGACCTGCGGCCGGGACAGTTCTACCTGCTGGCGATTACCGCCGCCTGACGGCGCCGGCCCGGGTCCGCCACGGCGGACCCCGGCCGGGTCACCGGTATCCGGAAGAACTAACCGGGCAGCGCCTCCCGCCAGCGGCTGGTGATCGGCAGCCGCCGGTCGCGGCCGAAGTTCTTGACGCTGATCTTCGGCCCCGGCGGGTACTGCCGCCGCTTGTACTCGGCCAGGTCGACCAGCCGGATCACCCGCTGCACGAGCGCCGGGTCGTGGCCCGCCGCGATCAGCGCGGCCGACCCCATGTCCTTCTCCACGTAGTCGTCGAGCAGCGCGTCGAGGACCGCGTAGTCGGGCAGCGAGTCGGTGTCGAGCTGGCCGGGTGCGAGTTCGGCCGACGGCGGCTTGCTGATCGAGTTCGGCGGGATCGGGGGAGTGCGGCCGAGCCGCTCGGCCTCCTCGTTGCGCCACCGCGACAGGTCCCAGACGAGGGTCTTGAGCACGTCCTTGATCGGCCCGAAGCCGCCGGCCGAGTCACCGTAGAGGGTCGAGTAGCCGGCCGCGATCTCGCTCTTGTTGCCGGTGGTCAGCACCAGGTGCCCCTCGTTGTTGGACACCGCCATGTTGATCACGCCGCGCACCCGGGACTGCAGGTTCTCCGCGGGCAGCCCGGAAACAGGGAACCCCGCACCGAGCCCGTCCCTGAACGCGTCCACCATCGGCTGGATCGTGATCGTCCGCCCGTTCAGCCCTTGCCGCTTGACCAGGTCCTCGGCGTCGGACACGGAGTGATCGGACGACCACCTGCTCGGCATCATGATCACGTACACGTTCTCTGGCCCGACCGCGTCGGCCGCGATGGTCGCCACCAGGGCCGAGTCGATCCCGCCCGACAGCCCGAGCAGCACCGAACGGAAACCGTTCTTCCGCACGTAGTCAGCCGTGCCGAGCACCAGCGCCGCGTACACCTCGGCGAAGTCGTCGAGCCGCGCCCAGAACGGCCCCGCTTGCCCGGCCGCGTCCACGGCGGGCGGCAGCGGGATCGACGGCAGTGCTATCGACGGCAGGGCGACCCGCTCGACCATGATCGCCGTCCCGTCGCCCGCGTCGACCGCCTCGCCGGCCCCCGACGTCTGCGGCAGCGACCCGCCGGCCACGGGCTGGATGTCGCTCCGGTCCGGCACGTGCTCCGGCTCGGGCCCGGCGCCGGCCGCGGGCAGCTCGAGGTCCGCGACGATCAGCGCCTCCTCGAACTGCGGCCCGCGCGCGAGCGGCTCGCCCGACGCCGAGACGAGGATCGAGTCGCCGTCGAAGACGAGCTCGTCCTGCCCGCCGACCAGGTTGCAGTAGGCCAGGGCCGCCCCGGCTTCCCGCGCCCGGCGCTGCACCAGCTCAAGGCGCACGTCGTCCTTGCCGCGCTCGTACGGCGACGCGTTCGGCACCACCAGCAGCGAAGCGCCCGCGTGATGGCATACCGCCACGGGGCCGCCGTCCTGCCACAGGTCCTCGCAGATCGCGACCGCGACGTCGACCGCCTCGCCGGTCTCGGGAACCGGCACCCGGAACACCGGCAGCGTATTGCCGGGCACGAAGTAGCGGAACTCGTCGAACACGCCGTAGTTCGGCAGGTGGTGCTTGGCCGAGGTGATCACCACCCGCCCGCCGTGCAGCACCGCCGCCGCGTCGAGCGGCGCGCCAGCCGGCACCCCGGTCCGCGGCGCCAGGCCGGCCCGCCGGTCGAGATAGCCCACGACCACGGCCACGCCGCCGAGCCCCTCGACGCTCAGCCGCTCGGCCACGTCCCTGACCGCGGCGATCGACGCCTCGACGAACGACGTCCGCAGCGCCAGGTCCTCCACCGGGTACCCGGTCAGCGCCATCTCGGGGAACACCACGACCCGTGCGCCGCGCGCGGCCGCCCGCCTCGTCCACTCCACCACGATCTCAGCGTTACCAGTCAGGTCCCCGACGGTAGCGTTCACCTGCGCAAGGGCAATCCGCAACATAGCCACCCCCCAAGCTTAGGTCGCTGGAAGCTGACCACCGCCGCCGCCACCACCCGTGATCATCCCGAACGGGAGCGGCTTACCCTGCCCGCCCCCGCCTCGTCCTGTGGCCCGTTTGCCCAGCCGCTCCGCTTACCCTGCCCACGCCCGCTTCCCCCTCCAGCCGGGTTCACCTGGGCCGCCCCGCTTACCCTTCCGCCGTCCGCCTGATCAGCGTGCTGAGCAGCTCCCAGGTCTCGGCGTCTTCCGCGGTGCCGGCGTGCGGCCGGAAGAACCGGGCCGTGTCGTAGGCCAGGTCGCTGACGTCCCAGCGCAGCCGGTAAAACTCGATCAGCTCCGGCCGCGGCCTGACCCCGGTCGCGGCCGCGTAGGCGTCAAGCACACCGGATGCGTCCGCTGCACCGTTCCCCCCGCCTGCACGGTCCCGGCCGGCTGCTTCGGCCGCGCCGGCTGCTTCGGCTTCGTCGGCGGCGAGGCTCCACAGGTCCCGCTCAGGCGGCGCGATCAGCGCGGTGTCCCAGTCGATCAGCCGCCAGCCGCCCGTCGTCAGCATCGCGTTACCGGGATGCGGCTCGCCGTGCGTGAGCACGTTTCGCCCCGGCTGCCCGCCCGCGACGGCGGCCAGCGCCTGGCACTGGTCGAGCCACTGCCTGACCGGCGCGGCGTACTCCCGCAGCAGGTCCGCGACGGGGCGGGTGTACGGACCGCACTCGGGCACCGTGGCGCCGTCGAGCACGCCCTCGACCAGGTCAGCGAAGGGCACGCGGAAATCGTCGGTGAAGGCTGCCAGCCGCGCCCGTTCTGGAGCCTGGTGGACGTCGGCGACCATGGCCAGCATCGCGGACCGCAGTGCGACTGAGGAGGGGGCGTCCCCGTCGAAGCTCTGCCCGTCCGTGAACGGGTACACGGCCGCGGCGAAGCGCCCGCCGAACCGCAGCGCGGGCTCACCGCGCTGTGTCGCGCCGCGCTCCCCGTCCCGCTGCCCGCCGCCCGGGACCGGCGCCACGACGAACTCGCAGCCCGCCTCCCGCAGCGCGACCGCCGACAGCAGCGACGCCCGCAGCCGGGCGAACCCGTCCGCGAGCGATTCCCGCTCGCTGACCCGCTTGTTCTCAAGCAGGTCGACGGTGACAAACCAGCGCTGCCCGTCCCGGCCGCGCACGTCCCAGTGGTGACTGCCCCAGCCGACGGCGAGGTAGGTCATCGAGGCGGCATGGATCTCCCACCCCGCACGCAGCGTCCGGGCCAGCGCGGCTTCGTCGAGGTCACCAGGCGCAATCAGCACTCCGTTACTTTAGAACCTCATAAGGTGCTCTGAAAGCGCCCCGGAACCCGTATGCCTGCCATATCGTCACATTCAGTAGACAACCCGATTCGAGGTGATGTATGCGGGCACGCCTCGCCGGCCTGGCGGCGGCAGCACGTGTCCTCGCGCGCCGCCTTGCCTGGCGGTCGCGGTGGCTGGAGGTCAGCGCCGTCGCCCTCATCACGGCCGTGCTGATCGAGTGCCTCAACCGCTCGTGGGCCCAGCCCCCGATGCTCGCACCGCTGCTCGCCGTGCCGCCCGCGCTGGCCGGGATCGGCGCCGCCTCGGTGCGCAGGCCGCTCGCTTACGGCGGGATCAGCCTGACCGCCGCCGTCGTGGTGGCGCTGAAGCCGACCGAGTACGCGGGCTGGCTGCCGGTCGCGGCGATCTTCACGATCATCCTCATCACCGCGGTGGCCATGGCGGGCACGGCCGTCAGCGTCCGCCAGCAGCGGCGCATCGCCGACGTCAGCTCGGTCGCGGAAGCGGCCCAGCGCGCGCTGCTGCGCCCGCCGCCCGCGCGCCTCGGCCCGCTCGGCTTCGACGTGGTCTACCTCGCGGCCGCCGCGGAGGCGAAGGTCGGCGGCGACCTGTACGAGGTCGCCCGCACCGCCGAGCACGGCATCCGGGTCATCATGGGCGACGTGCGCGGCAAGGGCCTGGACGCGGTGGAACTGGCGGCCGACGTGCTCGGCATGTTCCGCGAGCTGGCCCACGACGCCGGCACCCTCAGTGAGCTGGCGGCGCGCCTTGACGCGGGGCTGCACCGGAGCCTCGGCCGGCACGAGGAGTTCGTCACCGCCCTGCTGGTCGAGATCGACCAGGACTCGGGCCGCACCTCGGTCTTCAACTGCGGTCACCCGTCGCCGCTGCTCATCGAGGCGGCGCCCAGCGGGGCCGCGACCGGTCGGGTGACTTCGCTGGACGTTCCCGTGCCAGCCCCGCCGCTCGGTCTGCTCCTACTCGGCGACTGCTCAGAGGCGCAGCTGTCCCTCGCCCTGCGCCCGAACGACCAGCTGCTCCTCTACACCGACGGCATCACCGAGGCCCGCGACGCCAGCCGCACGTTTTACCCGCTCCCGGAGCGGGTCAGCGCCCTCGCCCCCCGCGCGGTGCCGAACCAGGAGCCGGCCAAGCCCGCACTCAAGTCCGTGACCGCCAGCGCCGGCCCGCGGGAAGACTCCGGCTTCGGGGACGGCGGCCGCCAGAACGGTGCCCGCGAGGACGGTGCCCGTCAGGGTCTGCTCGACCTGATCCACGCGGACTTGCTCAAGCATGTCGGCGCCCCCCTCGACGACGACGCCGCCCTCCTCCTGGTCCGCGCCCCTGCCGCCTGGTCAGCCGCCCAGGTCACGCTGGCCCCCGCGCTGGGTATCGCCTCAGGCAGCTAGCGCGGCTGCGAATACCCGTACCTGACCAGCAAGCTCCGCGGTTATCGCCGTCGTTGGTCAGCGCGGCTGCTGGTACCCGTACCTGACCAGCATCTCGGCGCCCGCCGCGTACTCAGCCGGGTCGGCGGGCACGGCCGTGCCCAGCCCGTCCACGTACCGGTTGAACATGCAGAACGCCGCCGCGATCAGCACCGTGTCATGAATCTCGGCGTCGGTCGCCCCCGCCGCCCGGGCCTTAGTCACCGCCGCATCGGACACCAGCCGCCCGTCCACCCGCACCAGCCCGGCGATGTCAAGCAGCGCGCTTAGCTTCTCCGACCAAGGCTCGCCCGACCCAGGCTCGCCGGACCCGGGCTCGCCCGGTCGCGCGGTGCCGGACCTCGTCTCCGTCCCTGTCCTCGCGCCCAGCCCCGCCAGCGTCGCCTCGACCTGCGCCATCCCGCCCGGCAGCTGCGCCGCCGCCGTCGCCGAATGCGACCCGGTGCAGTACTCGCACTGGTTCCCCCGCGACACGTACGCCGCGATCAGCTCCCGCTCCCCGCGCGGCAACGTGCTGCCGCCCCGCAGCAGCACGTCCCCCAGCTGCGAGAGCACCACCCCGGTCTCCGGCCGGTAAGCAAGCAGCCCGCGGATCCCCGCCATGTCATTCCCAAGCTCAATATGTGCCACTGAGTAAGCGTTTCATCAAGTTGCCAGTCACGTCTACGGAAAGCCGCGCCGGCACCAAAGCCCGGTCAGCCAACGATGGCCGTCCTGGGCTCACCGGCGGCGGTCAGCCAACGATGGCCGTCCTGGCTCACCGGCGGCGCCCACGACGCACAGAATTGACGTACTCGCAGCCAGCGTAGAAGATCATGGATGATTTTCGGGCTCTGGTACATGTTTGTTTCCGTCTAGCCAAAAGTTTCCAAATCAATACGCTAACCAGTAACACAGGCCACTTGCGAAGCTGCGCGGCCCGCTTCGACGACCCAGACCAACTCGCAGAGTCAGCCGAGACTCTCCAGCTGCCGGACCAACTGCGTCAGCGGGGCCGTGGCATCGATCTCGACGGTGGCGCTCGCGCGCAGCAGCGGCTCTACCTCGGCGAGGTCTCGCAGGATCGAGGCGCGTTCGGCGGGGTGCTTGCCGTAGGGGTTGCTTGTCCGCGCGGCGATCCTGGCCAACAGGACATCAGCGGGCACGCTGAGCAGCGCGATGTGATCGAACCTTGAGTAAAGACGGCGCTGGTTAGTCTTGCAGCCCGCGACGAACAGACTGCCCTGCCGGTGGCCGTCAAGCAGGGCAGCGACGGCGTCCTCGCGCCAGATCCAGTCGGGTGAGCCGTCAGCCGAGGTGACCCAGCGGCTCCACTGGTCAGTGTCGGTGTCCACGACACGGTGGCCTCGTTCGCCAAGTACCCGGAGGACGGCGGATTTGCCAGTGCCGGACATTCCGGTGACCAGGACCTTCGGCATGCCCCGAGATTACGGGCACGCTTGATGCGCGTTTCACTATCTCGCCGGTCTGCCCATTGAGTCCGCTCAGAACGCGACCATGATGGGCAGCCACTGGCGCAGCTCCGCGATCTCGCCGGGCGCTGCCCTGCCAATAGGGGATTCGCCGAATCGAAGCATCGAAACAGAAGTGATCTCCTCGGTGCGTGCCCAGCTCGCCTTACGTAGCCCAGACGTCTTTGAGTCGATCCGAACGTGGTGCCGCAGGCCTCGGTCTCGCGTGGTGACCGGGATCACCAGTGCCATGTCGGTGGGAAATTCGCAGTGGGTCGCCGACCCGACCACGATTGCTGGCCGCGTGCCCGCCTCCTCGTGCCCCACCGGCACACCAAAGTCAACGATCCACAGCTTCTCGGGTGTTAGTCCACTGTTAGAGGCAGCTGAGACTTTCCAGCAGCTCTACCACCTGCGGCAGCAGAGCCATGGCGGTCGCCGCCTCAGTCCCTGAGACACGGGGACGCTTGCGGCGCGGTCAGTTCTTCTGCCCGCGCACGCCGAGCGCGTCGGTGAGGAAGGCCAGCTGGTGGTGCAGGAGCTGGCTGACGGTGTTCTCGTCGGTCGGCATGTGCGTCGAGCCGGACAGCGGCAGGACCTGGTGCGGACGGCCGGCCGCGAGCAGCGCTGACGACATGCGCAGCGTGTGCGCGGCCACCACGTTGTCGTCGGCGATCCCGTGGATCAGCAGCAACGGCCGGGTCAGGGCGGCGGCCTGGGCGATGGTCGAGGAGCGGTCGTAGCCGGCGGGGTTCTCGGCTGGTGCGCCGAGGAACCGCTCTCGCCAGTGCGTGTCGTACAGCCGCTGGTCGTGCGGGGCGGCGCCGGAGATCGCGGCATGGAATACGTCCGGCTTGCGGATGACGGCCATGGCGGCGAGGGCGCCGCCGAACGACCAGCCCCGGATGGCGACCTTGCTCAGGTCCAGGTCCTTGAACCGCTCCGCGACCGCCAGCAGCGCGTCCGCCTGATCGTCGAGGGGGGCGGAGAGCGTGTCGCCGAATACCGACTTCTCCCAGGCCGGGCCACGGCCCGGGGTGCCCCGCCCGTCCACCACGAGGACGGCGAAGCCGTGCTCGGCGAACCACTGCTCTTCGTAGAACGCGCCGCCGACCGCGCGTACGACCCGCTGGGCGGCGGGGCCGCCATAGGGGCTCATCAGCACCGGGAGCTTCGTTCCCGGCTCGTACCAGGAGGGCAGCAGCAAGGCCGCCCGCAGGTCCCGCGCGCCGACGGTCAGCCAGGTGATCCCCGGAGTGAGCACGGGCTCCGCGGTCAGGCAGCCGATCGTGGCACGAGCGACTGCGAACCGGGCAGCCGGAGTTCCGGCGGCCCCGCCCGTCTCAGGCGCGGTGACGGTGACCGCGCACCCCGACCCGGTGTGCGAGAACTGGACGACGGTGCCGCCTGCGGCGCTCCCGCCGTGCACGCCCGGTGAATCGCTCAGCCTGCGCAAGCCCCGCTCAGGGTCATACCGCCACAGGTGCTCCTCGGTGGGTTCCTGTATCCCGGTGAAGTACACCGTTTCGCCGTCAGCGCCGCCGACCTCGCGGACCTGCAGTCCGTCCGGCGTGACGGGGACACCGCCGACGACCAGGCGCCGCGAGCCCGCCAGGTCCGACACCAGCACCAGGCGGCCGGCCGCGGTCCGCAGCGGCGCGCCGTAGGTGAGATGCACCCAGGCCGGGTCACGCTCCTCGTGCAGCACGCTCGTCACGCCGGTGGCCGGGTCGGCGGCCAGGGTCAGCACGGTTCGCTGGTCGCGGCTCTGCACCGACAACAGCGGCCCGTGCGCGTCCCAGTCCGCGGCGGTGAGGTACTCGAACGCGCCGCGATCCCAGGAGACCTCGGTCCTGCTGCCGTCCAGCCGGAGCACGTGCAGGGTTACTTCGGCGTTGGCGGTCCCGGCGGCCGGGTACCTGATCGCACGCGGCCGCTGCAGCGGGTTGGCGGGGTCCGCGATCCACCAGCGCAGCACCGGGGAGTTGTCGACGCGTGCGACCAGCAAGCGCCGGCCGTCAGGTGCCCACCAGAAACCCCGGAACCGGTACATGGACTCGGCCGCGACGTGCTCGGCCAGGCCGTAGGTCACATCGGCGTGCTCTGGGGCAGCCAGCCGCCGGTCGGTACCGTGGTAGAGATCGACCACGTGCAGCGCCCCGTCTGCGACGTACGCGACCCGTTCCCCGGTGGGATCGATTCGCGGTTCTGTCACCAGCCCCGCCGTCGGGACCGGCGTCGGCCAGGGGGCTGCGCCCTGGGTGACGCCGCTGCCGACGAACAGCACCCAGAGCTGGCCGTCGAGCGCGAACGCCACGGTGCGGCACTCCGCGTCGGCCGAGTAGGCGACGATTCCGGTCGAGAGCTCCCTGGCGCGTTCCCGCCGCACCCGCTCGGCCTCGGGGATCTCCCCGGCGCCGGCGTTCCAGGTGGACTCCGGGTCGACGAGCAGTTCCTCATCCTCACCGTTGGCCAGATTGAGCAGCCACAGCCGGCTGACGGGATCCTCGCCGCCGCTGGTGCGCAGGAAAAGCACCCGCTCGCCGTCGCGGGAGATCGTCACCGCGCGCGGCACGCCGAGCGTGAAATGACGGGTTCGGGCCAGCTGACGCGGGAACTCATCGAGATCCACGCGCATACGGTTCTCCACCCGGTCGTCGTCGTTAGCTTGGTCAACGCTGACTACCGACACTAATCCGCTCCCGCCTGCGCCGCCGAGCTGGGTCTCCGACACGGTACGCGAACGGCAAGTGCACCGCTATGACAACGAGATGGGCGACATATCGTCTTTGCGGCCGGTCATGCGGTATTGAGTGGGGTATGCGGATGGACCTCCGCGGCGACGTCCGCGAACGAACCGAGGCTGCGGTAGCAGGCAGCCGCGCCGCCGCCTGGCGGGCGCGCTGGCTCGAGCTGACCGTGCTGCCCGCCGCGGCCGCCGCGGCCGTCGTCTGCCTCGCCGGCGCCTGGCCGCATCCGCTCGACCTGGTGCTGCTGCTCGCCGTACCGCCCGCCCTGGCGGGTATCGCCGCCTCCACGGTCTGGCGTCCCGTCGCCTACGGCGCCGCGGCCCTGGTGGCTGTGGCCGTCGTCGACGCCGTCCTCGCGGGCGGCATCACGGTCACCGACGGCGCCCACCAGCTGCCGCTCGCAGCCGCAGGCGCGGTCGTGGTCGCGACGGTGTTCAGCATCTCCGGCCTGAAGCTCGGCGGACGCCCGATCACAGTCGACCAGGCGCGGCACGAGCTGCAGATCGCCAACGTGGCCTCGGTCGCCGAGGCCGCACAGCGCGCGGTGCTGCGGCCCCTTCCCGAGCAGCTCGGCCCGCTCAAGCTCGGCGTTGTCTACCTGGCGGCCGCGGCCGAGGCACGGGTGGGCGGTGACCTTTACGAGGTCACCTACACCGAGAACCACGGCATCCGGCTGATCATCGGCGACGTGCGGGGCAAGGGGCTCGGCGCGGTCGAGGTAGCGGCAGACATCATCGGCCGGTTCCGTGAGGTCGCGCATAACGTCGGCACGCTCAACGAGGTCGCCCACCGGCTCGACGCGGGCCTGTCGCGCCGCTGGGGCCTGTACGAGGAGTTCGTCACCGCGCTCCTGGCCGAGATCGACCCCGACCGTGGCAAGCTGACGATCCTCAACTGCGGCCACCCGCCGCCCCTGCTGATCTCGCCCGCGGACGGAGAGGTGACCGTGCTCGAGGCCCGGGCTCCCGCCCCGCCGCTCGGCCTGATCACGCTGGGCAGCGACGCAGGCGCGAAGCAGGTCTTCGCCTTCAAGCCCAACGACCAGCTGCTGCTCTACACCGACGGCGTCACCGAGGCGCGGGATGCGAGCAGGGAGTTCTACCCGCTGGAGGAGCGGGTGCGGGCGCTCGCGCCGAAGGCGCAGACCAAGCTGACCATGACGGACAAGCTCCGCGGCGCGAGCTCACCGCCCACCCTCCTCGACCTGATCCGCGACGACCTGCTCAGCTACGTGGGCGCACCGCCGGATGATGACGCGGCGCTCCTGCTCGTGCGGGCTCCCGCCGCCTGGCCGAGCGTCTGGTCGGGTGCCCGCCCGCTCGCCAGGTAGCAGTCAGGACCCCTGCGAGTCGCCGGATACGCCCGCCGGGCCATCATCCGAACGTAACCGTGCAGAAACTCACGGCGGGTACCACCCTTGGTAGCGTGACCGGGCTACCGGTACCTGGGCCTGCATCGGGCCCCGGCTGAGCAAGTTACGTCGAGAAGCGTTTAAGGTGATAGCCGTGGACAGGCAGGAAGAATTCGTGCTGCGCACGCTCGAAGAGCGGGATATTCGTTTTGTCCGGCTCTGGTTCACCGACGTGCTCGGCTCACTGAAGTCGGTCGCCGTCGCCCCCGCTGAGCTCGAAGGCGCCTTCGCCGACGGCATCGGCTTCGACGGCTCGGCCATCGAGGGCTTCGCCCGCGTGCACGAGAGCGACATGATCGCCCGGCCTGACCCCTCGACGTTCCAGCTCCTGCCGTGGCGCGGTGAGTACCCCGGCGTGGCTCGCATGTTCTGCGACATCCTGATGCCGGACGGCTCGCCCAGCTACGCCGATCCCCGCTGGGTGCTCAAGCGCAACCTGTCGAAGGCCAGCGACATGGGCTTCACCTTCTACACGCACCCGGAGATCGAGTTCTTCCTGCTCCGGGACCGGCCCGAGGTCGGCGACACGCCGGTTCCTGCGGACTCGGGCGGCTACTACGACCATACGCCGCACAGCGTCGCGCACGACTTCCGGCGCTCCTCGATCACCATGCTCGAGGCCATGGGCATCAGCGTCGAGTACAGCCACCACGAGGGCGCCCCTGGCCAGCAGGAGATCGACCTGCGCTACGCCGACGCGCTCACCACGGCCGACAACATCATGAGCTTCCGCCTCGTGATGAAGGAAGTCGCGATGGAACAGGGCGTCTGGGCGACGTTCATGCCCAAGCCGTTCACCGAGTACCCCGGTTCAGGCATGCACACCCACGTCTCGCTGTTCGAGGGCGACCAGAACGCCTTCTACGAGGCCGGGGCCGAGTACCAGCTGTCCAAGACGGGCCGCGCGTTCATCGCCGGCTTGCTCAAGCACGCGCCGGAGATCACCGCCGTCTGCAACCAGTGGGTGAACTCCTACAAGCGCCTGTGGGGCGGGGACGACCGCACCGCGGGCAACGGCGGCGAGGCGCCCGCCTACATCTGCTGGGGCCACAACAACCGCTCCGCCCTGGTCCGTGTCCCCATGTACAAGCCGCAGAAGGGCAACTCCACCCGGCTGGAGTTCCGCTCGCTGGACGCCGCCTGCAACCCGTACCTGGCCTTCTCGGTCATCCTTGCCGCGGGCCTGAAGGGCGTCGAGAAGGGCTACGAGCTCCCGCCAGGCGCCGAGGACGACGTATGGGCGCTCAGCTCGTCGGAGCGCCGCGCGCTCGGCATCAAGCCGCTTCCGTCCGACCTGAACGAGGCGATCAAGGTCATGGAGCAGAGCGACCTGGTGGCCGAGGCCCTCGGCGAGCACGTCTTCGACTTCTTCCTCCGCAACAAGCGCGAGGAATGGGCCGACTACCGCCGCCAGGTCACCCGCTTCGAACTGGACCGCTACCTGCCCATGCTCTGACGCGGACCGGTTCCTATGCTCCGCTAACAGGAGCGTATGAACCGCCGACTGGAGCATTAGCCCTGCCGGTCGAGCTTGCGCCGCAGGCCGGCCTTGACCTCCGGCCATTCGGCGGTGACGACGGAGAAGATCGCCGAGTCGCGCATCTTCCCCTCTTCGCCGGGCACCCGCGACGGCGACCAGCTGCGCAGCACGCCCTCGTGCTTCGCGCCGATGCCCTCGATGGCCCGCCAGGAGCGCTTGTTGCGCGCGTCGGTCTTCAGGTCGACACGGGCCACTTGCAGGGTCTCGAACGCGCACCGCAGCAGCAGGAACTTGGCCTCGGTGTTGATGCCGGTCCGCTGGGCGGACGCGCCGAGCCAGGTCCAGCCGATCTCGATGGCGCACAGCTCGTCGGGCCGGTCCGGCCAGAACCGCGGGTCCCAGTAGGTGGTGATTCCGACGGCGCGCCCGTCGCTGACCCGGGTCTGCGCGAACGGCACCATGCCGACGGTCTTCGCCCGCTCGAAGTGCGCCGCGATCAGGTCGCTCACCTCATCGGCGCGCGGCACCACCGTGAACCCGTAGGCGGCGCGGTCCTCCTCCGCCGCGACCGCGAGGTCCGCGGTGTGCGCTTCGGACAGCGGCTCGAGCCGGACACGGTCGCCGCGCAGCACCGGCACATCGGCGCGGAAATCCGAGAACAGGGGCACCGCTTCCTCCTACGCGAACTACGTAATCCACACCGGGTCAGCTCCGGTGCCGATCGTAGCCAGCGGCACTGGGTGAGTCACCTGAATTAGCCGGGATAACAGCAAGATGAGCTGCCAGCGCAAGTCACGCGGGGCGCCGCGGCCGCCTACAGCGGGACGGTGTACAGAGTCTCCTGGCCGAAGGCGGCGAACCCGGCCCGCCGCAGGATCGGCCCGGACGTGTCGGCCTTGCCCTTGACCAGCGCCATCGTCGCGCCCTGGGCCGCCGCGTAGGCCAGCCGGGTGGCGAGGACCGCCCGGTACACTCCGCGTCCGCGCGCCGCCGGGATGACCGCTCCGCCCCAGAGCCGCGCGACCCCGTTAGCCATTGTCACGCCGCCGGACCCGGCCGCCACGTCGTCGACGTAGGCGACGACCATGCCGCCGTCGCCCGCCGGGACCGTGACCGCGTCCCTGGAGGCGTTCTCCTTGATGCGTTCATCCGGCGGGAGGTTGCCGCCGAATCCGGTGACCCCGACGGCCGCCCCGTCCCGCGCGGTCGCGAAGTCGGTCGCCCATCGCAGCGTCACGTCCGCACTCGGCGGCGGTATCTCCGGCGTGCCGCCGCTGAGGTCGCTCGCCAGCACGTCGAGGGTGAGCAGCACACGCGCGCCGCGCTCGGTCAGTTCCCCGGCGAGCCCGGCGGTGGCATCGGCGGGCACCTGCCAGCGGAGCTCGGGCAGGCCGAAGCTGCGCGCCCGGTCGAGTAGCGCGTCGACCGCCTCGGGCAGCGGCCGGGCTGGCCGGAAGGCGAGCACCGAGAGCTGGTACTCGAAGTAGTCGGGCAGCCGCACGATCGCGTACTCGTCCGCCTCGACAACGGTGGCGTTGTCCGGCACCCAGACCCAGGCCGCGCTCGCCGCGGCGACGGACGAGGCTGTCAGGCTCATGCGACCATCGTAACCATCCATGGACAGCGGGTCACGGACCGCAGGCGCCGCCAGCCCGGAACGACGCTGACGTCAGCTGGGGTTGACCGAGATCGAGCCGAGGTCGGAGCGAGCCGTGATGGAATGCGCCGTGCTGCTGCTGCGGTGCACCGTGACGGTCGAACTGCCGACCAGCGTGTGCGTGCTGACCAGGTACCCGGCCGACCCGGGCACGGTCAGCGTGATCGGCCCGACGTTGGTCGAAGCCGACAGCGACCGCGGCGCGGCCGAGAAGGTGGCGACGACGCCGCCCGCGTTGGAGTTGAACACGGCCACGGCCGAGCGCAGGTCGACGGCGGTGATGAGGCCGGCGTCGGCCCGGGCGCTGAGCGTGCCCGCGAGCGAGGTCAGGGTGACCGAGCCCGCGGTGGTCGACACCGACACCGCGGTGCCGCGCGGCACCTGGACGTTGTAGCCGACTCCGCACACCAGCTGCGTCGGACAGGTGTAGCTCAAGGTGAGCGTGGTTCCGTTCAGCGCGTGGCTGACGACAGGCGGCTTGTTGGAATAGCTGAGGTGCTGCGACACGGCCACCACCGACTTGGCGGTCCCGGTCACGTCAACCGATCCGCTGCCGCCCTTGATGATCACCGCCGTCACCCGCCCTGGGACCGTGAAGGAGCTGGCCGCCGGGTTGTGTGCGCCCGCGCCGACCTTACCGAGCGCGTCGCACCCGGCGATCAGCGGCATCGCGGCGAGCGCGAGGGCGGCGAGCACTGCCAGCGGTACGGCCTGGGGAAGCCGCGGAACGAGGGGCATGTCCCCAGATTAGGCCCGGCTAGTTCGCCGCCTAGTCCTCATGGCCACCGGGGCTGCCTGACGGCAAGAATGGTCACAGTGGGCCACGAGGTCAAGCTGACCGGGCCGCCAGGATTTGCCCTTGTGGCCCACTAGCAGGGCCGCATGAATGTG
>DASYAD010000304.1:0-43219 GCA_036501515.1 Trebonia sp. | reverse complement strand
AGACTGCTCCTAGCGATCCGCCATCTACGCCTTGAGCGGCGCAGGCCGCCGCGAACAAGCCGCCCGCCGCGAACAAGCCGCCCGCCGCGAACAAGCCGCCCGCCGCGAACAAGCCGCAAGCCGCTAGACCGCCGCGACGTCCTTCAGGAAGCGCGCCACCGCGTCGTTGAACAGCTGCGGCGTCTCCCAGTACATCGAGTGCGGCGCGCCGGCCACGACCTCGACCCGGGCCGAGGGCAGCAGCTCGCCGGCCCGGCGCACGGTCGCCGGGGACAGGACGGCGTCCTTCTCGCCTGCCAGCAGCATGAGCGGGAACGGCGCGGCCGCAAGCTCGGCCACCGTAGGCCCGTCGGTGTTGAGGTTCCGCAGGTCCTGCATCTTGGCCGTGTTGAACGTGCCCATCTGCCTGAACAGGAACGCCAGGTCCGGCCGGGACGAACGGAACCCGGGGGTCAGCAGCCGGTCGAGCACCGGCAGCTGCTCCGCGCGCGCCCTGTCCGCCTTCACCAGGGCGGTGAGCTCGTCGTTCCGCAGGCCGCCGAGCGAGTGGGCGAGGATGACGCCGGACGCCCGGTCGGGCCGGTCGAGCGCGGCCCGCAGCGCCGCCGCCGCGCCGATCGACTGGCCGGCCAGCACCGCGCGCGCCGGCCCGCCGTCGGCGGCGATGGCGTCGAGCACGGCGATGATGTCGCCGGGGAAGTTGCGCGCGTCGTGGTCCGATTCCCAGCGCGAGTTGCCGAAGCCGCGCAGGTCGACGGTGATGACCGAGTACTCGGGACTGAGCGCGGCGACCTGCTGCCACCAGGCGGCGTGGTGCCCGCCTGAGCCGTGCACGAACAGCACGGCCGGGCCGGTGCCGTTGACTTCGTAGTAGATCCGGGCGCCGCCGGACAGTGCGATGGCCATGCCGTTACCGCCCCTCGGCCGCGGTGAGCTCGGCTCGCGCCTGCTCAGCCGACTCGGCCGCCCCCGCGCCCGCATCCCCGGAGGTGGAGGCAGAGGTGGAGGCCGAGGCGCCCGCAGCGGCCGGCTCCTTCTGCGGCACCGGCGGGTAGGGCCGCCGTGCGTGGAAGACCAGTTCGATCATCGTGTGGTCGGGGTCGTGGATATAGCAGAACTGCGAGTTGTTCTCCGGCCGGGTGATGACCCGGGTGTGCCTGATGCCGATCCCGTCCAGGTGCGCGAGGAACCCGTCCCAGTCTTCTACCTCCACGGCGAAGTGGTACGGCGCCATCCGGTCCATCTCCTCGACCGGGGTGAAGTGCAGGTCGAAGTTCCCCCTGGTCATCAGCACGACCTTGGTGTTCGACTTCGGCTTGATGTACTTCATTCCGAATACCTTCTGGTACCACTCAATGGTCCGCTCGGGATTCGTGGTCGGGAAGTTCACATGATGAATAAATGCTGGCTTGTCGCTCATGACAGTTTCTCCTCGATCACCGGGTTCGTCAGCGTTCCGATTCCGTCAATCGTGATCTCGACAACCTGGCCCGGTACCGCGGTCGCCGTCTCGTCAGTGCCCAGCCACAGCACGTCCCCAGGGGAAAGCGTGATGTACCGGGAGATAGCGGATATGTACTCATAGGGCCCGAACAGCAGGTCCCCGGTGGGGAACGACGCCTTCTCCTCGCCGTCCACCCGCACGGTGGTGGTCGCGGCGAGCGGGTCGGCGTCCGTCACGATGTACGGCCCCATCGGCTTGAACGTGTCGCTGTTCTTGCACCGCCAGAACGTCCGGTCGGACTTCTGCCAGCCGCGGGCGCTGACGTCGTTGCCGATCGTCCAGCCGAAGATCGCGTCCTTGGCCTGCTCGGGCGTGGCGTTCCGCACCGTCTTGCCGATCACCGCGACCAGTTCGCCTTCGGCGACCAGCGGCTCGTCGCAGTCGGACGGCCTGATGATCGGCGACAGGTGCCCGGTCAGCGCGTTGTTGGCGCGGTAGCCGACCTCTGGCCGCTCCGGCACCTGGTGCCCGCTGTACGCCGCGCGTTCCGCGTGGCCGCGGTAGTTGAGCCCCGCGCAGAAGAAAGTCGAGGGGATTACCGGTGGCAGGAGCCGCAGGTCCTGCTCGCGCAGCCGCCGGCCAGTCCTTTCATAGCTCCAGAACGGATCCCCGGTGACAGCCGTCACCCAGCCGTCTTCTACCAGCCCGTAGACCCCCCGGCTGGCTTCCTGGGACTGAGGATCCTCGAACCGGCACCAGATCATGGCTTGAGCTTGTGCGAGACGCGCTTGGTGACCAGGTAGCCCTCGAGCCCTTCGGGACCGCCCTCGCGGCCGTAGCCGCTCTCCTTGAATCCGCCGGAGGGCGCCTGCGGCAGCGAGCCGCCGCAGTGGTTGATCGACAGGATCCCCGCCTCGTACCCGGCGATCAGCTTCTCCGCCGTCGCGGCCGAGTCGGTGTAGGCGTAGGCAGCCAGGCCGAACGGCAGCGAGTTAGCGACCTCAAGCGCCTCGTCCAGGTCGTCGAAGGCGGCGACGGGCGCCACCGGGCCGAACGGCTCCTCGCTGAGGATGGCGGCGTCGGCGGGCACGTCGGTCAGCACGGTCGGCTGGTAGAAGAAGCCCTTGCCGTCGATTTCCCGGCCGCCCGCGGCGACCTTGGCACCGTGGCTGACGGCGTCGTCGATGAGCTTGCTGACCGCCGCCAGCCGCCGGTGACTGACCATCGGGCCCATCTGCACGCCTTCGTCGAGGCCGTTGCCGACCTTGATGGCGGTCATCGCCTCGGTGAAGGCCTCGGTGAACGCGTCGTAGACGCGCCGGTCGACCAGGAACCGGCTCGGCGACGTGCAGACCTGCCCGGCGTTGACGATCTTGGCCCGGACAGCCGACTTGGCCGCCTTCACCGGGTCGGTGTCGGCGCAGACGATGACCGGCGCGTGGCCGCCGAGCTCCATGTGCACCGGCTTCATCACCGTGGCGGCGAGCCCGGCGAGGTGCTTGCCGACCGGGATCGAGCCGGTGAACGCGATGAAACGGATCGCGGGGTCGGGGATGATCTGGCGGGAGATCTCGTCGGGCACGCCGAAGAGCACGTTGAGCACGCCCGGCGGCAGCCCGGCGTCGGCGAAGGCCCTGGCGATCAGCGTGACCGTGCCGGGCACTTCCTCTGACGGCTTGATCACGATCGTGTCGCCGGCCGCGAGGGCGGCCGAGATCTTCCGCATCGGGCCGCCGGCCGGAAAGTTCCACGGCACGAACGCGCCAACCGGGCCGACGGGCACGGTACGCACGGACAGGATCTCGTCCGGGCCTGACGGGATGATCCGCCCGTAGGCGCGGCGCCCTTCCTCAGTGTTCCACTGCAGTCCGGTCGCGGCCCGGTGCACCTCGCCCGCCGCCTCGGCCAGCGGCTTGCCCTCCTCGAGGGTCATCACCCGGCCGATCTCGGCCGCCCGCTGGTGCAGCAGCCCCGCGGCCTTGAGCAGGATGCCCGACCGGAAGTCAGGCCCGGCGTCGCGCCACTTCGGGAACGCCGCCTTGGCCGCCGCGATCGCGGCGTCCACATCGGATGACTCGGCGAACGGCACCCGGCCGATGACCTCCTCGGTGGCCGGGTTGACAACGTCGTCCCCCCGGCCGCCGGCACCCTGTACGGACTCGCCGTTGATGTACAGCGCGATTCCGGGATATTCGTCCGGCATCTAGTGCTCGCCTTCCTTCGCGTCGCGCTCCAGCCGCAGTGTCCAGATCGTGTGCGGGGGAGTTTCCTCGTAGTCATTGGGACCGTAGGTCTCGTCGACCCGGTCCATGTCAGCCGCGAACTCGACCCGGCCGCCGCACGGCGCGTGGATGAACCGGAAGATGTTCGAACCGACGGTGTGCCGGCCGAGCCGCCTGGCCTCGTGCCAGCCGTTGGCGATCATGTCGTTGGCCCCGACGATCACCTCGTCGACGCGGGCGACCTCGTACGCGCAGTGGTTGACTTGGTTGCGGTCGGGCCGGTGGCACAGCAGCAGCGTGTGGTGATCGGTGTCGCCTGGCGCGCGCATGAACACGCCGACCTTGGCAGGCCGGTCGGTGGGCAGGAAGCCCAGCCGGTCGGTGTAGAACGCGACCGCCTCCTCCCTGCCCTCCTTCTTGATGTCGAGCGCCACGTGGCACAGCCGCAGCGGCTTGACCCGGCCCGGGTGGGCCAGGGGGGTGTTCCAGCGGTTGATGTTGCCCGACCGGTTGCTGCCGGAGTAATTCATCCGCCCGGTGACCGGCTGGCTGACCGCCAGACCGACGCCGAAGCCGGTCTCGTCGACCGTGTGCGCCGTGCCGTCCGCGTCGGTGTAAATCGACCGGTCAGACAGCAGGTTCATCGCCAGCTTGTCCAGCGACTCCTGGGTGTCGACGCCCCAGACGATCTCACGCAGCGTCGGACCTGACTGCACCGGCGGGGGGAGGCTCGGGTCATCGGCGTCGCGCAACTCGACGACCTGCCCTGTCTGGGTCGCGAACCGGGCCGCCGTCTCGCCCCCGTCAAGCGGGTCGAGACCGAAGTCGGCGAAGAAGCGAACGCACTCGTCGAGGTTGGGGACGCCGTACACGACCCGTTCCACGCGCATGACCGTCATACAGCGGTCTCCTGACTGCTCAAAAGGGCTTGCTCGCTGGAAGCATAGACGCGCTAGCTCGACAGCAACCGAAGCCTTAATGTGCAGGATTCGCCGGGGAGGCGACCCGGTCAGGCGGACTTGACGGCGGTGAGCTGGGTCTTCTGCGGCTGCTGTGCGGGGACCTGCGCGGGGGCCTGCTTGCGGAACCAGTCGGAGACGAAGTCGAGGAACAGCCGGACCCGGGCGGTCGTCTGGGTGCCTGGCGAGTGCAGTGCGTACAGCGGCCGGTCCGGGACTTCGCAGTCGTCGATGACGTTGACCAGGGTGCCGTCGGCGAGCTCGTCGCTGACCAGGCGGATGGGCAGCAGCGCGACGCCGCGGCCGGCGATGGCGGCCTTGCGGAGCGTTACGTAGCTGTTCGACGAGTACACCGGCTCGCTGATCTTCAGGTGCACGTCGTGCCCGTCCTGGCTCAGGTGCCAGATTGGGTCGTTGGTGTTGGCCAGGCAGTCGTGCTCCGACAGGTCTGCGACCTGGTCGGGCCGTCCGGCCCGGTTCAGGTAGGCAGGCGCCGCGCAGAGCGCGAACTTGAAGTCGGCGATCTTCCGCAGCATCAGGTTGCAGTCGCGCACGTGCCTGGTGTGGAACGCGACGTCGAATCCCTGGTCGAGGAACTCGTAAGAGCGCTCGGACATGCCGCCGACCTCGAACCTGATGCGGATCTTGGGGTACTTGAGCGAGAACGCGACGATCGCGTCGCCGACGTCGTTACTGCCGATCCACTTCGGGCTGATGATCGCGAGCTGTCCTTCTGGCTTGTCGCGCAGCCCGCGCAGCTGGGTCTCTTCGCGGTCGATCTCGTCGATGATCCTGGTGGCGAACTCGGCGTACCTGGAGCCCGCTTCGGTGAGGCTGATGGTACGCGCGGTCCGGTTGACCAGGTGCACGCCAAGGGCGCGCTCGAGCTCGGCCACGTGCCGTGACACCAGCGAGCCGGAGATGCCGAGCTGCCGCGCCGCCTGACTGAAGCTGCGGGACTTCGTCACGCCGACGAAGCTGCGCATGATCGTTAGCTGGTCCATCTCTCAACCCCTCGACGATGAGGACGCGCCGAATATCGAGTCTCTGTCCAGACGCCGCTGGCCGTATCGAAGGTTGCTGTGGTCCCCAGGCGGTCAACCTTAGTTCGCTGGCCATCTGGTGCTAATCAGCACATTCGGATGCCAATGCATTCACATCCAGTTAACCACAGCATTGACGCTGCCAGGGAGAACGGGTGCGGCCCGGCCCGGCCGCCCTGGCAGCGCTGAGGCAGGCTAACCGAGCGGGGCGGGCACCGGCACGTCCAGCCCGGTGGCGATCTCGGTCAGCTCGCGCCAGACCTTGGGACCGAGCGGGATACCGCCGCCGCCCCGCTGTACCGCCGTGCGGCGGCCGCGCTCGCCGGGAACGAGGATCTCGCTGGTGCCCTCGGCCGCAGGCAGCGACTTGATCGCGTCCACCGTGTCGTCGATCGTCGCGGTGAACTCCGCGACGGGCAGGAACGCCGCGATATCGATGGCGAGCAGGAACCCGTTCTGCCTGTGCCGCTTGCCTTCCTTCGTGCCGGAATGGAAGGACGGCACGATCGGGTTGGCGACCAGGCCGCTGGCCAGCATCTCGAAGACCAGGGACATGCCCGCGCCCTTGGCCCCGCCGACCGGGGTCGGCACCTTGGCCAGGGCGGGGTCGGTGGTCGGCTCGCCGTCCGCGGTGAGCGCGACGCCGGGCGGCAGTTCCTTGCCCGCCGCCTTGAGCTGGGCGATCCGGCCCAGGGCCATCACCGCGGTGGCCATGTCGAGCAGCACCACCTCGTGCTTGCCCGCGGGCACGGCCACGGCCAGCGGGCTGGTGGCGACGGCGGCCCCCTTCGCACCCGCGTAGGCCATGTTGGGCACGCCGGCCACCACGCCGACGGCGGCCATGCCCGCGTCGGCGATCCTGCTCGCGTAGTAGCCGATGGCACCGGTGTGCACGGTCCCGCGGACCGAGGCCCAGCCGATGCCGCACTCACGGGCGCCGGCGATCGCCTCGTCGGCGGCCCGGATCATCGCGACTGGTCCAGGCGCCGCGTGCGCGTCGACGATCGCGATCGCGGCCCGCGGCCGTTCCACGGACGGCACCGCGGCCGGCACCGACTCGCCCTTGTCGAACAGCTCGAGGTACCGCGGTACCCGGGATACCCCGTGCGAGTCGACACCGCGGAGGTTGGCCCAGACGAGCGCGTCCGCCACGGCGGCGGCGTCGGCTGGCCGGGCGCCGCGGGCCGCGAAGATCCCGGCGACGAGCGCCTTCAGCTCCTCGGCGCCGACCAGCACCTTCGCGGGCGGTGCCTTCGCGGCCGGTGCCGGCGCCGGCGTTCCTTCAGACATCGGTAAGCCTCCTGTTTGGTATGGCCGCTTCAACCGCCCGGCCGGCCGGGCCGCATGTTCGGCCCGGCCCGCGTCCGGCCAGTTCAGCGAGTTAGGTGGACGTTGACGACCGCGGTCTGGCCGGCCCGCACGGCGGCGATCGCCTTCTCAAGCGTGGGCGCGAGTTCCGGTGTGCTGGTCACGGTGAAGCCGGCCGCGCCCGCCGCGGCCGCCACGGCCGCGGCGTCGGGCTGCGCCGACAGGTCCACGCCGTAGCCGCTCTTCCTGGTCACGTACGTGCCCTCCGGGTACGCCCGGGTCAGGTTGAACCGCATGGACAGGTACTTGTTGTTGTTGAAGATCACCACGAGCAGCGGCAGCCCGTACTGCGCCGACGCCATCAGCGCCTGCGGGACGGGGTTGTACAGCCAGGTCCCGTCGCCGACGGTCAGCACCGTCAAGCGGTCGCCGACGGCGAGCCTGGTGCCGAGCGCGACGCCGAGGCCCTGGCCGAGGCCGCCCTGCACGTAGGCGTACCGGCCGGGGGTGTCGGCCATCAGGTGCCTGGTCAGCGTCCGGCTGTGGGTGATCGTCTCGTCGATGACCACGGCGTCGTCGCCGATCAGCTCGCGCAGGGTGGCCCCCACGGCGGCCGGGTCGACCGGGCCGCCCGCGGCGGACAGCGCCTTCGACTCGGCGTCCCTGCGGGCCGCGTCGGCGGCGCCGTGCGACGCCGTGACCCGGTTCCGCCTGGCCGCGACGACTTCCTCGTCGATACCGTGCGCGCGCAGGCCGGCGGTGATCGCCCGCAGCGTGGGCGCGGCCGCGCCGCCGACGTAGTGGTCGGCCGTGAGTACCTGGTAGGCCATGTGCGGCCGGTGCGGCACCTCGTCGATCACCAGGACGGTGGCGTTGCCCTGCCTGGCGCTCGGCGGATACCAGGGCGACCGGCAGCCGAGCAGCACGACCAGGTCCGCGTCGGCCGCGAGCGGGCCGAGCTCGCCGCCCGCGTGCAGCGGGCTGCTGCGCGGGAAGCTCGAGCTGACCGCGGACTGCGGCTCGACCACCGGGATGGCGAGCAGGCCGGCCAGCTCGACAAGCGCCGCGAACGTTTCCGCGTCACGGCCCGCCGTCTCGGTCACCAGCACCGGCCGCTGCGCGGCGGCGAGCAGCCGGACGGCGGTCTCGATGTTCTCGGGCACCGCCATCGTGCCGTTGACCCGGGTCGCTGGAACGGGCCCGGTCGCGGCCGGCCGCCACGGTGCGAGCAGCACCTCGACCGGCGTGTTGACGTAGACCGGTCCGGCCGGCGCCTGCGCGGCCAGCTCGCCGCCCCGCTTGATCATGCCGTAGAGAACCGACACGTCGGCGGCGGCGTTGGCCCACTTGGTGAACGGGGCGGCGATGGCCTGAGGGCCGCCGACGACCGACAGGTTCCGGTACCACTGCGAACCGGGGTCGGGCCCGGCCGCGTCGCCGTACCCGGTCGATTCGCCCGAGCAGACCACCATCGGCGCGCCGGTGAGCAGCGCCCCGTGGATGGCATTGGCCCCCTGCAGCAGCCCGGCCGCCGCGTGCAGCAGCACGACCTGGCCGCGGCCGGTCGCCACGGCGTACCCGGTGGCCATCGCGACCGCGAGGGTCTCATGGGTCAGGTCCAGGTACCGCGGGCCGGCACTGTGCCCGCCGGAAGCACTGTGCCCGTCGGAAGCACCGTGCCCGCCGGAAGCCCCGGCCCCGCCCGCCGCCGCGGCCTCATCGGCCGCGTCACGACGGGCAAGCGCCTCCCACACCGGCGCCCATTCGGAGCCGGCGGACGAGAAGATGTAGTCGGCGCCCAGGTCGGTCGCGGCCTGGAGCACCGCATCGCCCCCGTCCAGGGGGATGCGGCCTGGGTCCGTGCCTCCCTCGGCGGGGCCGCCTGGGGCCTGCGTCATCCCTCGACCTTGGCCGGGACGGGCCAGCCGAGGCACTCGGAGATGCCGCGGCCCATGATCCACTCGAGCTCGGCCTCGGTGAACGGGTAGTACTTGGTGAACTGCTCGATCGTGTCGGTGTAGGTGAGCCCGTGCTCGAGGAGCCTGGTCAGGTCGGTGCCCCAGAAGCAGCGCTCGGGACCCATCTTGTCGACCATCTCGCGCACGTACCTGGCGATGTTCATGTTGGGGAACGGCTGGGTGGAGTAGCCGGGCAGCGCCGAGATCTTCACGTAGATGTTCGGGTGCGTGTGCAAGTCGGCGGTTTCCGAGACCCAGTAGCCGATCGCGTCGTCGACGCAGCGGGCCATGATGCCCATGTGGTCGATGATGATCTTCAGGTTCGGGTGCCGGTCCGCGATCTGGCCGAGCTCGGCCTTCCAGATCGGCGCGTGCACCATGGTGACCAGGCCGAGTTCCTCGGCGAGGGGCCAGTACCAGTCGTTGGTGCCGTCGATCATCCAGTTACGGTCCTGCGGCCGGTGGAAGGTCAGCCGGCAGCCCTTGACGTGCGGGTTCTGGGCGTACTCGCGCATCAGCGCCTCGCCCTCGACCGGCTTGTTCTGCGGCACGCGGGCCATGATGCCGAAGCGGCCCGGGTAGGCCTCGCACGCCTCGAGGGCGTAGTCGATCCTGTCGCCCTCCCAGGACGGCGGGACGATGAGCACCCGGTCCACGCCGGCCTCGTCCATCAGGCCGATGCACTCCTGGTAGGTGAAGGCCGCCTCGCGGTGCCCGTTGAGGCGCATGCGCTCGCGGGCGCCGGGGATCCACGGCCGGTCGGGGGTCTCTTCTTTCCAGATGTGGACCTGGGTGTCGACAATGAACACGGAAGCGTTACCTTTCTTCGTTACTGAACGGGAGCTTGAGTTCCTCGATGATGTGCTCGGCAATCGCCATCGAGGCCGTCGCGGCCGGCGACGGTGCGTTGCGGATCGAGGTGACGGGCCCGGTCTGGCTGATCCTGAAGTCGTCGACCAGCCCGCCGTTGGCATCGACGGCCTGCGCCCGCACGCCGGCGGGAGCGCTGGTCACGTCGGCCAGGGTGATCCAGGGGAGGTACGTCCTGGCCTCGGCGAGGTAGGCGCGCCTGATGAATGACCCGCGGTACTCGCGCACGCCGGTCATCCAGTGCTGGCGGGCGAGGCGCCAGAACGCCCCCGACTTGCCCAGCCTGGCCAGGTCGGCCAGGCTGACGTCGGTCCGCCGGTAGCCCTCGCGGGCCAGGGCGAGCACCGCGTTCGGGCCTAGGTCGGCGGTCCCGTCGACCCGCGGCGTCAGGTGCACGCCGAGGAACGGGTAGCGCGGGTCGGGCACCGGGTAGATCATCCGCTTGACCCGGGCCGCCGCCGGCGGCGTGAGGCGCAGGTACTCGCCCCGGAACGGGACGATCTCCGGTGCCCGGGTGTCGCCGGCGGCGGCCGCCAGCAGGTCGGCCTGCAGGCCGGCGCAGATGATGAGCCTGCCGAAGCGGTACGAGCGGCCGGGGGTGGTCACCTCGACCGCGCCGTCGGCCGCGCCCGTCAGCCGCAGCCCGGTCACCGGAGTGCTGAGCAGCACCTGCCCGCCTGCCGCGGTCACGTCGGCGGCGAAGGACCGGGCGATCGCCGGGTAGTCCACGATCGCCGTCGAGGGGGACAGCAGCGCGGCCACGCCCGCCACGTCTGGCTCGAACTCGCGCAGTCCGGCCTGGTCGAGCCATTTGAGGCCCGGCACCTGGTTGATCTTCGAGCGGCGCTCAAGCTCGCGGAGCTTGACCACCTCGCCCTCGTCGCGCGCGACCACCAGCTTGCCGACCTCGTCGTAGACCAGGCCCTTCTCGGTGCAGTAGGCCTTCAGCAGGCCGACACCGCGCCTGGTCATCCGGGCCTTGGCGGAACCGGGCGCGTAGTAGATGCCCGCGTGCACCACCCCGGAGTTGTGCCCGGTCTGGTGCCTGGCGACGGCGGCCTCCTTCTCGAAGACCGTGACCGCCACTCCCGCGGCCGTCAGCTGGCGCGCGACCGCGAGGCCGACGATGCCGGCCCCGACGATCCCCACCGTGTCTTCGGCTACCACACGAACCTCGTCGCGGCCGTCTTGATCCGCGTGTAGAAGCGGATACCGGGGCTGCCCTGCTCCTTGAAGGCGGAGCCGGACTCGTGGAACCCGCCGAACGGGTGGTGCACGTCCCAGCCGGCGGTCGGCAGGTTCACCGCCACCTGGCCGGCCTCGGCGAGATCAATGAACTTGTTCGCGTACGTCAGGCTGGTGGTGAACACCGCGGCGGCCAGGCCGTAGACGGTGTCGTTGGCCAGCCGCACCGCCTCGTCGAACCCGCCCGCGGTGGTGACCGCGAGAACCGGGCCGAACACCTCCTCGCGCCACAGCGACTGCGCGGGGCTCACGCTGATCAGGGTCGGCTCGACGTAGCAGCCGTAGGCGAGCTCGCCGGCCGCCGGCGCGCCGCCGCCTGCGATGACCGCGGCGCCTTCCTTCCGCGCCCGCTCGATGTGCTCGAGCACTCCGTCGCGGTGCCCCGCGTAGGACAGCGGTCCCATCGTGGTCGCCGGGTCGAGCCCTGGACCGACCACGATCTGGGTCATCTTCTCCCGCAGCCGCGCCTGCAGGTCAGCGGCCACGGTCTCCTCGACGATCAGCCGGCTGGTGGCGGTGCACCGCTGGCCCGCCTGCGCGAACGCGGCGCTGACGAGCGTCGCCGCGGCCATGTCGAGGTCGGCGTCGGCGAGCACCACCGACACGTTCTTGCCGCCGAGCTCGGCCTGCAGCCGCACGTTGCGGTCGGCCAGCGTGCGGCGCAGGTAGGCGCCGACCTCGTTGGAGCCGGTGAAGGTGACGGCGTCGGGTGCGGCGAGCAGCGCGTCCGAGATCTCGCTGTTGCGGCCGGTGACCACCTGGACCACCCCGTCGGGCAGGCCCGCCTCGGCCAGCAGGGCGGCGGCCCAGATCGCGATACCGGGCGTCTGCGAGGCCGCCTTCAGCACCACCGCGTTGCCGGCGACCAGCGCCGGGCCCAGCTTCCTGGCCGGGGTGATCAGCGGGTCGTTCCACGGGCAGATGGCGAGCACCACACCGATCGGCTCGACCCGTACCGAGGTCGACGTGCCTGGCCGCGCGTCGGACAGCAGCTCGCCCCAGGGCTGGCGGGCGAAGGACGCGTAGTAGTCGAGGAAGTCGGCGGTCTTGGTCACCTCGGTCCTGGCCTCGGCCAGCGTCTTGCCGTTTTCCCTGACCAGCGTCACGGCGCCGTCGTCAACGCGGGCCCTGATGAGGTCCGCGGCCCGGGTGAGCACCGCCGCGCGGTCAAGCGGGTTGACCCGGCGCCAGCCCTCGAACGCCGCCCTGGCGCGGTCGTACGCCGCCGCCACCTCGGCCGCGGTCATCGCCGGCACTTCCGCGACGACGGAACGTACGTCGGCCGGGTCCCTGACTTCCAGCATCGAGCCTCTGCTTCCCCATCGAGCTATCGGAACCGGATGCGCTGCCGCCCGCGGCGCCCGCGGCCGTGGCGGCCGTGACGCGCTGGCCTGGCGCACCGGTGCCCCGCCCGTTAAGACGCGGCGCTGGTCATCCTAAGAAGCCGTGAAGGCCAGGTCAGCAGTCTGCGGCGCAACCTTAGATGTACGCTAGGGCGATTCCCCCGGGCGAGCCTCTGCAGACAGAATTCCCGCAGTCTGTATGAGAGGTTGACGATGGAATTCGTGGTCATCGCCCAGTACCGGGTGCGCGCGGGTGAAACGGACCGCGTCGAGGAAGCACTGAGGAACATGGTGGCGCCCACCAGGGCGGAGCCGGGAAACCGTGACTACCAGGTGTTCCGCGACCCGAATGACCCCGCGCTGTTCGTCCTCTTCGAGCGTTACGCCGACGAGGACGCCTTCGCCGCGCACCGGGCCACCCCGCATTTCGGCACCTGGCTGGCCGGGGTCGTCCTGCCCGCGCTGGAGGACCGGATCCGGCTTGACCTGGTCCCGCTTGCGGGCATTGAGCGGCGGCCGGATCCCTCAGTCGCGGATGGCGAAGCCTTAGCGTTCGCCACGCGACATGAGTTACGGAGTAGAAAACAAGCGTTCACGCGTATGACGTGAGCGGTGGGATGGAGGATCCAAACGCAATGACGCATAAATGGAAGCGCTGGCTCGCGCCGGGCGCCGCGCTGACCGCGGCGGCCCTGCTCGCGGCCTGCAGTTCGAGCTCAAGCAGCAGCACGGCAGCCGGGTCGGCGACCTCGGCAAGCTCTTCAGCCTCCGCGACTAGCTCGGCGTCGTCCGGGGCGGCGAAGGCCCAGCAGATGGTCACTCAGCTTGAGGCGACCACCAGCGCCTACCCCGTTCCGACGACGAGCGTGTCGAACGTGTCCAGCCTTAAGGGCAAGACGTTCTACTACATCCCGCTCATCCAGTTCATCCCCGGTTTCGTCGTGACCGCGGCGACCATGAAGACCGCGCTCGCCTCCGTCGGCGCCAAGCTGCAGGTCTGCAACGGCAACGCCCAGCCGGCCGCGATCGCCTCGTGCGTCAGCCAGGCGAGCGGGGCAGGCGCGGCCGGCATCATCGCCGACTCGATTCCGTACGGCATGGCCGAGAACGCGTTCAACGCGGCCACGGGCAAGGGCATCCCGGTCATCATCGCCGACCAGTACCCGCCGTCCGGTACCAAGAACACCAACTCCGTCTCCTACGTCGAGGGCGTGACCAACCAGCCGACGCAGATCGCCTGGTGGATGATCGCCGACTCGGCGGGCAAGGCCAACGCGATCATCGCCGAGGAGGCCGACTCCCCGTCGTCCATCCAGTACGTGACCGACTCGCTTGACATCTACAAGCAGTACTGCCCGGCCTGCACGGTCACCGTCAAGCAGATCACCGCGTCGACGACCGCGCTGATCGCCTCGGCCACCAGCTCGGCCCTGCTGCAGAACCCGGACGCGACCTACTACTACACCGAGTTCGAGGACAGCCTCCAGGCCACGGTGCAGGGCATCCAGCAGTCCAACAAGACCGACATCTCGCTGTCGGTCGCCGGCGGCTCGGTGAACGGCCTCGGACTGCTTAAGGGCAACACGCAGGTCAAGGCCGTGGTAGCGGTCGACCAGGCCTACGCTGGCTGGGCGCTGACCGACGAGATCCTGCGAATGGCGACCAAGACCGGCCCGGCGAACGAGACGTTCCCGTCGCGGCTGTTCACCAAGGACAATATCGGTACGATCCAGGTCACGAACGCGGCCCAGGGGTCTGGCGCCTGGTTCGGCGACTCGTCCTACCAGAGCTCGTTCGAAAAGCTCTGGGGCGTGGGGTGACAAAGGAGTGAATGCAGTCGTGTCCGACTCGCAGGCCGGACCGTCAGGGGCGCGGCAGCCTGACGGCACAGGGCAGCACCGCCTCGAGGTCGCGCACCTGTCCAAGGCCTTCGGGTCGGCACGGGTGCTGCGCGACATCGGGCTGAGCATCGCACCCGGGGAGCTGCACGGCCTGGTAGGCCAGAACGGCTGCGGCAAGTCGACCCTGGTCAAGATCTTGACCGGGATCTACACGCCAGACCCCGGTGCCAGCATCACGGTGGACGGGCGGGCGCTCGCGCTGCCCGTCCGCCCGCTCGAGGCCCGCGCCGCCGGACTGTCGGTCGTCCACCAGAACCTCGGTCTGGTGGACGACCGGACGGTCTGGGAGAACGTCAGGCTCGGCCGGTTCAAGGCGTCCGGCGGCCTGCTGCGCAGGATCGACGGCAAGGCGGAGCGCGCGGCCGTCAGCGCGGTCCTCACCAGGCTCGGCGCCGACGTCGACGTGAACGACGTGGTGGGCGAGCTGTCCGCGGAAGACCGGGCGGCGGTCGCGATCGCCCGGGCGATGCAGGACCACGAGCCCGGCGGCGGCCTGATCATCTTCGACGAGTCCACCCGGGCGATGGGCAAGTCGGCCCGCGGCCGGTTCTTCCGCCTGGTCCGCGGCGTCATCGACAGCGGCGCCTCGGTGCTGATGATCTCCCACCAGCTCGAAGAGGTCGTGGAGGTGACCGACCGGGTCACGGTCATGCGCGACGGACAGGTCGTCGAGACGGGTATCCCGACCAAGGAAACCGACGAGGCGGGCCTGACCCGGCTGATGCTCGGCCGGCACCTGGTCACCCAGAACCGGGTCGCCAGCCACGCCACCGACGAGCCGGCCGCCGAGGTCCGCCACCTGGTCGTCCGTTCGGTCAGGGACTTTGACCTCGACGTGCGGAAGGGCGAGATCGTCGGCATGACCGGCCTGGTCGGCTCCGGTGCGGTCGCGGCCGCCGAGGCGGTCGGCGGCGCGCGCGAGGCCCGGGCCGGGTCGCTGACCGTCAACGGCAAGAAGCTCAGCCTCAAGCCGCGGCGCGACTCGAACGAGGAGTTCATCAGGGCAGGAGTCGCCTTCGTAGCCGAGCGCCGCCTTGAGCAGGGGCTGGCCGGCGACATGACCGTGACCCAGAACCTCACGCTGCCGCGGGTGCGCGAGCGCGGCGGCCGGCTGCGCATCGGCGGCGGCTGGCAGGCCGAGGAGACGGCCGCCATGATCAAGAAGCTCGACATCAAGCCGCCTGACCCGCACAAGCTGGTCGGCACCATGTCCGGCGGCAACCAGCAGAAGGTGCTGCTCGGCAAGTGGCTGGCGGGCAAGCCCGCCCTGCTGGTGCTGCACGAGCCGACCCAGGCGGTCGACGTCGGGGCCAGGCACGACATCATCGACGCGATCCGCGAGGCCGCGGCCGGCGGCTGCGGCGTGATCATCTCATCGGTCGACGCCGCGGACCTCGCGGTGCTCTGCGACCGGGTGCTGGTGTTCCGCGAGGGCCAGGTGACCGCGGAACTGACCGGCGATATGACTCAGGACGACATCATCCACGCCACGTTCGGATCGGCTGGCGGCGCCGGCGACGCGCGGCGCCCGCAGGACCAGGAAACCAACTGGAAAGGGGTGGCCAGCTGATGGACACCACCCGAGACGACGCCGGCGATGTCGCAGTGGCCGGCACCGAGGCTCAGGGGCAGCCGGCCGGTCCAGGCGGTCATGCCAGGGAGCGACGCTCGCTGTTCGCAGGCAAGCAGCTAGCGCCGCGGTTCGCCATCCTCGTCGTGTGGGCCGCGATGATCGCGGTCTACTGGGGCACTGAGCCGAGCCTGTTCCCGCACACCGGGACGTTCCAGACGATCTTCGGCTCGCAGTACGCGCTGGTCTTCATGACGATGGCGCTGATCTGCACGATCGTCGTGGGCGAGTTCGTCGACCTGTCAGTGCCGGCGGTCTTCGGCTTCGGCGCGACGATCCTGCCCGTCCTGGTCGTCAACCACGGCTGGAACGTATGGCCGGCCTCGATCGTCGCGGTCCTCGCATGCGTGCTGGTCGGCGCCGTCAACGGCTTCCTGGTGGTGAAGCTGAACGTGAACACCATCGTGGTCACGCTCGGCATGTCCACGCTGCTTGAGGGCATCTCGCTGTGGATGTCCGACTTGAACACGATCAGCGGCCTGCCGAGCGGGTTCCAGAAGATCGCCAACACGGACGTCGGCGGCCTGCCAATCTCCTTCTACTACGGCATCGTGCTGGTGCTCGGCTTCGCCTACCTGCTGGCGTTCACCCCGCTCGGCCGGCACATGCGCTTCGTCGGCGCGAGCCGGGAGGTCAGCCGGCTGTCCGGCGTGCGGGTCGACCGGATCAGGTTCGGCTCGTTCGTCTTCGCCGGCCTGCTGTCCGGCATCGGCGCGGTCATCGCAGTGGCCGCCATCGGCGGCTACAACCCGACCACCTCCGACAGCTACCTGCTGCCGACGTTCGCGGCGGTCTTCCTCGGCACCGCGATCTTCGAGCCGGGCCGTTTCAACCCGCTCGGCACGCTGGTCGGCATCTACTTCCTCGAGACCGGCATCCTCGGACTGCAGCTGCTCGGCCTTGAGGCGTGGGTCTCCCAGGTCTTCTACGGCGGCGTGCTGGTGATCGCCGTGACGATCTCCACCCTGCTGCACCGCCGGGCCACTTAGCCACTCCGACGCCCCTCCGGACGGGCGGCCGGGCCCTGCGCCCGACCGCCCGTTCGCGTTCCAGCTAATGCGGATCTGTGCTCTTTTAGTGACTCATGGTGACTCCTGCGGCATTTGAAACCTTATGATTCGCCGACCGGGCGGACCGGTTCCGCCGTGTGATTGAGACCCCTGTCACATCGCTGGATGATCGACGAATGGTTTTAACGCATGTGCCGGTTAGCCGGGACATGCCGAATTAGCAGGGAGAACAATGCGGTTCTGCGGTATTCGCCCGCGCTTCGCCGTCGCCGCGGCGATCGCGCTCAGCCTTGCCGCGGCCACCGCTGCCTGCTCGAACGGCGCCCAGGCGGCCAGCCCGGAGAAACCGGACATTACCGTCGCTGACTTCCCGTCGATCGACTCGGCCGGCCTGTACATCGCCCAGATGGACGGCCTGTTCGCGGCGGCCGGGCTGAACGTCAAGATCGACGAGGTGTACAGCGGCAGCCAGGCGACCGTCACCGGGATCGAGAAGGGCACCTACGACATCTCGAGCGCGGACTACGTCACCTACCTCGACAACGAGATGGAGGACGGCGCGCGCCTGAAGATCATCGCCGAGGCCTCGGTCCTGCAGCCGAACGAGCTCGCGCTCCTCGCGCCGGCCACGTCCAAGATCAAGTCGGTCACCCAGCTCAAGGGCAGCACGATCTCGGTCGCGGCGTCCGGCGACATCGCCACCCTGCTGGTGGACTCGCTGCTGTCTGACAACGACATCTCGTCCAGGGACGTGCGCTTCAAGCCGGGCATCGCGCTCCCCGCGGCGCCCGCGATGCTCAGCAAGAAGGCGGTGGCGGCGGCGCCGGTGCCCGAGCCGTTCGTCAGCGAGGGCGAGGAGCAGTACGGCCTGACCGAGGTCGCCGACCTGGACCAGGGCGGCACCACGGACTTCCCCATCCAGGGTTTCGCGGTGACCCAGCAGTGGGCGCAGAAGTACCCGGCGACGCTCCGCGCATTCGTGTCCGCGCTGACCAAGGGCCAGGAGATCGCCGACACCGACCGCGGCGCGGTCGAGCAGGCGACGGAGAAGTTCCTCCAGGTGCCGGCGATGACCGCGGCGGTGATGGCGCTGCCCGAATTCCCGCTGTCGGTCGACCCGCAGCGGCTGCAGCGCGTGCTCAGCGCCATGGTCCAGTTCGGCTTCCTCCCGGAGAAGGACTCGACGTTCAACGTCAGCTCGATGACCGGGGCGTGAAAACCGGCGGTGAGGCGGCCAGAAAGGCCCCCCCGCCGGTATCCTGCCAGGTCAGATCTCGTTGCCCCAGTAGTACCTGGCGACCATCTCGACCAGCTGGAGCTTGGCCCGCTGCTCGGCCGCGGTCATCAGCGGCTGGTCGGCGACCTGGGCGAACCCGCCGTTGGTGGCGACCGCGATGTCCGCGTCGCCGCGTTCCCCGGCGATGGGGTCGAGCCGGTCGAGCAGCTCGTCGACGGCCTCGGCCGCGGGGCTGGCGACGTCGACCACGCCGAGGCTGATGACGATGCCCGGCTTGACTAGGTCGACCGGGAACCTGGTGGCGGGGTCGGCCGGGTAGTCGATGCTGAACCGGGGGAACGGCGACTCGTCGAGCAGCGCGGCGACCGCGGCGGTGTCGTAGCCCGACGCGGTGCCTGGCAGCGGTCCGCTGTCGGTCAGGTCAAGCCCGACCCGGAAGTCAGGGTGCACGTCGAGCCCGGCGAACACCGCCCGGTCGGCCTCGATAAGCGCGGTCAGCGCGGCCGCCACGTCGATGCCCGCTGCCGCCGCGGCGGCCCGCCCGTCCACCGTCAGCAGGGGCGCGTACAGCGGGTTCTCCAGCGCCACGTACATCACGCCGTCCGCCGCGAGCGCGGTGATCTCGGCCCGCAGGATGGCCGCGAGTGCCGCCCCGGCCGCCTGCACCGCGTCCAGGTCGGCCGCGCTGACCAGCGCGGACCCGGCCGCCGCGAGGTAGCCAGGCGAGGGCAGCTGTACGAACACCGAGCGGTCGACGGTGGCGATGACCGGCGCCGCCTCCGCCTGCGCCAGCCGCCCGGAAGCGCTCAGCGCGCCCGCGTCGGGCACCGCGCGTACCCGGGCGGCGCTGATCCCGGCCAGTTCGGCCAGCGGCGTGGCGCCGGCCGCGGGCGCGAAGCCGGCGACCTGGTCGTGCACGACCGACTCAAGGTAGCCGCGTCGGAACTGGCCGTCGCTCATCGCGTTCAGCGTCAGCCTGCGCAGCTCGTGCGCGAGCGTGACCACCGCCTCGTCGGTCGCCGTCGCCAGCGCGTCGGCGCCTGGGCCGGCCGCCCGGGTGGCGAGCAGCGACGCCGGCCTGACCAGCGAGCCGTGATGGTCGATGTGATATCCGAAGTCGTCAGCCATCGGAGCCTCCGTATGTGCTAGTCAGACCGTGTGTGTGCTGGGCAGGAACGTCAGTGCGGCTTGCGCGACCCGGCCCACTCGGGGAAGTCGAGGTCGAACCCGGCCGCCCGCAGGACTTCCTCGCAGACCTTCTGGTCCTCGTCGGGACTGCCGCCGGAGATGCCGAAGCCGCCGACGATCTCCCCGTCGCGCTTCAGCGTGAAGCCGCCCTTGGTGGCGACAATCGGGTGCTGGCCCATCCGGCCGACCTGGGTGAAGAAGACCGGGTCGGAGTTGCGCCAGCCCTCGAGCATGTAGGTGGGCCGCTGCATGACCGCCGCCGAGTAGGCCTTGGACAGCGCGATCGACGGGGTCATCGGACGCGCGCCGTCCATCCGCTCGACCAGCACCACGAAGCCGCCGTAGTCGACCACCGCGATGGACAGTGCCTTGCCGAGTTCCAGGCCACGGGCGCGCGCGTCGTCGGCAAGCTTCCTGGCATCCGCGAACGGCAGTGTCATCGGGTTTCTCCCAGCTAGTCAAGACGTTCAGTCATACGGTCGGCGCCGCCAGCCTACGGTGGCCCGGATCAGCAGATCAACGGCCGTACCGCGCAGCGGGCGAACTCTAATCATTCGCGCCGCCGCCCTGTTCCCGGCGCCGCCCGCAGCCCCGCGTCCGTTCCTGAGCCGCCGCCGGGATTAGGGTTGAACCATGAAACTGGGTCTGCATATTTCGGACTTCACCTGGGATGGCGGCGCGCCCGAGCTGCGGTTCAAGCTCGCCGAGATCGCCCAGCGCGCCGAGGAAGCCGGCGTCGACCGGATCAGTGTCATGGACCACCTCTGGCAGATCCGCACGCTCGGACCGCCCGAGCACGAGATGCTCGAGTGCTACACGGCGCTCGGCTGGCTGGCGGCCAAGACCGAGCGGGTCAAGCTGCTCGCCATGGTCACCGCCGTCGTCTACCGCGATCCCGGGCTGCTGGCCAAGGCCGTGAGCACGCTGGACGTGCTGTCAGGCGGGCGGGCGATCCTGGGCATCGGCGCGGCCTGGAACGCCGACGAGTCGGCCGGCCTCGGGCTGTTCTTCCCGCCGCTGGCCGAGCGGTTCGAGCGGCTCGAGGAAGCGCTCCTCATCATGAAGCAGATGTGGAGCGACAGCGACGCGCCGTTCGACGGCCAGCACTACCACCTGGCCCGCACACTCAACGTCCCGCAGGTGCTGTCCCGGCCGCACCCGCCGATCCTGATCGGCGGCAGCGGGGAGAAGAAGACGCTGAAGCTGGTCGCGAAGTATGCCGACGCGTGCAACATCGCGGCCTACAACCTTGAGGAAACCGCGCACAAGCTCGACGTGCTCCGGGAGCACTGCGTCAACGAGGGCCGCGACTACGACGAGATCGAGAAGACCGCCCAGACCCGCTACGACCTGGGCGAAAACGGCGAGAACGTCAACCAGGCAATCGAGAACCTGCACCGGATCGCCGAGCTCGGCTACAGCCAGGTGCACGGTTCCCTGCTCCGGGTGAGCAAGCCGGGACAGCTCGACCTGCTGGCCGAGCGGGTCATCCCCGCCGTCGAGAAGTTCTAGCCGGGCACTGTTCGGTGCACCGCGAGCAGACGGTCATAACCTGACCAGGCATTCATAACGAGAGGACGTTTCCGTGACCACTCCAGCAGCACCGGGCGGGCCGGGCGGCCCGCGACGCCGGCGCAAGCCGCCGAAGCCCGTCGAGGTCGTGTCGGTCTCCAGCGTCTCCCCCCGGCTGGTATCCGTGTTCGTGACCGGCGACGAACTCGACGGGTTCACCGACGCCGCGCCGACGTCGCACATCAAGGTGTTCCTGCCGGCCGAGGGCCAGGACGCCCCGAGCCTGCCGCAGACCGGCCCGGACGGCACCGTCGTCGAAGGCGACGGCCCCCGGCCGACCGTGCGCACCTATACCCCGCGGCGTTACGACCCCGCAAGCAAGTCCCTGGAGATCCAGTTCCTGCTGCACGGCGAGGGCCCCGCCTCGGAGTGGGCGAAGCGGGCCAGGCCGGGTGACAAGCTCGGGGTCGCGGGCCCCGGCGGCCGGTTCTCGCTCGAGCCCGCGGCTGACCACTGGTGGCTGGCCGCCGACGAGTCCGCCCTCCCGGCGGTCGGCACCCTTCTCGACGCGCTGCCGGAGACGACCGAGGTCGAGGTCCACGTCGAGGTCGACGGCCCCGGTGACGAGATCGAGCTCAACGGGCCGGCCAAGACCACGGTCACCTGGCACCACCGCCAGCCCGGCGTCTACAGCCAGGAGCTCGCCGCCGCCGCCCGCGACGCGGTGATCCCTGACGGCGCCCGGATCTGGGTGGCCTGCGAGTCCGCCGCGATGCGGGACATCCGCCGCTATTTCACCCGCGACCGCGGCATCGGCCTTGACCGGCTGGTCACCCGCGGCTACTGGCGGACCGGCGAGCAGAACCACCCCGACCACGACTACGGCGAAGATTAGGGGTTCTGCTCAGGCTGATTCTCTTACGATGACGCGGCCGGGGGCGGGGGACAGGCCGGCGGCGTCGAGGCCGAGGATCGCGCGGGCCGCCTGGCGGCCGTGCGCCTCGGCGTCGATGTGCAGGGTCGTGAGCGACGGGCTGGTGAAGTCGCCGTAGCCGTTGTCGTCGAAGCCGATCACGGCGAGGTCGCCTGGCGCGGCCAGCCCCGCCCGGCGCATGGCCGCGAGCACGTGCAGCGCGACGTCGTCGTCGAAGGCGGCGACCGCCGTCACCCGGGGCTCCACGGCGAGCAGGGCGCTGAGGGTGTCAGCCGCTCCCGTTCCGTATCCCGGTTCTGGGACTGCGGGGAAGGCTGGCCCAGGCCGGGACCCTGGCTCGGCCGGGTGCGCTGGCGGCGGCGCGGCCTGCGCGGTGAACGGGACCAGCGGCGGCAGGCCGAGCGCGGCCGCCGCCTGGTCGGCGAACCGCTGCCTGACCGCGCGCAGCGGGGTCGGCCGGGCGGGCAGGGCCAGCGCCATACGCTGGTGGCCGCGGGCGGCGAGGTAGCCGACCTGCGCGGTGACGTGCGCGGCCAGTCCGTCGCGCCAGCCGCCGCCGCTGTCGTCGAGCTCCCGCCCGGTCAGGTACGGCTCGCCGAACCTGAGCACCGCGCGCGGTGACACGGCGTCGATGAGCTGCTTGTCTGGCCGGTCGGCGTCGTCGTGGGAGTACCGCACGAGCAGCACGTGCTCGTGCGCCGCGAGTTCGAGGTCGAGCCCGCGGATGTAGCTGCGCGCGTAGTTGCCCTCGAGGACGGCGTCGATCGTGAGCACCACGATCCGGGAGGTTCCCTCGCGCAGGGCGCGCGCGATCCCGTTCGGCACGTAGCCCAGGCTGCGCGCCGCCTCGCGGACGCGTTCCCTGGTGGCGGCCGAAATCGACTGGCCGGGGGAGTCGCGCAGCACGAACGAGACGGTCGCGCGGGACACCCCGCTCGCGGCGGCGACGTCGTTCAGCGTCACCCGCGGAGTCGTGCCTGTCATTCCCCCACCGTCCAGTCCCGTCGTGCTCGTCTGGCTCAACGTATTGCCTAATGCCGCCCGAGGGATTAGCCTACCGGCTAAATCGATCTAGTAGATCGATTTAGCCCAGCCGCGAGTCCAGCGTAAGCGGCTAGGCGCCGGGATATGACACCAGCGGGACGACCACCGCGGTACGACGACAGCGACACAAGGAGACGGTCCATGGGAGCACCGACCCTGCAAGAAGCGATCGACAAGGCCGGCTCGCCGATGAAGCTGCTGTGGCGGCAGGACCCGAAGCCGTGGCTCCCGGAGAACATCGGCCCCGAGTACGCGGGCTGGCGGGCAGAGCAGCACGCCTGGCACGAGGCCGTGTCGCTGTCGGACGTCTCGCACCACATGTTCGACACGTTCATCGACGGCCCCGATGCCCTCCGGCTGCTGCGTGACGTCTCCGCCAACAACTACGAGAACTTCGCCGTCGGCCAGGCCAAGCAGTTCGTCCCGGTGACGGCCGGCGGCAACATCGTCACCGACGGCATCCTTGCCCGCACCGGCGACCAGGCGTTCATCCTGACCGGCATCCCCGCCGCGCAGAACTGGGTCAGGTACCACGGTGAGAAGGGCGGCTACGACATCGCCTTGAGCACCGACCCGTCAAGCGCGTTCCGCGGCGGCGCCGACCCGCGGCTGTTCCGCTACCAGGTCCAGGGACCGCAGGCGCGCGAGCTGGTGGAGACCGTGTTCGGCGGCCCGCTGCCGCCGTCGAAGTTCTTCCACTCGGTGCCGGTGACCCTCGACGGCCGGGCGTTCTCCGCGCTCAGGCACAACATGGCCGGCCAGGACGGGTTCGAGTTCATCGGCCCGTGGGAGCACGGCGCGTTCGTCAAGGACACGCTGCTCACCGCCGGCCAGAAGTTCGGCCTGGTGCACGTCGGCGCTTACGCGTACGCGAGCGCCAGCGTGGAGAGCGGCTGGATCCCCTCGCCGATCCCCGCCATTTACACCGACCCCGCGCTCGAGGACTACCGGCGCTGGCTGCCGCTGTTCGGCATCGAGGGACAGCGGCCGATCAACGGCAGCTTCTACTCGCCCGACATCGAGGACTACTACATCTCGCCCTGGGAACTCGGCTACGGCCGGTCGGTCTCGTTCAACCATGACTTCATCGGCCGCGACGCGCTGCTGGCGGCCAGGGAGACCGCGCCGCGGACCAAGGTCACCCTGGTACTCGACCCAGACGAGGTCGACGCCGCCCTCGGCGCCGGCCACGGCTTCTACCTCACCTACGCCAGGCACCGGATCGAGCTCGCCAGCGACCCGGGCACGCTCGTGGGCCTCACCCACCAGACGGCCACCCTGGACACCGCGGGCACGGTGCTGGCGCTCTCGCTCATCAACAAGGAGCACGCGGCGCCGGGCACCGAGGTCACCGTGACGTGGGGAGAGCACCCGGGCGACGGCACCGCGCCCGACGCCGTCCTCGGCTTCCCGCGGATCCGGGCCACGGTCGCTCCCGCGCCGTACGACGCCTACGCAGCGACGCGATACCGGCGCCACTAACCGGGCGGGGTAGCCCTTGTGGCGAACCCCAATGGGTCATCGACGGGATTAAGTTTCCGCACGTGAACCCATACCATGAAGTCACAAGAGCAGGCGAATTTTCGGGAATGGGCATCACGTGAGCACTCTGCTAGACGACTTCTCGATGGAGATGACCGGCAAGGACGTCGCCAAGGTGGAGAACGCCGCCGGCGTGATTCCGGCCGGGACCCGGATCAACGTGACGTTCCTCGAGAACGAGGACCTGCAGATGCGGGTGGACGCCGCCGCGGCGGTCAGGCGCCTCGGGTTCACCCCCGTCCCGCACATCTCCGCCCGCCGGATCACCTCACAGGAGCACCTTGAGGAGTTCCTGGCGGCGCTGCGGGTCATCGGGGCGGCCGAGAGCGTTTTCGCTGTCGGCGGCGACCCGGCCGAGCCGCTGGGTCCCTACGAGGACTCGCTGAGCCTAATCGAGTCAGGCGTGCTGCAGGAGTACGGCGCCAGGGACGTCTCGGTCGGCGGGTACCCCGACGGTCACCCGGGCATCGCCGCCGACGTGCTGTGGTCGCACCTGGAGAAGAAGGCCGCCGCGCTGTCCAGGCTGCAGCTCTCCGGCTCGGTCATCACCCAGGTCGAGTTCGACGCCGACCGGGTGCTTTCCTGGCTGGCGGAGGTGCGCGAGCACGGGGTCGAACTGCCGGTCAGGGTCGGCGTACCCGGCCCGGCCAGCGTCAGGCTGCTGCTCGGCTTCGCCTCCAGGCTCGGCATCTCCACCTCGGCCACGATCGCCAAGAAGTACGGCCTGTCGGTCACCAACCTGCTGCACAAGGCGGGGCCCGACCAGTTCCTGCGCGACCTGGCGGCGGGTTACGACCCGGGCAGGCACGGGGTCGTGAAGCTGCACTTCTACACCTTCGGCGGCTTCAAGACGACCGCTGAGTGGATCGCGAACTACCAGCGCGAACTCTGACTAGCCCGGATCGGGCGGCCGGCCAGTCTTTTAACTGGCCGGCTTTCGGCGTGTCCGGACCAATCCGGCCGCCGTACCCCTACGAATAGGGTCCATGAATACTCCCTCGAGTAGCCCGGAGCAGCCGGGTCCTGGCCGCATGGAGGGGGGTGGCCAGGACCCGGCCGATTTGCTGGCCCAGGTGGCGCGCGGCGAGCAAAAGGCTTTCGAGGCCGTGTACGACCGGTTCGCCGGGCCGGTGTACGGGCTGGTGCGCAAGGTGCTGCGCGACCCCGCCCAGTCTGAGGAAGTGGCCCAGGAGGTGCTGCTCGAGGTATGGCGCACCGCCTCGCGGTTCGATTCCGCCCGGGGCAGCGCCAACTCCTGGATCATGACGATCGCCCACCGGCGCGCCATCGACCGGGTCCGGTCAGAGAACGCGGCCACCGCCCGGGAGCAGAAGATGATTCCAGGCCCGGAGGCCGTGGACGACGTGGCCGAGATGGTGGAGACCGAGCTTGACCGGCAGCGGGTCAGGCGCTGCCTGGGCAACCTGACCTCGCTGCAATCGGAGTCGGTTAAGCTCGCGTATTACGGCGGGTATTCGTATCCGCAGGTAGCGGAGCTGCTCGGGGTCCCGTTGGGGACGATCAAGACCCGTATCAGGGACGGCCTTATCCGGCTGCGCGACTGCATGGAGGTGACCTGGTGATGGTCCAGAGTCACGAGCTGCACCTGCTTACCGGCAGCTATGCCCTCGACGCGCTGCCCGCTGACGAGCAAGCCGACTTCGAGAAGCACCTGACCCGCTGCCGTTCCTGCGCCGAGGAGGTCAGGGGGCTGCGGGAGACCGCCGCCCGGCTGGGGATGGCGACCGCGGTCACTCCGCCGCCCGAGATGCGCGCCCGGGTGCTCGCGGCGGTGCCGCGCACCAGGCAGCTGCCGCCGCCCGGCCGCAACCGGCTCAGCCGGAGCGGGCTGCGGCGCCTGCCGCTGTCGCGGGCCGGCCTCACCGCCGGCATCATGGCACTCGCCGCCGCGGTCGCGTTCCTGCTCGTCACGCAGGTCTCGACCAGCCATCGGCTGAACCAGGAACAGGCGAACAGCCGCGCGATCGCCGCCGTGCTCGCCGCGCCTGACGCGCGCATCGAGTCGCTGCCCGCGACGAAGGGCGGGACGGTCACGGCCGTCTTGTCCGTGCGGCAGCGCGAGGCGGTGGTCACGTCGGCGAACCTGCCGGCACTGTCCGGCGCCCGGGTGTACCAGCTCTGGGTGATGACCTCGTCGGGCAAGGCCCGCTCGGTCGGCTTGCTCACGGTCAGCATCTCCGGCTCGGCGTCGCCGGTGCTCGCCGGCGGGGTGCTGCCAGGCGACCAGCTCGGGATCACCGTGGAGCCGGCCGGCGGGACGGCGCAGCCGACGACCACACCGGTGATCGTGATGCCGGTGACCGCTTAGCCGGCCGCAGTCGCGCCGCGGCCGCTACGGTGTGATGCCGAACGTGATGCGGTAGTCGCAGACCCCCGAGCAGGTGAAGACGCTGGTGGCGTCGTCGTCCACGTAGGAGTAGGCGTACGGTTCGGCGCTCTTGAACACGGCCGCGTAGTCGACCGGCCACTGGGCCGGGTCGCAGGCGGACCGCGACGCCCACTCACCCTGGCAGCAGTACTGGTCTCCGCCCAGCCGGGCGCAGGCGGAGATGCAGCCGACGACGGTGCTGCCGACCTTCACGTCGAGCGCGCTCGGGCAGGCCACCGGCTTGGTGCAGCCGGCCGCCACGCAGCCGTTCTGGCTGATCTTGTCGGCGGTCCCGCCTGACGACTTGGTGATGTTGATGTACATGGGCAGATTCGAGCCGTCGACCATCGACACGTCGTAGAAGTCCAGGTTGTCCCAGGCGTCGAAGTTGACTTCGGCCAGCGTGGCGGGAATCGTGCCCCAGCCCTTGCACTGGAACAGGCCGCCGCAGTCGCCCGTCTGGCAGTGCCCGGCGCCGGCGCTGGTGAACACGCAGCCGGTGCGGCCCCAGAAGCGGGTGTTCAGGTTATTCGGCGTGGTGATGGTGACGCTCTGGCCGGCGGGCAGCACCCAGCCGGTAGCGGTCAGCGGCGAGGTCGCGCTTGGCGCCGCCGCGACCCAGATCGTCTGCGACATCTTGTTGACGAACGTCACCAGGCGCTGGCCGGCGGCCCCCGTGGGGGGTGGTACGGAGGCCGCCGGGTCTGTGGGGGAGGTGGCGGACGCGCCGCCGGCGCCAGCCCCGGATGCGCCGCCGGCCCCGGTGGCGCCCGCCGCCCCGGATGCGGTCGCGGCCGGAGCCGCCGAACGGGACCCGGCTGTCGTACGCGGCACGGCGGCCGTGGTCGCGGTGCCCGGCTGAGCTGGAGACACGGTGCCCGCTGCGGCCGCGCCGGCCGCGGTGCCGGCGGCCGCGCTGCCAGCGCCCGCCGGCCCGCCGCCGGCGCCCGCCGCTTGCCCGCCCGCGCTGCTGCCCAGGCCCGCGCAGCCCGCGGTGAAGGTGACCGCGGCCAGCGCGGCCGCCAGTGCGAATGCCCGTGCCCGCCAGCGCCGCTGCCTGCCGTTGGCCCGTTTCCCTGGCCCGAAATGACCGCCGACCGTCACCCGCGTCCTCCTTTTGCGCCCGTTCGCTCCCGTACCGGAGACGTCGGCCGGCAAGGCCGGATAACAGAAATCTCTGGCCGATTTTCCGTTATCGGGCGCCTCGTGTGGTGTCTCCTAGTCGTGATGCGAACTCCATCAGGCGACGACGCGGACCTCGCGACCGTTCTCGCCGCGCGTGACGGTGACAAGGCCGCGCTCAACGCGCTGGCCGCCGGCTACCTGCCGCTCGTGTACAACATCGTGGGCCGTGCCATGAACGGGCACCCGGACGTGGACGACGTGGTGCAGGAGACGATGCTGCGCGCGGTCCGCGCCATCGGCGAGCTCCGGGACCCGGCGGCCTTTCGCTCCTGGCTCGTCGCGATCGCGATCAGGCAGGTCCGCGACTCGTACCGGGACCGCCTGGCTCAGCCGCCCGCGGCGGAGTCCCCGGTGATGGAGTCGGCCGCGCCGGTGCCCGACTTCGCCGACCAGACGATCGACCGGCTGGGCCTGTCCGGCCAGCGCCGCCAGACCGCCGAGGCGACCCGCTGGCTTGACGACGACGACCGGCCGGTGCTCGCGCTCTGGTGGCAGGAGGCGGCGGGGGAGCTCACCAGGGCCGAACTCGCCGCCGGGCTCGGACTGACCCAGGCCCACGCCGCCGTCCGGGTAGCGCGGATGAAGGAGCGCCTCGCCACCTCGCGGATGGTGGTGCACGCACTGCGCGGGTATCCGCCGTGCGGCGCCGTCGCCGGGATCACGGCCGGCTGGGACGGCGAACCGAGCCCGCTCTGGCGCAAGCGGCTGGCCAGGCACGTCAGGGACTGCCATTGGTGCGGTGCGGCGACCGCGGAGATGATCCCGGCCGAGCGGCTGCTCGGCGGACTGCCGCTGCTCGCCGTCCCGGCCGGGCTGGCCGGGCACATCCTGACCGGGTTGTCCGCGCCGTCGGCGCCGTGGTCGCTCAGCCGGGCGCTCGGCCGGCCGCTCAGCCGGCCGCGGCTTGGGCCGGCCCGGCATGCCCGGCACGGCAGGCTGCTGGCCAAGGGCGCCGCCTCGCTCCAGCCGAAGCTGGTGGCGGTATCGCTCGCGGTGGCGACGTGCGCGGCAGGCGGAACGGTGGTGGTCGCCCGTGCACATCACCCGGCCGCACCGGCCGCCCTCAGCAGCGTGCCCGCCTCCGACTCGGCGGCGGCCCGGCCGGTCCCGCTCGTCACCCGTTCCGCGCACCTGAAGCCGACCGCTACGGCCAGCACGCCGCCGGCTGCCACCCCGGCCGTGACCTCGGCTCCCGCCGTGCCCGCGGTCACCGCGCCGGTCACCGTGACCAGCCAGCGCAAGGGCGTCAGCGTCTGGAGTTTCACCGGCGTGCAGCAGGCCCTCACCGACTCCGGTGCGTCCTGGTACTACAACTGGGCGGCCACGCCCGGCGGCATCGCCGCTCCGGCCAGCGCCAGCTACGTGCCGATGATCTGGGGCGCCGCCAGCGTCACGGCCGCCAACCTGGCCGCCGTCGGCCAGGAGGGCCGCATTCTGCTCGGCTTTAACGAGCCTGACGAGAGCGGCCAGGCCAACATGACCGTGGCGCAGGCGCTTGACCTGTGGCCCAAGCTGATGGCGACCGGCATGACGCTGGGCAGCCCCGCGGTGGCGACTGACGCGGCGACACCGGGCGGATGGCTGGATCAGTTCATGGCGGGCGCGAAGGCGAAGGGTTACCGGGTCGACTTCATTACCGTCCACTGGTACGGCGGCGACTTCAGCACCGGCCCGGCCGTCCAGCAGCTCGAGAGCTACCTCCAGGCCGTCTACGCCCGGTACCACCTGCCGATCTGGCTGACCGAGTTCGCCCTGACCAGCTACGCGGGCGGAACGGCCACCTTCCCGGCCGAGGCGCAGCAAGCCGCCTTTCTCACCGCCGCCACGACCATGCTCGACGGCCTTTCCTACCTGCAGCGCTACGCCTGGTTCGCCCTGCCGACCTCGGCCGGCAGCGGCACCACAGGCCTGTTCAACCCGGGCCCGTCAGTCACGCAGGTAGGCCAGGCCTTCGAAGCCGCCCGCTAGCCCCAGCCTGCCGCCCCGCCCGCCGGCCAGCCGGGCAGCCGCCAGCGGGTAACCGACGCCGGCTACCACGCAGCAGGCCCGCCGGCCGGCCACCTCGCGTCCGGCCCGCCGGCCGGCCACCGCGCAGCCGGCCCGGTCCGCCCGCTGGCCGGCTAGCTCGGAACCCGGCGCCAGGGCCGCGCCGCGGGACAGCCGGTTTTTCTAGGACTCGCGTGACTCGCGTGACTCGCGTGACGCGCATCTCCGGTATCCGGCACCCGCGTCCGGCCATTAGTGCGGAATCTTTTCGCTAAATGGAAACTTTTATGTACTATTCTCGAAAAAATTACCAAGATCTTTTTCTGCCCAGTGAATTCCACTCCCAACCACCCCAGAAAGAGACCTTCGTCCCGATCATGAGGGCCTCCGGCCCTGCAAGCCAGACCCTGAACCCGGCCAGCATGGAAGCGGCGGGGATCAACGGATGCCGGCCAGGGCGGCGAGCCGCCCGGCCGCGCGGTACGGAGGCTGATGACGATGGCAGGCCAGGAGCACGAGGGAACGCGGATCGTGGTGGGCGTGGACGGCTCAGAGTCGTCGAAGGCCGCGCTGGCCTGGGCGGTCCGGCAGGCGGGGCTGACCGGTGCGGACGTCGACGCGGTGACCGCGTGGCATGTCCCGGCCAGCTACGGCTACGGCTACACGATGGCCGCGGCGCTACCGGACCTGGCGAAGTGCGCGGACCAGCTGCTGGACGAGGCGGTCGCCGCCGCGGCCGGCCTCGCGCCGGAGGTCAAGATCCGGGCCGTCGTTGTCCAGGACGACCCGGCGCGAGCCCTGCTGGACGCGGCCGACGGGGCTGACCTGCTCGTGGTTGGCAGCCGCGGGCACGCCGGGTTCGCCGAGGCGCTGCTCGGCTCGGTCGGCCAGCACTGCGTGCACCACGCCACCTGCCCGGTCGTGGTCATCCGCGGCAGCGGCGCAGAACCTGCGTGACGGGCGGCCGGAAACGTATCAGCCGGCCTACGGCGTGACCAGGCCGCCGAGGACCAGGGTGCATACCCGGTCCAAGTCGGTCTCGATGCCGTCGGCGGTCCATTCCGCGGCGTGGGCGGGATGGTGGAAACGCGTGGTGGCATCGAAGACCGCCCGTGCGGCCGCGGCCGGGTCGGTGTCGCGGAAGGACCCGCCGGCGATGCCGTCGGCCACGATCGCCCGCAACTGGTCGAGCAGGTCCGCGACATGGTCAGCGGCGGCGGCGCTGTGCTCGGCCGCCAGGGTCCCGTAGGTGGTGAACAGCTCAGGGTCGTCGCTTGCCTTGGCCCGCTTGGCGGCGAACATCGCGGTGAGCCAGGCGCGCAGCCGCTGCGGGGGCAGGACGCCAGCGTCGGCCGCGATCGCCGCCAGCCGGTCGCGGTCGCGGCTCAGCCAGCGTCGCGTCACGGCTTCGCGCAGCGCGGTCTTGGAGGGGAAGTGCTTGTAGACGGCGGTGTGGCTGACGCCGAGAGCCCGCGCCACGTCAACGACCGTCGCCTTGGCGGGGCCGTACCGGCGCAGCACCTCCTCAGTGGCCGACAGGATCGTGTCAGCGTCAAGCGGTGCGGCCGCCCGCATCACTGCTCGCTGTCGAGCAGGGTCATGCCCGCGTCGAGCGCCGCGTGGATGGTCGCGACGCTCTCCGCTTCGTCGGCCGGGCCGTAACCGCCCGACATGCCCGAGCACCCCAGGCCGACGGCGGGCACCCGCAGGCTCTCGCCCGGTCTCCGCATCTCCATGGCGTCGACCCTACCGTCGACTGGTAACAGATTTCAAATTATGAAACCTGTCAACCTGCTAAGCGGCCGCCGCGTACACGGCCGACCAGAAGTCCCTGGCCACCGCGGTCTGGTCAGGTGAGGTCATGGTGCGCTGGGTGAGCAGGATGCCCGTGACACCGGACGCGGGATCGGTGCGCCAGGCGGTGCCGCTGCCGCCGTCCCAGCCGTAGCCCCGGGGCAGGCCCGCCGGCGCCGCCGCCGGGTCGGCGCCCGCCGCGGGGACCGACATCATCAGCCCCCAGCCCAGGTGCTGGCCGAAGAACCAGGGATTTTCGGCCCGGTCGCGCACGGTCGTACGGTCGGCCCGCATCAGCGCGACCGACGCGGGCGACAGCAGGCCGCCGCCGTCGGCGGCCAGCATGGCGGCGAACGCCGCCAGGTCGTCCACCGTGGAAACCAGCCCGGCCGCGCCGTCTGGCAGCGCCGGCGGTGCGGCGTACCAGCCGTCAGGCCGGTCGATCAGCGTAAGGCCGCCGGCCGCCGGCGCGCCGGACTCGCCGCCGAACACGGCCGCGACCTCGTTGGGCGCGTACATGCTGGTGAAGCGGCCCATCTTGCCCGGCGGGACGAAGAACGCGGTGTCGGCCATGCCGAGCGGCTCGAACACCCGCTTGCTGAGCACCTCGGCGAGCGGAGCCCCCGCGGCCCGCTCGACGAGGATCCCAGCCACCGTCGCCCCGGTGTTGTAACGCCAGCGTTCGCCCGGCTGGTCGAGCAGCGGCAGGCTGCCGAACGCGGCGATCCACTGGTCAGGCGTCAGCGGGGTCGGCGGCCACGGCGGGCTGAGCGTCTTCAGCCCGAGCCTGACCTCAGCCTCGGCGACTGGCAGGGTTTCCGGCGTGAAGATGCTGCCGAACCCCAGCCGGAACGAGAGCACGTCCTCGACCGTGACCGGGCGCGCAGCCGGCACCGTGTCCGCCAGCTCCGCGCCGTACGAGCGCAGCACCCGGCGCCCGGCCAGCTCAGGCAGCCACCGCTCGACCGGGTCGGCGAGGGCCAGCGTGCCGTCCTCGACCAGCAGCATCGCCGCCACCCCGGTGACCGGCTTGGTGAGCGAAGCGATGCGGAAGATCGCGTCCCGGCCGATGGGGGCCGTGTCACCGAGCGCCAGGTGGCCTGAGCAGCAGACATGAACCTGCCCGCCGCGCGCCGCCAGCGCCACAAGGCCCGGTACGGAGCCGTTCGACGTGTGCCTGGCCAGCGCCGCGTCGAGCGCGGCCAGCCCCTCGTCGGTGAATCCGCCAGCCATAGAGTCCCTCCGGGTAGACGCCTGCCAGACGGTAGACGTTCGCTCGCCGGCGTTCTTATCGGTGCCACCCCGATTTTTCGCCGCATTTTCCTGGCCTCCGGACCGCGTCCCTGGCGCCCGGACCGCGTCCCTGGCGCCCGCAGCGCGTCCCTGGCCTACGGACCCGCGGGCCGTGTACCGGCGGCCGCTGGCTGGCCGGCTCCGGGCCGATGCGGTAGCATCCGGTATTGGCTATCTAATCGATAGTCAAAGGGGGAATTATGAGGGAGGCCCGACGATGAGCGCCACCGACGAGTACCTGAGGAACAACGAGGCCTACGCCGCCCAGTTCGGCGGCCAGCTGCCGCTACCGCCCGCGAGTCACGTCGCTGTCGTCGCCTGCATGGACGCCCGGCTGAACGTCTACGGCATCCTCGGGCTCAAGGAGGGCGAGGCGCACGTCATCCGCAACGCGGGCGGCGTGGTCACCGGCGACGAGATCCGCTCGCTGGCGATCAGCCAGCGGCTACTCGGGACGACCGAGATCATCCTCATCCACCACACCGACTGCGGCATGCTGACCTTCACCGACGACGGGTTCAAGCGGGCGATCCAGGACGAGACCGGCATCAAGCCCGAATGGGCCGCCAAGGCCTTCGCCGACCTAGACGAGGACGTCAGGCAGTCGGTCGCGCGGATCAAGGCCAGCCCGTTCGTCCCGCACACGGACGCGATCCGCGGCTTCGTGTTCGACGTGGCGACCGGCAAGCTCAACGAGGTCGCGTAACCGGCAATTCGCTGATTTGTCACGATTTGCACGGTTGACCGGGCATGACTCAGGTGCCATACGGGTAACTTCCGCCCCGGAGACGTAACGAGCCGCGGGAGCCTGTGCATGAGTGTCGCTGACGAGTACCTGGAAAATAACGCCGCCTACGCGGCGGCGTACACGGCTTCGCTGCCCGGCCGCCCGGCCAGGCACGTCGCGGTGGTCGCGTGCATGGACTCCAGGCTGGACATCGCCGCGCTGCTCGGCCTGAGCGGCGGCGACGCGCACGTCATCCGCAACGCGGGCGGCGTGGTCACCGACGACATGATCCGGTCTCTGTCGATCAGCCAGCGGCTGCTCGGCACGACCGAGATCATCTTGATCCACCACACCGACTGCGGCATGCAGAAGACCACCGAGGACGAGTTCAAGGGCGCGGTCGAAGCGGACACCGGGATCAGGCCTCCGTGGGCGGTCGAGGCATTCACAGACGCCGCCGGCGATGTCCGCCAGTCGATCGCGCGGATCAAAGCCAGCCCGTTCATCCCGCACAAGGACGCCGTCCGCGGGTTCGTCTTCGACGTGGCGACCGGCCGCCTCGGCGAGGTGCGCTAGCCGCCCAGGCCGCGCCGGCCGCGCTAGCCAGGCAGGCCGGGCTTAGCCGGGCAGCCTGCGCTACCCGGCCGGCCTGGCCTAGTCTCTGGATATGCGACCGACGCTGTACGAGCACGCGGGCGGCGAGCAGGCGTTCGAGCCCTTCGCGGCGGCCCTGCACGCGCGCTGCCTGGCCGACCCCGAGCTCAACCACCCGTTTTCCCACGCGGACCAGAACCCGGAGCACACCCGCCGGCTCGCCGCCTACCTGGCCGAAGCGTTCGGCGGCCCCGCCCGCTATTCAGCCGACTGCGCGGACCAGGCCTACCTCGTGCGGCTGCACGCGGGCAACGGCGACATGAGCGACCTGGGCCGCCGGTTCGCCGACTGCTTCATGCGGGCCGCCGACGACGCTGGCTGGCCCGCTGACCTGGCGTTCCGCGGGGCTATCCGCGGTTACATCATCTGGGCGGTGGAGACCGTGGCGCTGTCCCACCCCGATGACACCGACATCCCCGCGGACCTGCCACTGCCGCACTGGTCCTGGGACGGCCTGCAGGCCTAACCCCAGCGGGCGTAACGCGTTCAGCGCTTGCGTGCGACCCCGGCCCAGGCGAGGCCGCTGCCGGCCGGAACCTGGCGGGGCGTCAGCCAGTCGTGCAGCGTGGCGACGCCAGGGGGAATCAGGTCGAGTCCGTCGAAGAACCGGCTGACCTCCTCGTGGCTGCGCGGCCGGAAGAACTCGGCTCCCGAGTCGTTGTACCGCCGGGTGTGCTCGACGATCGCGTCGGTGGGGAACAGGTCGCTCGGCGCGTGCACGATGACCAGGTAGCTGCCAGGCGCGGCGGCGGCCATCAGCTTGCGCACGACGCCGTACGGGTCGTCGGAGTCCGTGATGAAGTGCAAGACGGCGAACAGCAGGATCGCGACCGGCTGCCCGAAGTCGAGTGTGCCCCCGGCCGCCTTCAGCAGCGCCTCAGTGTCGCGGAGGTCGGCCTGAACGTAGTCCGTCCTGCCCGCGGGCGTGCTGGTGAGCAGGGCCCTGGCGTGTGCCAGGACCGAGGGATCGTAGTCGGTGTAGACGATCCGCGACTCCGGTGCCGCCCGCTGCGCGACCTCATGCGTGTTGTCGGCGGTCGGCATCCCGGTGCCGATGTCGAGGAACTGCCTGATGCCGTCCTCCGCCGCCAGGCTGTACACGATCTCCTTGAGGAACACCCGCACGGACTTGGCCAGCGCGGGCAGCGAGGGTATCGTCTCCGCGATCTGCTCGGCGGACGCCCGGTCGGCGGCGAAGTGATCCTTGCCGCCTACCCAGTAGTTCCACATCCGGGCCGGGCTCGGCACACTCGGGTCGAAGGGCCGCTTGCCCTGAGTCAGGTTCTCGTCGCCCCCGTCGTCCGGCACGCTGGCAGTCACGCGACCCCTTTCTCTGGAACCCGACTTTCCGGTTATTTACGTTAATCGTAGTTACGGTGCCCCAGGCGTGTGCGGGAACCCCGGCGATTATCCGTCTTCCCGCGCGGGGTCGGGCATGATGGATCCATGGACGTCCCCGCGCGCCTGGCCCCGTTGCTCGAGCAGTACGAGTGGGGCTGCCTGCGACTTATCAACCGGATGACGGGACCCGCGGTCGACAGCGGCAACGGCTCGCCGGTCAAGGTTGAGCCGATGACTGACGAGGAGTACCAGTGGGCTCCGGTCGCCGGTGCCTGGTCGGTCCGGCGCCACGCGGACGGTCCCGGGCCGCGGGCGACGCGGCTGTTCGGTGCGGGGGACTGGGGGCGGGACGGCTACCAGGGGCCCGAGCCGCAGCCGCCGCCCGTCACCACCATCGCCTGGCGGCTCAGCCACCTCAGCGAAATGCTGGCGCTGCGGGCCGATTACACGGCAGGCAGCCGGTCGCTGACCAAGGAGACTTACCCGGCGCACGGCGACGCGCGGGGCGGGATCGCGGCCTTCGTCGCGGCGACCGAGGCCTGGCGGGGCACGCTGGTGCACTGCGACGACGCCGCGCTGGACACGGTCGGTTACAGCACCTTCCCCTACGGCAGCGACGCCGGCGAGGCCTTCATCGACATCGTCTGGTGGGTCAACCAGGAAGTGCTGCACCACGGCGCAGAGATCGCACTGCTGCGCGACCTCTACCGGGCCCGCCGCGTCGCATAACGGAAAAGACGGACAACAGAAAAGCCCGAGTCATCCCGAACGGTAGCGGCTGACACCGTCCGCCCGCGCGAACGTTGGGCAGCCCGGTCAGTCGCAACGTCCGGACGCCGGTCGTCAGGCGGGACGTCGGGACGCCGGTCGTCGGGCGGAACGTCCGCCCGGTCCGGCGGAACGTCCGGCAGCCCCGTCTCGCCGAACGGTCAGGCGGAGCGTCTAGCCCCCGGTCAGGCTGAAGCGGGCGCCGCGGCCTTCCTGCTGCGCGCGGTCCTGGTCGCGGCCCGCGGCTTCTCCCTGGCGTACATCAGCGCTTGCTTGCCGTCGCCGGGGCTGCGCCGCTCGATGTCGAACAGCGTGGTCGCCTTGATCAGGTCGCTCAGCTTGCCGTAGCCGTAGCTGCGGGAGTCGAAGTCGGGCCGCTGATTGGTGATGATGTTACCGATGGCGGCGAGCGGCGCCCACCCGTCGTCGTCGGACGCGGCCTGCACCGCGTTGCGGAGCAGGCTCACCAGGGCGGCGTCTCCCTTGAGCTGCGCGGCCTTGGCGGGCGCGGGCCGGGCGGGCTTGGCGCCGGCGCTGTCCGCCGCGGCGTCGTCTTCTTCCTCGGTGAAGTGCAGGTTCTCGATGTAGATGAACTTGTCGCAGGCGGCGACGAACGACTTGGGCGTCTTGTGCTCGCCGAAACCGTAGACGGTCAGCCCTGACTCGCGCAGCCGCTGCGCGAGCCGGGTGAAGTCGCTGTCGCTCGAGACGATGCAGAAGCCGTCGAACCGCCCGGAGTAGAGCAGGTCCATCCCGTCGATGACCATCGCGGCGTCGGTCGCGTTCTTGCCCCTGGTGTACGCGAACTGCTGGATTGGCTGAATCGACTGGGCCAGCAGCTGGTCTTTCCAGCCGCGCAGGTTGGGCCCGGTCCAGTCCCCGTACGCGCGCTTGACGTGCGCGGTGCCGTACTTGGCGACCTCCGCGAGCAGTCCCTCGGTGATCGACGGCTGGGCGTTGTCCGCGTCGATGAGCACCGCGAGCCGGGCAATGATGTCCGTGGCCATACCGCCAGTATTACCCCCCGGCGCGGTCGATGAGCGCCTGAATGCCGTCCAGGATGGTCTCCAGGCTCTCCAGGAACTGCTCGCGCTCGGTGGGCGGGCTCCCCGCCAGGGGCGCCCAGGCCAGCCGGTGCAGTCGCGGGTAGGTGCGCTCGTCGACCAGTTCGCGCAGCAGCGACTCGAAGTCCGTCCACCCCGGCGGCCCCTCGGAATCGTCCGTCCCGGCCGCCTGCGCCGCCGCCATGGCGGCCATCGCCGCACGCCTGCCGTCGGCGGCCATCCGCGCCTCGCTGAGCGTGTACGAGGCGATCAGGCCGATGACCCTGATCTTCTCTGAATCGGGCAGCGGGATCCCGTCCATGGTCTCGAGGCCCCGCTCCACGAAGTGCAGCGAGTTCGGCGCCACCGGGGGAGCGGCCATCGGCATCTGGGTGATCCACGGGTGCCGGTCGAGCATGTCGCGCTGGATGACCGACCAGGCTCTCAGCCGGGACCGCCAGTCGTCGCCCTCGATGACGAGATGCTCCGCGCCCGTCGCGCTGCCGTTCCACATCAGCTGGAGGAGCTCTTCCTTGCTGGCGACGTAGCGGTAGAGCGACATCGTAGTGAAGCCGAGCTCGCCCGCCACCCGCGCCATCGATACGGCGTCGAGGCCCTCGGCGTCGGCCAGCTTGATCGCGGCTTCGACGATCGCGTCAGGCGACAGGCCGGGCCGCGGGCCGCGCTTGCCGCGCTCTCGCCGGCCCCACAGCAGGTCAAGCCCCGGGGGCAGCGGCGTCGGCGCGGGCTGCTCTGACGTCGGCTCTGCCATGGTGCGCTCCCTTCTCCAGGCCCACGTTATCGCTGGCGGCCCGCTGGCCGGAACGCCCCGCCCGGCCCGCCGCCGGCAATGCCTTGACGAAACTGTGTATCAAGCATACCTTTGTGCGTATGACATACACAGTAAGCGCCGCCGGGATCCGCAAGGCCTTCCGCGGCACGACCGTTCTTGACGGGGTTGACCTGGCCGTCCCCACCGGGGGGATCGTCGCGCTGCTCGGTCCCAACGGCGCGGGCAAGACCACGCTGATCCGCATTCTGGCCACGCTGCTGCGGCCGGACGCGGGCACCGCGACCGTGGCCGGCCATGACCTGCTGGCGGACCCGGTCGGTGTCCGCCGCTCGATCAGCCTCACCGGCCAGTACGCCGCCGTTGACGACATGCTGACCGGCGAGGAGAACCTGCGGATGATGGCCAGGCTCAGGCACCTGCCGCCGCGCGCGGCCAGGGACCGGGCGGCCAGCCTGCTGGCCGGCTTCGACCTCGCCGACGCGCGCCGCCGCCTGGTCAAGACCTACTCGGGCGGCATGCGCCGCAGGCTCGACCTGGCGGTCAGCCTGATTGCCCGGCCTGAGCTGCTCTTCCTTGACGAGCCGACCACCGGCCTTGACCCGCGCAGCCGGGAGCAGCTGTGGACCGCGGTGGCCGGCCTGGCCGCGGACGGCGTCACGGTGCTGCTCACCACCCAGTACCTGGCCGAGGCGGAGCAGCTGGCCGACCACATCGCCGTGCTGCACCAGGGGCGGATCGTGGCCGAGGGAACCGCGGCCCAGCTCAAGTCCGGCCTGGGCGTGGCCAGCCTGGACGAGGTTTTCCTCGCCCTCACCGCCGCGGCCGATGACCGCGCAGACAACGACAACGCAGACAACTACGCCAGGGGGATGACCCGATGACTGCCGCCACCGCCACCTACCAGCCTGTGTACCGCCGCACTGACTGGCTCAGCGACACCGGGGTCATGCTCGCCCGCAGCCTGCGCCGCTCCGTGCGCGACCCCGAGGCGTTCATCACCGCGCTCGCGCTGCCGGTCATCTTGATGCTGCTGTTCGTCTACGTCTTCGGCGGCGCGTTCAACGCCGGGATCCACGCGCACGGCGAGGGCTACGCCAACTACGTCGTGCCCGGCCTGATCGTGCTCTGCGCGGGCTTCGGTGCGGGCACCACCGCGGTCGCCGTCGCCACGGACATGAGCAGCGGGATCGTCGACCGGTTCCGGTCGATGCCGATGGCGGCCTGGTCGGTGCTGGCCGGCCAGATCGGTGCCAGCCTGGCGCGCAACCTGCTGGCCACCGGGCTGGTGATCGGGGCGGGCCTGGCCGTCGGCTGGCGGCCGACTGGCGGGCCGCCCGCCTGGGTCGCCGCGATCGCGATGATCGTGCTGTTCATCCTCGCGATGTCCTGGCTCGCGGCCTGCTTCGGCCTGCTGGTCGGCAGCCCTGAGGCGGCCAGCGGCGCCACCTTCGCGCTGATGTTCATCCCCTACCTGAGCACCGCCTTCGTCCCGGCCGCGACGATGACGCGTGTGCTGCGCCCGGTCGCCGCCAACCAGCCCTTCACGCCGGTGATCGAGACGATGCGCGGGCTGTGGACGGGCCACACCTCGACCGGCGCCTCGGTCGGCCACGAAGCCCTGCTGGCCGCCGTCTACTTCGCGGCCATCCTGGTGGTCGCGGCGTCGGCCGCCAGCTGGCTGTTCAGGCACCGTACGGCCGGCCACTGACCGACGGCCCCGACGGCGACGCGTGGCATTCCGCTGCGGGTCGCGGTCGTTACGCGGGTAGCATCAACTCCAGGTTCGCCAGTGAACCTTCGTTATCCGATCCCAGCGTCAACGTGAGGCAGCGCCGTGTCCCAGATCCGTGTCCAAGTGCTCGACCGCCAGGCTCAGCGGAATGAGCGCGAGGTGACGACGGGGACTACCGCGGGCGAGCTGTTCACCGGGGACCGCGACGTCGTTGTCGCCCGGGTGAACGGTCAGCTCCGCGACCTGGCCTGGGTGCTCGCCGACGGTGACGCGGTGGAGCCGGTGACCGCCGACTCGCCGGACGGCCGCGCGGTGATCAGGCACTCGACCGCGCATGTGCTGGCGCAGGCCGTGCAGCGGGCGTTCCCCGACGCCAAGCTGGGGATCGGCCCGCCGGTCGAGAACGGCTTCTACTACGACTTCCAGGTGGACCGCGCCTTCACTCCCGAGGACCTGAAGTCAGTCGAATCGCGGATGCGGGACATCGTCAAGCAGGGCCAGCGGTTCGTCCGCCGCGAGGTCAGCGACGCCGAGGCGCGCGAGGAACTCGCGAGCGAGCCGTTCAAGCTCGAGCTGATCGGCATCAAGGGCAAGACCGAGGGCGACGACGAGGCGTCCACTGAGGTCGGCGCGGGCGTGCTGACGATCTACGACAACGTGGACGCGAAGACCGGCGAGCTGCGCTGGAAGGACCTCTGCCGCGGCCCGCACGTGCCGTCCACCAGGCAGATCCCCGCGTTCAAGCTGATGCGCAACGCCGGCGCCTACTGGCGCGGCAGCGAGAAGAACCCGCAGCTGCAGCGGATCTACGGCACCGCCTGGGAATCGCGCGCCGCCCAGGACGACTACCTGAAGATGCTCGAGGAGGCCGAGCGCCGCGACCACCGCAAGCTCGGTGCCGAGCTCGACCTGTTCTCCTTCCCCGAGGAGATCGGCTCGGGCCTGCCGGTCTTCCATCCCAAGGGCGGCATCATCAGGCGCGAGCTCGAGAATTACTCGCGCCGCCGCCACGACGAGGCGGGTTACTCGTTCGTCAACACCCCGCACATCACCAAGGGGCACCTGTTCGAGACCTCGGGGCACCTGCCGTACTACGCGGACACGATGTTCCCGCCGATGGAGCTTGAGGGCAGCGAGTACTACCTCAAGGCGATGAACTGCCCGATGCACAACCTGGTCTTCCGGTCACGGGGCCGGTCGTACCGGGAGCTGCCGCTGCGGCTGTTCGAGTTCGGCACCGTCTACCGCTACGAGAAGTCCGGCGTGGTGCACGGGCTGACCCGGGTGCGGGGCCTGACCATGGACGACTCGCACATCTACTGCACCCGCGAGCAGATGGAGGACGAGCTCAAGTCGGTGCTCGCCTTCATACTCGACCTGCTGCGCGACTACGGTCTCGACGACTTCTACCTGGAGCTGTCCACTCGCGGCGACTCGGACAAGTTCATCGGCTCGGACGCGGAGTGGGAGGCGGCGACCAGCACCCTGCGCGCCGTGGCCGAGGACTCGGGCCTTGAGCTGGTGCCTGACCCGGGCGGGGCCGCGTTCTACGGACCGAAGATCTCCGTCCAGGCACGCGACGCGATCGGCCGGACCTGGCAGATGTCGACCGTGCAGCTGGACTTCAACCAGCCCAAGCGGTTCGGTCTCGAGTACACGGCCGCCGACGGCAGCCGGCAGGAACCGATCATGATTCACCGGGCGCTGTTCGGCTCGATCGAGCGGTTCATGGGCGTGCTGATCGAGCACTACGCCGGGGCGATGCCGCCCTGGCTGGCGCCGGTGCAGGTAGCCGGCATCCCGATCGGCGACGCGCACGTGCCTTACCTGGCCGAGGTGGCCGCGCGGCTGCGCGCCCGCGGTATCCGGGTCGAGGTAGACGACAGCGCCGACCGGATGCAGAAGAAGATCCGCAACGCGCAGAAGCAGAAGATCCCGTTCATGCTGCTGGCAGGCGACGACGACGTGGCGGCCGGTGCCGTTTCCTTCCGCTACCGCTCTGGCGCCCAGCAGAACGGCGTGCCGATCGACAACGCGGTCGAGGAGATCGTCGCCGCGGTCGAGTCCCGCGCCCAGGTGTAGCCACGGCCGCGTACACGACGGGCTACGAGCTCGAGCGCGAGCTCGCCGCCGTGAAGCCCGTCAGGATCGCGGGCGTCGACGAGGTCGGGCGCGGAGCGTGGGCGGGCCCGGTCGTCGTGTGCGCCGCCGTGGTCAGGGCCGGGTTCCCGGCGCCGCCGGGCGGCCTGACCGACTCCAAACGGCTGACGGTCAAGCGGCGGAACGAGCTGGCGGCGGAACTGCCCGCCTGGGTCGAGGCGTACGCGATCGGCGCGGCCAGCCATGAGCAGATCGACGCGCTCGGCATGACCGCCGCGCTGCGGCTGGCCGCCCGGGCCGCGCTCAGCCAGCTCGCCGAGCGGCCGGACGTAGTCCTGCTCGACGGCAAGCACGATTACATCGGCGCTCCCTGGCACGTCCGCACGGCGGTGAAGGCCGACCTCCGCTCAGTGTCAGTCGCGGCCGCTTCCGTACTGGCCAAGGTGCACAGGGACACGCTGATGGCCGAGCTGGGCGAGAGCTGCCCCGGCTTCGCCTTCGCCGACAACGCGGGCTACCCGGCCCCGGTCCACCAGCAGGCCCTGGCCGCGCACGGCCCGACGCCGTACCACCGGCTGTCCTGGGCCTACCTTGACGACCTGCCCGCCTGGCGGCACCTGAAGAAGCAGCAGCGCCCCGCCGTCGACGGCCAGCTCTCCCTGCTCTGACAACCCGCCCGGCGAAGCGAGACGGGGCACGGCCGGATGACGGGACCGGGCTCACCGGGTTCGGGCGCTACGCCGGCCCGGCCACGCTGATCTTGTCCAGCCTGGCCGACGGGCCCAGGCACGGGTATGCGCTGATTAAGGACGTCGAGGAGTTCGCCGGGGTCAGGCTGGCCCCGGGCACGCTGTACGAGGCGCTGGCCCGGCTGGAGTCGCACGGGCTGATCGAGGCACTCGAAGCCGAGGACCGCCGCCGTCCGTACCGGCTGACGGCGCCAGGGGCAACCGCGCTCAAGGCGCACCTGAGCGCTCAGCGGCGAGTCACCGAGACGGGCCTGCGCCGCCTGGCGGGCAACTGG
>DASYAD010000303.1:0-44063 GCA_036501515.1 Trebonia sp. | reverse complement strand
GGGCTCAGCGCCGGGATCCGCAGCGCGAGACGCAGCTTCTGCTCGTCGCGGTCAGGAAGGTACAGCAGCGCGTCGGTGTCGGCCACCGACAGGGCGCCGGGACCGGTCCTGGTCTTGACGACGGGGTCGCCTGCCTGGATGTGCCCTTCGGTGACGACGCGCATGTAGAACCCGGGGCGGTGGTGGCTGACCAGCAGTGACGGCAGCTCGGGCGCGCCGAATCGCATGCCGACCCGGTAACAGGTGACGCGGGGCTGGGTGACCTCGAACTCCGCCTCGCCGATGCGGTACCGGTCGCCGATGCACACCTCGTCGTCCGGGAGGCCGTCCACGGTCAGGTTCTCACCGAACTGGCCGTAGGACAGGTCGTCGCGCCCGAAGTGCCGCTTCCAGTGCTCGTAGGAATCGATCTGGTAGACGAGCACTGCCCGCTGCTCGCCGCCGTGGCCCTGCAAGTCGCCCTGGCCGTCGCCGTCGATGTCGAGACGGCGCACCATCTGCGGGCCGGCGACCGGCTTCTTCCAGACCCCGGTGTGCACGGTCTTGCCTTGCCAGGGCACGTCTTTCGGCATTCCGACGTTGACCGACCGCAGCACTGGCGCCTTGCGCTGCCTCCCAGGGGCAGTACCCGTGGCCGCCCCGTTGCCGTTTCGCACGCTGCACTCCTTCGGAGAAGACGGCCGTGGCCTGAGTACAGCAAGCATCGCGCGCGCCGCCGGCCGTTCGCATCCGGGTCAGTCCCTGGGCCCGTGCGGGATTGTTCCCAGGACAGTGCTGCCCGAAGACAGAGTACGGCCGCCCTGCGACGGGACCGGCGGGGCCGGGTTAGTGCCCGCCTGGGTAGACGGTGAAGTTGTAGTTCCCGCCTTGCTTTGACGCACCCGTCGCCACGTTCGTGGCGACGATGGAGAAGTTGAACCCGCCCCGCTCGGTCGGCGTTCCGCTGATCGTCCCGGTGCCCGGGTTCAGCGAGAGCCCCGGCGGGAGTGCCCCGGCGGTGACGGCCCAGGTCACGGTGACGCCGTTAGTCGCCGCGAGCGAGCCCGAATACGGCCTGCCGACGGTGGCCTCGGTCAGGTTCAGCGGTTCCACCGACCACTCTTCGGAACTGGGCTGAAGTACGGTCAGCGTGTAGCTCCTGGTCAGGGTCTGCTGCGGCTGGCCGCTGTCACTCAAGGTCACCTTGAACGGATAGGTGCCGGCCGCGTCCGCCACCCCCGTGATGGAGATGGCCGCCTCGTCGTACCCGCCTGAGGTGGCCGTGACGCCGGAGGGAAGCCCGGTCACCGTCCAGCTGTAAGCACCGGTTCCGCCGGACGCGGTGGTGCCGATGTCGACCGTGTCCCCGAACGTGCCGGTGCCGGAAAGGCTGTCCACTATCTCCAGCGTCCCCTGGTTCTGAGCCGGCGCTGTCCCGGACGGCGCGGTCGCGGAACCGGTGCCGTGCGGCGTCGGGCTGTCCGAGGGTGCGGGCTCCCTGGTCGCAGGCGATCCGTCGGCGGTGGCGGCGGGGTCCGTGGTCGAGCTGGACGGCGATGTCGCCGACGACGCCGACGATGCCGTCGGGGACGGGGAAAGTCTGGTCAACGCGCCCGACGGGCTCGACGACGGCCTCGCCGACGATCCGGCGGGAGAGGCGCCGCTGGCCGCCGCCGAGGCCGGCGACGCGGCGGGCGCAGTAACGCCGGGCGCCGACGGCGAGTTCGCCAGGCTCGTGTTCTTGGGGCTTCCCGCGGTCAGCGTGACCGCCGCCGTCGCCATGCCGCCAAGGACGACGAACGCGGCCGCCGCTGTCAGCGCGATCGTCGCGGCGCCGCCCTTACGGCGGTGCGACGGTCTGTACGACCTCGACATGGTCGAACTCCTCGGTAAGTCAGGCCCCCAGTACCGCCGGCCATGTCCGCCAGCGGCTCAAGAGTACCGGCGGTAACCATGGCACGAAGTACTACTTTGATCACTTCTGCGCGCAAATTTTGGCAGGCCAAGGCTCGCGGCGGCCCGGCGGTGAGCTGAGAATCGGCTCGGTGGTCCGCGGCGACATCATGATCCGCAGCGCGAAATTAAGTGATTATCCTGAACGAGGGCTGGTTCTGCGCCGCACCGCCACCGTGGGCAAGCCCACGCGGCTGCCTGGTCAGCGTTCGCCGGGCGCGAACGCGTGCCGCACCGCCTGCCGTCCGGCCCTGGTGCGCGCGAGGTAGCCGTAGCTGCCCGCGTCGCGGAGCTCGGTGGCCGCCTCGACGAGCGCGCTGAGCGCGGCGAACGCGAACGCGCCGCCGACCGAGACCCGGCTCACCCCGGCCGCCGCGAGCTCGCCGACGCCCGGCGTGCCCGGCATCGCGAGCACGTTCACCGGCCGGTCGACGGCCGCGACCAGCTGCCTGATGTCGGCCAGGCTGTTCACCCCGGGTGCGAACAGCACGTCAGCGCCCGCCGCCTGGTATGCCTGCAGCCGGGCGATGGTGTCCGCCAGGTCCGGGCGGCCGTGCAGGTGATTCTCGGCCCGCGCGGTGATCACCAGGTGCGCGGGCCCGGCGTGCGCCGCCTCCGCGGCGGCCGCGACGCGCTCGGCTGCCAGCCCGATGTCGTAGACGGGCTTGCCCTCGTCGCCGGTGAAGTCCTCCACCGAGCAGCCCGCCAGGCCGGTTTCGACCGCGAGGGCGACCGTCCGCGCGACGCCGGCCGGGTCGTCGGCGAAGCAGTTCTCCAGGTCGGCGGAGACCGGCAGTTCGGTGGCCGCGACGATCGCGGCGGCATGGGCCAGTACCTCGTCGCGGCTCACCGAACCGTCCAGACGGCCCAGCGTCGCGGCGAACCCGGAACTAGTGGTGGCGAGCGCCTGGAAACCGAGCGATGCGAGCAGCCGCGCGGATCCCTGGTCCCATGGATTGGGCAGCAGCAGCGGGGCCCCCGCGCGGTGCAGATCCAGGAACCGGGCCGCCTTCTCCGTCTGGGTGGTCATACGGGTGAAAGTACCGCGTCCGCCCGCCGGGGTCTCCTGCTTATTCGCCCGGCTGGCTTCCCGGTCCGGCCGGCCGGCTCCCTGAGCGGTGCACGAGCAGCATCCCGACCGAGACGACCACGACCACGCCGCCGAGCAGGCTGGCGAGCGTCGGCCGCTCGCCGAGCAGCAGTGCGCCGAGCGCGACGGCCACCACCGGGTTGACGTAGGCGTAGGTCGACACCACGGCCGTCGGCAGCCGCCGCAGCGCGATCACGTAGCAGGTCAGTGCCAGCAGCGATCCCGGGCCGATGAGGTAGAGCAGCCCGAGCACTGACTGCGTGGTCACGCGCGCGGGATCGATCCTGGTCAGCTCGCCCGTTGCCCCGGCCAGCGCGGCGAGCACGATCCCGCCCGTGAGCATTTCCATCGCGCTGCCCACCAGCGGGCTGGCCGGCGACGGCAGCCGGCCGGCCAGCACGGACCCGATGCCCCAGCTGACGCTGGCGCCGAGGACGACAAGGACCGGCAGGACCCCGCCGCCGCCTGAGGGACGGGCGACCACGGCGATGCCGGCCAGGCCGAGCATCAGCGCGATCCAGCCGTGCGGCGGTATCCGCTGCCCGTTGATGACCCGGTCGGCGAGCGCCATCCACAGCGGGACGCTGGCGACGAGCAGCGCGGCCAGCCCGGAGGGCAGGGTCTGCTCCGCGTACGACACCCCGCCGTTGCCGAAGGCAAGCAGCAGCGTGCCGACCACCGCCATCCCGCCCCACTGCGCGAGCCGCGACGGAGCGCGGTCCCCGCTGGGGCGCGGCGCCGCCGCCTGCCGCCGCCTGCTGGCGATCCAGGCCAGCGGGTAGAGCACCGCCCCGGCCGCCAGGTACCTCGCCCCGGCCATCGCGAACGGCGGGATCGACCGGTCCGCCACCCGGATCGCCAGGTAGGTCGAGCCCCAGACGATCCAGACCGCCAGGAGCGCCGCCCAGGCGGCGAAGCCGGCCCGGGTGCTGCCTGCCGGCTTCGCCTGATCCGACGGGCCGGCGGTCGCGTCCGAGGTCAGCTGAGTCATACCGCAATCCTCCGGCACCAGGAGCCGGCGCTGCCAGTGGCAGGAATGACGATCACCGGTACTTTCCTGCCGTAGGCTGGCCGCATGCTTTCCTCAGTCGCGGTGCTGGCCTACGAGGGCGTGTCAACGTTCGGCCTCGGCGTCACGGCGGAAGTGTTCGGGTGTGATCACAAGGGCGAGGGAATCCCGCGCTACGACTACTTCCTGACCGCCGCGCGGCCGGGACTGATCCGTACCGACGTCGGCCTGCCGATCCTGGTCGAGTACGGCGTGGACCGGCTGGCCGCGGCTGACCTGGCCGTCGTGGTGTGCTGGGACGACGTCGGCACCAGGCCGCCCGAGCCGGTGCTGGCGGCGCTGCGGGCGGTGGTGGCCAGGGGCGGCCGGGTGCTCAGCCAGTGCACCGGGGCGTTCGTGCTCGCCGCGGCCGGGCTGCTCGACGGGCGCAAGGCGACCACCCACTGGAACTACGCGGGCGAGCTGGCCCGGCGCTACCCGCAGGTCGAGGTGGACCCGGGGGTGCTCTACGTCGACCAGGGCCAGGTGATCACCAGCGCAGGGACGGCCGCCGGAATCGACGCCTGCCTGCATGTCATCCGCCTGGAGCACGGCGCCGCGGTGGCCAACGAGGTCGCCCGCCACATGGTGGTCGCACCGCACCGCGACGGCGGGCAGGCGCAGTTCGTCCCGTCGCTGGTGGACGACGAGGACGACGGACCCGACCTGGCCACGCTGCGCGTCTGGGCACTTGCGCACCTGCGTGAACCGCTTACCGTCGCTGACCTCGCCCGCCAGGTGCACATGTCGCCGCGCACCTTCGCCCGCTGGTTCGCCGCCCGCGCCGGGACAACTCCCCATCAGTGGCTGACCAGCCAGCGGCTGAACCTGGCCCAGGAGCTGCTTGAGCGGACCAGCCGGGGGATCGAGCAGATAGCGGCCGACTGCGGGCTCGCGCCCATGATGCTGCGGCGGCACTTCACCCGCCGCTGGGGCATTACCCCGCAGGCTTACCGGCACCGCTTCAGCCAGCTGGCCGGCTAACCGGACGGCTGGCACCTGGTCGCGCAGCCACCCGAGCGCGGCCGGGGCCGAGTCGAGCACGGTGATGTGGCCGGCGTCAGGAGCGAGCCTGAGCCCGGCCGCGGGGCAGTGCGCCGCCAGCCATTCGCCGTGGGCGCTCGGCACCATCCGGTCCGCACCGCCGTGCAGGACCATGACGGGCACGGTGATGCCGGCGGGTGTGAAGCCCCAGGGTCTGACGGCGGCCAGCAGGTCCTCGATCATTCCTTCGCTGCCCTGCTCAATGGCCGGGCCGACGACTCCGGCGAACCAGGACCATGAGCCGTCAAGCGCCGCATGATCGCCCGGGGTGAAGATTTCCTGGTCGAACTCAGCGGTCGGCAGGTAGGCCTCAAGCGCGGCCCGCCCGGTCAGGGCGGCCTGCTGCTCGGCGACTCCTGACGGGCTCCAGCCGGCGAACCAGTCGAGTCCCTCGGCGCCGAACGGGGCGGGCGCGGACACGCTGACCACGGCGGCGACACGGTCCGGCAGGAGCGCCCCGCAGGCGAGGGCATGCGGCCCGCCGCCAGAGTGGCCGAGCACGGCGAACCGGCCGATGCCGAGCCAGTCGGCGATGGCGGCGACGTCGCCGGCGGCCGAGGCGACGTCCCGTCCGGGATTCGGGGTGGAGCCGCCGTAAGCGGGGCGGTCGTAGGACACCCAGCGCAGCCCGTTCGCCGCCGCGGCCGCGAACAGCGGCTCGGGCGGCGAACCGAGGTTGGGCGTCCCGTGCAGCCAGAAAACCGGGAACGCGGTGTCGCGCTCGCCGTCCCTGGTGTCGTAGCAGTGCAGCGTCCGCCCGTCGCCCAGCTCGACGTCGGCTTCCGTCACCGCGGGCGAGACCGCCGGGATTCCCTCTGCCATCGCTAGTCCTTCCGTTGCCTTCGGCGCCTAGCGTAAAGACGTCAGGGGCGGCACCCGTTCATCGGACGCGGCCGCACTTCCGGGTTACTTGCCCGCGAGCTCGTCGGTGAGCAGCAGCGCGTTGACCGTGCCGACCCCGGTGACCAGGTCGTAGCCCTTGGCGGCGGAGTAGCCCTTCACCGTGACCTGCTTGCCGCCGCTCGTGAACGCGACGGTGTTATTGCCCGAGGTCACGTCGACCAGGCCCGCGGCGTGCGCCGCGGCCAGCTTGTACAGGGTGGGGTTGATAACCCCGAGCGAGTGCCACCGACGGCGGTGACCAGCGGGTCGGTGGCCGGCCAGGCCGCCACCTGCTTGCTGTACAGGGTCGTCCCGTTGGACTCGTAGTCGGTCGCGCCGGTGTCGCCCGTGCCTGCCAGGACCGTCACTTTGTGGCTCTGGGCGTCGGTGTAAGCCGCACGGAACGGCGCCAGCTGAGCGGAGTTCTTGAACGTCTGCTCCGCCGCGGCGAAGGACTGGCTGATCACCCCGACCTTGTACTGCGCGAGAGCGTACTCCTCGGCCGTGACGATCTGCGCGAAGCCGGCCTCACCCTCGGTTTCCGAGACCGGGGTCTCGACTAGCAGGATGCTGGCGGCGGGGGCGAGCGCGTGCGCGTACTCGACGTCGAGCGTGGTCTCCCCTGCCCAGCCCGTCATGCCGGCGTTCTTCGGGTTGAACGGGGGATCTTGCCCGCCGGGGCGATGATGGTGAAAGTGGGCGGCGCGTTGTGCTGGCTGTGGTTGACGGCGGCCGGGGACCGCACCACGATTACGGCAACGTCACCAGCAGGAGGACCCGATGATCCTGATCAACATCAAGATGCAGATCCGGCCGGAGAAGATGGGCGAGTGGCTGGCGCTGGCCGACTCCTACGCCAGGGACGTCAACTCCGAGGACGGCTGCTTGTTCTTCCAGTTCAGCCGGAGTCTCAACGACGACAGCGAGTTCGTCTGCATCGAGGGCTTCACGGACGCGGAAGCCGGCGCGGCGCACGTCAAGCACGACTACGTGAAGCGGTTCTTCGAGACCGCGCCCGACCTGGTGGCCACCCAGCCGCAGATCATCTACATCGACACCCCGCACGACGGCTTCGGCCCGATGGGCGAGATCCAGCCTCGCTAGCCCCGCGACCGCTGGCGGCCATTCAGGCCGCCGCCGTTCTGCCTCAGCGTGCAGAGCAGGCCAAATCGCCGGAAATTCATCCGCCCGGCGACGTTAATTCGCGAAAGGCCCACCGCACGCAGCTGTCGGCGAGCACCCGTTGCTACATTGAACTGTCCGCAGCATCGTCTCGGTCAAGTACAATACCGAGGCGGTCAGGGCATCCCTCTCAGTAACGCGTTAATTCGGACAAAGAGCGCTGACTTGTGCCCGAAATTACAGAGAAGGGACAAGGCGATGGGCGATCCCATTGAAAAGGGGAATTCGCAGGCCAACCAGGGCGGTATGACCCAGGTGCCCGCTGTTTTGCCGGATTCCCTGCTCCCCGGGTACCGCCTGGCGGTCGAGGATCTCGTTGACGAGGCGAGCAGCCACCGGGAGCCGTCCGACCTGCCGACGGCCGCGCGACTGATCGCCAAGCGCCTGGGACAGCCGGAGATCACCGCCGTCCTCTCGTATCTCGGCGGCGGGGCCGACTCCGCCGCGGCCCGCCTGGTCCGCGAGATCGGCAACTACGAGCCCAGTGCGCGCAGTTCCGCGACCGACCTGCCGACGTTCATCAGGATTCTGCTGCTCTCTCAGATCGACTCGGCCTGGTGGAGCGGGACGGCCCCCTTCCATTCGGACGCTGACGTGCTCGGATCCGGCGAGCTTGCCGACCTCAGCCCGCTCAGGTCAGCCAGAGCGCTTGACTTCCAGTACCGCACCCAGCCGGCCGGGCTGGCGGGCCGGGCCAGGGACTGGGCCAGGCACAAGGTGGCGCCGGGGCTCCGGCCGCGGGTTTCCGGGCTGCGCTTCACCCGGTCGCGGCCCGTCGTCCTTGCCGCGGTCAATCAGATCGCCCGCGAGTTCGCCGCCGCGTCACCGCCGCGGACTCCCCGCCTCTGGGTGACCAGCATGGTCCGCAGCGTGGAGCACCAGCACCGGCTCCGCTCGCTCGGCTACGCGGCCGTGCTGCCGAGTTCGCACTGCGCCGGGTACGCGTGCGACCTTGAAATGGTCTGGTTTCGCCGGTTTGACCCCGGTCAGGTGCTAGCGCGGATTCTCTTGGCGCGTCAGTCAGCGGGCCAGCTCAATTTCATCGACGAGGGGCAGACGCTGCATTTGTGCGTCCATCCGCGCGCCTGCGACGAATTGCAGGCCGATTACGACGATCAGCTGCGCAACCGCCGGTAACGACAGAAAGGGACTTCGATATGTGCGGTATCGCCCTCATTGTCGGGCCGCATCCCGATCCGCTGGTGTTCGATTCGATGCTCGACGGGATCGCATCCCGGGGCGAAGTGCGGGAGTCACTGCTCGACGGCCGGTATCACCTGGGCACCCAGCGGCTGAAAATAGTCGACCGGGACCGGGCCGTTCAGCCGTGGAACTCCGCCGACGGCCGCTGGTCGGTTTGCTACAACGGCGAGGTGTACAACTTCCGCGAGCTGCGGGCGGAGCTCGCCGCTCGCGGGCACGCGCTGCGCAGCGACAGCGACACCGAAGTAGTGCTCGAGGCCTTCCTCGAGTGGGGCGAACTCGCCGTGCACCGGCTGCGCGGCGAGTTCGCGTTCGCCATCGTCGACAAGACCGCGGAACGGGTCTATTTCGCGCGTGACCCGCTCGGGGTGAAGCCGCTCTACTGGTCGCGCCATGACGGTCACCTCTTCGCGGCGTCAGAACTCAAGGCGCTGGTGCCGGCCGGCGGCCGCATCCATGAGATTCCCCCGGGCCACCACGGCTGGGCCGCCCCCGGCCAGGATCCCGCCGTCACCGCCTACGTCGACCTGCTGACCATGGGCGACGGCGACGAGCCGGTCACCGACGTGGACGAGGCCGCCAAGCAGGTGCGCGCGGCGCTTGAAGACAGCATCCGCGTCCGGGTCGACACCGATCTCACCGTCGGCGTTATCCTCTCCGGCGGTCTCGACAGCACGCTGACCCTGCTGCACGTCCGCGAGATGCACCCGGACTGCGTGGCGTTCACCATCGGCACCCCGGACAGCGAAGACGTCGCGTACGCGCGCCGGGTGGCCCGCGACCTCGGGGTCCGCCACGAGGTGATCGAGCTGACCCCGGGTGACATCCGGCTGCCGGGCATCCGCGAGGCCATCCGGATGTCGGAACTCACCGAGTACGGCGACGTCATCAACGCGGTCATCTCGCGGCCGCTCTTCGCCCGGGTGCGTGCCTGCGGGGTCAAGGTGGTCCTGTGCGGGGACGGCTCCGATGAGCTGTTCGGCGGGTACGAGATGTACCGCCAGCGGGACGCGGCGCTGCGGCAGCGTATTTTCCAGCACAAGCTCCACAACCTCGGGCGGACTGAGCTGCAGCGGGTCGACCGCGCCAGCATGGGGCAAGGGGTGGAGACGCGGGTGCCGTTCCTCGACCTGGCCCTTGTCCGGCTGGCTATGCGCCTCCCGATCGAGCTGAAGCTCCGCGACGGCCAGGAGAAGTGGATCCTGCGGCACGCGTTCGCCGGCATCCTGCCGGATTACGTGCGCCAGCGGCCCAAGAATCCGCTGTCCCACTCGTCAGGCCTGCACGAGCGGGTCCGCCTTTACCGGTCGCAGTTCCCGCGCATCTACCGCTCGTTCGGCTATGAGCGGCTCGGCCCGATGCGGCGCGACTTCTCCGTCGTGCTCGCGGAGCACGGTCTTGACCTGGACCGGGCCCTGCATGGCGCCCGCAGCCAGCCGGACTACTCGATGACCGAGCACGCCCGCGACCTAGCGAGCGCCCTGCGGTGGAATGCCGTCGGCGCCATCCGCAGGCAGAAGCGCGCGCTCGCGCGCTGACCGCTGGCGGGTGACCGCGACGCCGGTGCCGGCCACCCACAGCAGCAGCAGCGGCCCGGAGACGTAGGCCGTCCAGCCCAGTCCATCTGCCAGCGCGAGATAGCCGTAGCCGGATACCACCAGGGCCAGCCCCAGCGCGACCGCGACAACGCGCAGCCAGCGCGGCAGCACCGGTCCGGCCGCGATCCAGAGGGCCGCGGCCGCCAGTGCGAGCATCTTGACGCCGTCGAGCCGGTTGACCAGGTCAGACAGTGTGCCGCAGCTGGCGGTGCGTCCGCCGGCGGCGGCGGCGGTGACCAGCAGGCCGAGCACGCACTGGGTCAGCGAGGTGAGGACTGCGATGGCGCTCAGCACCGCCGGTCCTGTCACCCGCACGCCGAAGCGCTTGCTGGCCGTCCGCAGGGCACCGGCGAGCACGATGCCGAGCAGGATCCCGGCCAGCCCCTCGACCAGCAGGTACTGGACGACGGCCTCGGCCGGGTGCGCGCGGTAGGCCGCCGCGGTCTGCTCGGCGGTCGCACTGAGCGCCAGGTTGACCGGCCAGGCCGCGAGGCCGGCGGTCCAGGCGACGACGTAGGCGATGCCGGCCACGGCCGGCATGCGGGTCCGCCAGGCCGAGCCGTCCGCCTTGGAGCTGGTGTAGCGAGGCGAGGGAGCGATGGTCATGTGGTTCGCCGCCAATCGGAGCGTCAGGTTCCTCATGCAACAGACTGTTGCATTTACAGCTTGTCATCCGCTCACCGTAATCGCAACTAAAAGTTGCGATAAGATGTCGTCATGGATGCGCCAGGGACGGCCCGGCCGGGCGGCCGCACGGCCAGGACCACCGCCGCGGTGCTCGCCGCGGCGGTAGCGGAACTGTCCGTCCGCGACTATGCCGACATCAGCGTGGAGTCGATCGCGGCCCGGGCCGGCGTGCACAAGACGACGGTCTACCGCCGGTGGGGCAGCAAGGTCGAGATCATCAAGCAGGCGCTGGCCGGCGCCGCCGGCGCCCGCATCCCGGTACCGGATACCGGCAGCGTCGACCGCGACCTGCTGCAGCTGGCGCGGGCGGTGCAGGGCGTGCTCTCACCCCCGCAGGGCGCCGTCACGACCGCGCTGATCGTGGGCGGCCTCGCCTCGGCCGAGCTGGCCGAGGTCATGCGGCAGTTCTGGACCATCAGGGCGCAGGCGATCGGCGTCATCGTCGACCGCGCGGTCACCCGGGGCGAGCTGCCGCCTGGCACCGACACGGTGGCGCTGATGCGCACGCTGGCGGCTCCGCTGTTCTACCAGCTCCTGGTGGCCAGGGAGCCCGTCACGGAAGCGGACGCGAGCCTCAGCACGGCGGCCACCCTGGCCGCCGCGAAGGCCGGCGTATTCGCCGGCGGCGCCACCAAGTTGACTGACTAGACACTCAGCTACATTCTTCCCGCCTGGCCCCGCATCCGTTCCCGCGCGGCGGGCGTTGCCGCTCGGCGCGCGTTCCGGCCGGCCGCCAGGCTGCGCGCCGGGGTGGTCAGCGGTGGACAGGGTGGTCAGGCGGCGGCATTCACTAGCAGCTGCTCGGCCGAGCACCACCCGCTTGTCCGCCCGTCGACCGGCGCGGTGCTCATCGGCGCGTGATCGCGCGGGCAGGCGCCGCCGCGGCGCCGGTAGGGAATGATCGTCAGCGTATGCACGCCGCCGTCGCGGACGGCCAGCCTGATCGCGTCGCGGGTGGCCCGCAGCAGCCGGCTCTCCTCGGCCGCGGTCAGGCTGCTCACGTGACGCGCGGGGTGTACCCGGGCCCGCCACAGGATCTCGTCGGCGAGCAGGTTGCCGATGCCGGCGATCCGCCGCTGGTCCATGATGCGGGCTTTGACCGGCGCGCTGCCGCCCTTCGCGAGCGCGGCCCTGAACTGCGCCGGGGTGATCAGCTGGGCGTCCGGCCCCAGCTCCTCGACCGGCGGGTTGAGCCGAACCCGGCCCAGGCGCCGCGGGTCCACCAGCATCAGCCGGCCGCCGTCCTCGAAGGTCACGGTGAAGCGCGCCCAGCGGTAATCGCCCGGCAGGCGGCGGCCCTCCCAGTAGTCGCCGCCGTCGACCTCGGCCCCGTTCGCGTCGGCGATCACGATCTTGCCCGACATGCCCAGGTGAATGCCGAGCGTGACCCCCGAGTCCGGGTCGGTGTCCAGCCACATGCTCTTACCGCGGCGGTTGGCGACGGTGAACTCGCCGCCGAGCAGGGCGTGCCGGATCTCGCCCGGCAGAAAGGGGCGGCAGACGAACGTGTCGGCGTCGTCGACGTCGGCGATGCGCCTGTGCAGGCCTTTCCGCTCGATGACCGCCCGGGCCGACTCCACCTCGGGAAGTTCAGGCATGTGACTTCTCCCGTCGCAGCTAGCCGGCCCGGATGCGGGTGCCGGATGACGAAACTACTCCTGATCGTAGAGTTGCCTGTGTGAGCAACCTGAAGAACCGCGTGCGTGAGCTGATGCCGGGCCTGATCGGCGATCTCGAGTCCCTGGTCCGTATCCAGTCCGTCAGTGCCGATCCCCAGCGGCTTGACCAGGTGGAGGAGTCCGCCAGGAGGACAGCCGAGCTGCTGACCGCCGAGGGGGTCGGCGCCGAAATCGTCCGGGCCCGCGACGGCGCCGCGCCGGCCGTGATCGGCGAGCGGACCGGGCCGCCCGGTGCTCCGGTCGTGCTGCTCTACGCGCATCACGACGTCCAGCCGGAGAACGACCCGGCCGACTGGGACAGCCCGCCGTTCGAGCCCGTCGTCCGCGGCGACCGCCTGTACGGCCGCGGCGCCGCCGACGACAAGGCCGGGATCGCGGCGCACGTCGGCGCGCTCCGCGCACTGGGCGACGACCTGCCGGTCACCGTGCGGTTCTTCATTGAGGGCGAGGAGGAAGTCGCCTCAGAGAGCCTTCCTGACCTGCTGCGGCTGTACCGTGACCGGCTCGCCGCCGACGTCATCGTCATCGCCGACGCGGGCAACTGGGACATCGGCGTGCCCTCGCTCACGACCAGCCTGCGCGGCCTGGTCCGGATGGACGTCGAGGTGCGTACGCTCACGCACGCCGTCCACTCCGGCATGTGGGGCGGCCTCGTCCCCGACGCCATCATGGCGCTCACCCGGCTGCTGTCGACGCTGTGGACCGAGGACGGCAGCCCGGCCGTTGAAGGGCTCCGCACAGCCAAGGCCGCCGACGTCGAGTATCCCGAGGAACGGCTGCGGGCTGAGTCCGGCGCCGCGCCTGGTACCCGCTGGATCGGCACCGGCTCGGCCGTCGAGCGGCTGTGGACCCGGCCCGCGATCACCGTGACCGGGCTTGACGCCCCCAAGGTGGCCGGCGCGTCCAACACCCTCGTCCCGGTCGCCCGCGCCCGGGTGAGCGTCCGCATCGCGCCTGGTGACACCAGCGCCAACGCGGTCGCCCGGCTCAGGGAGCACCTGGAGAAGCACGTCCCCTGGGGGGCCGAGCTCACCGCCACGGTGGTCGACTCGGGCGAGCCGACCGTGCTGCCGACGACGGGAGCGGCTTACGCCGCCGCGCGATCGGCTCTGGCCGAGGCGTGGGACGGCACGGCGCCGGTGGACATGGGCACCGGCGGGTCGATCCCGTTCATCGCCGAGTTCCAGGAGACGTTCCCCGGTGCGACGATTCTCGTCACCGGCGTCGAGGATCCCGACACCCGTGCGCACGGACCGAACGAGGGGCTCCACCTGCCAGAATTCGAACGCACGGTCCTCGCGGAGGCCCTGCTGCTGCAGCGTCTCGGCGGCGCCTGAGACAGGCTGGCCGAAGTAACCGGGCCGCTGCCCGGTTCCTACAGTTACAGTGCAGGAATGGCCTTCTCTCTCGCCCGGAGCGCGCATAACGCGACCAATTCCCTGCACTCGCTGACCTACTTCGTGCCGGAAACGGAGCAGCAGCTCACCGCCGTCGGCCTGCGGCCTGGACGGATGTGCTACTTCGCTGGCCGCGCGGCCCCCATGGGGGCCGTCGGCAGCGGACCGGTCACCGCGACCTTCTACAACTTCAGCCCCGGCCTGGTGGCCCGGTCGATCCCCGCGGCCTGGGAGCTGGCCAGTCCGGCCACCGTCATCGCGGCCCGGTTCGCCGCGGTCGACCTCGCGCTGACCCGGCTGCTCGGCGCCGAGGTGATCAAGTCGGAGGACATGGTCACGATGGCCGGCCTGGTGCGGGAGGCGGCCAGCGCCTGCGGTACCGAGGGCCGCCCGCTGTACGCCGGGCACGCGGACCTGGACTGGCCCGATGCCCCGCACCTGGTGATGTGGCACGGAATCTCGCTGCTGCGCGAGCACCGCGGCGACGGTCACACCTGCGCGCTGGTCGCGGCCGGGCTGTCCGGCATCGAGGCGCTGGTCAGTCACACCGCCACCGGGAAGGGATTCGTCGCCGAGTTCGCCAGGGCCAGCCGCGGCTGGAGTCAGGAGCAGTGGGACGACGCCGCCCGCGGCCTGGCCGGCCGCGGGCTGCTCGACAGCGACGGCGCGCTGACCGAGGCCGGCCAGGCGCTGCGGGCCCGGGTCGAAGACGACACCGACCGGATGGCGGCCGGCCCCTGGGAGCACCTGGGCGACCGGGGAACCGAGGAGGTCGTGCGGATCGGCAAGGCGATGACCCGGGCCGTACTCGCGGCGGGCGCCTTTCCCGCACAAGGGGTCTTCCCCGCGCGGTAAACCGGCCGCCAGTGCCGCGGCAGTGGCCGCACGCCTGACGCGGCACTAGGCGCCGGCACCGCCGTCAACCGGCACGATGGCGCCGGTCACCATCGAGGCGCGGTCGCTGAGCAGCCATGCGGCCACCTCAGCGACCTCGCGCGGCGCGGCCATCCGGCCGAGCGGGATGCTCGCGTTGATACGCTCGACGACGCCGGGTGACGCCGCTTCCCACGCGTCGATCATCTCCGTCGCGGTGCCGCCTGGGGTGATGCCGTTCACCCGGATCCTCTGGGGTCCCCAGGTCACGGCGGCGGTCTCGGTGATGCTGTTGAGCGCCCGCTTCATCGCGCCGTAGGCGGGGAGGTCCGGGTTCGCGCGGCGGCTGCCGATGCTCGAGGTGTTGACGATCGCTCCGCCCCCGCCGCGGCGCATCAGCGCGGCCTCGGCCGTCATCGCGGTCCAGTGCCCCAGGAAGTTGACCGCGAACTGCTCCTCCAGGTCCTCGTCGCTCGTCGCGTCGAGCGGTCCCGGCTGCTGGATCGCCGCGCCGTTGTTGAACGCGCCGTCAAGCCGGCCGTGCAGCTCGCCTGCGCGGGCGACCGCCGCCCTGATGCCCGCGCGGTCGGCCAGGTCCACGGTTACCGCGTCGGCGGTGCCGCCGTCCGCGCGGATCTCGGCGACGATCTTCCGCAGGGCCTCGGTGCCGCGGGCGGCGAGCACTACGGCGGCCCCCTCGGCGGCGAAGAGCCGGGCCGCGGCCGCCCCGATGCCACGGCTGGCGCCGGTGATGAACACAACCTTGCCGGCCAGCAGGCCGACGGGTCCGGTGTGCGTTTGCTGGGTCATGGCGACAGTCTCGGGCCGGGCACCCGGCCGGATGCAGGCACAGGCTGTACCAGGATGCGCGGCCCGGCAGGGGGCAGACTGCTGCTATGGACAAGCAGGAACTGGGCGCGTTCCTCCGCAGCCGCCGCGAGCGGCTCCGGCCGGAGGACGTCGGCCTTCCCTCGGGCTCGCGGCGCCGGACGCCGGGTTTGCGCCGTGAGGAGGTCGCGGTGCTCGCGTACATCTCGACCGAGTACTACGTCCGGCTCGAGCAGGGCCGCGCGCCGCGCCCGTCGGGCGAGGTACTGGCCGGCATCGCCGCCGCGCTGCGGCTCACCGGTGCCGAGTCCGATCACCTCCACGTGCTCGCGGGCACCGCGCCCGCCCGCAGCGGACTGCACAGGCGCGACGTCCGCCCGGGCATCCTCGCGATGCTCGAACGCCTGCCGCAGACGGCCGCCTTCGTGACTTCGGCGGTGTTCGAGGTGCTCGCATGGAACGACCTGGCGGCGGCGCTGATGACGGACTTCGCCGCGTTCAGCCCGGCGGAGCGCAACTTCGCCCGCTGGGCGTTCCCCGGGTCGCCACGCGCGGGGGCGCCGCTGTTCGGGGTCTCCGACGCCGCGGAGTTCCGGCACCACGTGGTCATGCAGCTGCGGGTCGCCCTCGCCAGGTACCCGTCCGACCCGGCGGTGACCGGGCTCGTCGGCGACCTGCGCGACGGCAGCCCCGAGTTCGCCAGGCTCTGGGAGCGGCACGACGTGCAGGCCGCGCCGATGCTCGCGAAGACGTTCCGTCACCCGGCAGTCGGTGACATCACCGTCGACTGCGACTCGCTCACGCTCACGGACCGCGACCAGCACGTGGTGCTTTACACGGCGCCCGCCGGATCCCGTGACGCCGAGGCGCTCGCGCTGCTGAACGTGCTCGGGGCCGAGAGCGTCGGTGCGGGCGGACCGCGTTGACGCCGCCCTCGTTATGTAGATTGACAATGCATCGGTTATCTACCTATTGTCTCCCTCATGACCAGACCATCGGCGATGCGCGAGCCGACTTACTTCGTGCTCGCGTCCCTCCTGGACGGCCCGTTGCACGGGTACGGAATCATCAAACGGGCGGCGGAGCTGTCCGGCGGGCGGGTGCGACTGGCGACCGGGACGCTCTACACCGCCCTCGACCGGCTGACCGACGACGGTCACGTCCGGCTGGTCAGCGAGGAAACGGTGGCCGGGCGGGTCCGCCGCTCCTACGGGCTGACCGGGGACGGCGCGGCCGCCCTGCGGGCCGAGGCCCAGCGTATGGCCGAGGCCGCCCGGGTGGTCACCGGCGCCGGCGCCAGGGCAGGCGCGGCGCTGCCGGGCCGGAAGCCGAGGACCGCATGAGCCGCGCGATCACCATGGCCCTCCTGCTCGCGCTGACCTGGCGGCTCCGCCGCCAGACCATGCCGGGCCCGCGCCGGTCTCCCTGAGCCGGAATCAGCTAAAAGCCACTTCCCGCAGGTAGCTGACCGCCGTTACACTCCGGTCTGATCATTTTCAGCCCGTATCGAGTGATTGGCCAGGTACCGCGGATGACAGTTCCGATCGCCGCCCGTGACATCGCCGCGGCCGTCGGGGCGCTGATCGTGCTCGCCGCCGCGGGAAGCGTGGTCGGAACGGTTATCGTCCCGCGCAATACCGGCAGCAGGCTGACGCGCCTGGTCACCAGTGTCGTGAACGCGGTCTTCCGGCTGGTCACCTGGCCCGTGCCCGGCTACCGGCAGCGCGACCGGCTGCTGGCGGGCCAGGCGGCGGTCATCCTGCTCGGCCAGCTGACGGTCTGGCTTGGCTCCTTCTACCTCGGTTACACCCTGCTGATCTGGCCCGTCAGCGAAAGCATCGGCACGGCGTTCACCTCGGTCGGGCCGGCACTGTGGACCTTCGGCGTGCCCGATCCGCACGGGTTCTACGAGACCGCCGTCCTCGACACGGCCGCGATGGCAGGCCTGGTCACGGTCACCCTGCAGATTGCCTACCTGCCCCACCTGTATGCCGCCTTCAACCGGCGCGAGAACGAGATCGCGCTGCTGAACTCCCGGGCAGGCACGCCCTCCTGGGGCCCGGAACTACTGGCCAGGACCCACTACGCGCTCGGCAGCGGCACGTCGGCCCTCGACACCCTGCCCGAGTTCTACAACCAGTGGGAACGCTGGGCGGCCGACGTCACGGAAAGCCATGTCACCTACTCGCCGCTAGCCTGGTTCCGTTCGCCCAGCTACGAGGCCTCCTGGGTGACGGCGCTGCTGGCCGTGCTCGACTCGGCGGCGCTCTACCTCTCGCTGTCACCCGAGGCAGCCCCCTCCGTTCCGGCCCGGCTCTGCCTGCGCAGCGGGATGGTGTGCCTGGCCGAGGTGTCCAGGTCCATGGGCGTCAAGTTGCCAGCAGAGCCCCGGACGGACTCAGGCATCAGCCTGAGTTACGACGAGTTCCTGGAGGCCGTCACCCGGCTGCACGAGGTGAGCTTCCCGGTCGAGCGCGCACCGGAGGATGCCTGGCCGCACTTCGCCGGGTGGCGGGTCAACTACGAGCGGAACGCGTACGCGATCGCCGCGGCCCTGGACGCCGTCCCCGCCCTGTGGTCAGGCCCGCGACGGCAGCCGTCCGAGCCGATGGCGCCGCTGCGTCCAGGGCCCGGGCTGCCGTCCTTAGCGCGCTTACGGGTAACGGGACTCGGCGCGAGCCGCCGGCTAGCTGGGGGTAAAAGGAATCGGCGCGAGCCGCCGGCTAGCTTAGCTAGGGGTAGAAAAAATGTCCGGCGAGGTAGGTGATCAGCATCGCCAGGCCGCCGACGCTGGCCGTGCGGATCACCGGGATCACCGGGTCGACCCGGGAGAACCGGGCTGAGACCCAGCCGGTCAGTGCCAGCGCCGCCAGCACGATCGCGAACGTCACCGGCGCGCGCGACGGGCCGGGGATCAGCACGATCGCCAGCCAGGGCAGCACCGCCCCGGCGGCGAAGGCGGCGCTCACCGCGAGCGTGTCGGGCAGCGGGGCGGTGCGCGAGGCGAACGTGATGCCGTACTCCGCTTCGGCATGGGCGGTCAGCGCGTCGTGGGCGGTCAGCTCGACGGCGACCTGCCGGGCCAGGCCCGCCGACAGCCCGCGCGACTGGTAGAGCCCGGTGAGCTCGTCGAGCTCGTCGTCGGGCGTTGTTTCCAGCCGGACGCGCTCGGCCGCCAGCTGGGCCGCCTGCCGGTCGTGCTCGGCCCGCAGCTTCGAGTACTCGACCGCGCCCATCGCCAGGGTCCCGGCCACCAGCCCGGCGAACCCGGCGAACAGCAGCACGCTCGAGCTGACGCCCGCACCTGCGAACCCCTCGCAGATCCCGGCCGACGTCAGGATGCCGTCACTGGCCTCGGGGATATGTGGACGGAGCCACTTGTAGACCCTGACAGAGACCCTGCTCATCACTGGTTGATACCCAGGTCAGCGGGGGCGAGACCCCGACCGGGCGGTCAGCTGAGCTCAAGGGCGGCCAGTTCGCTCCTGGAGGCCACGCCGAGCTTCGGGTACGCCTTGTAGAGGTGGTGCCCGACGGTCCGCGCGCTGAGGAAGAGCTGCGCGGCGATGTCCTTGTTGGACTGGCCCTGCGCGGCCAGCCGGACGATCTGCAGTTCCTGCGGCGTCAGGCGGGCGGACAGGCCGTGGTCGGCCGTCCGGCCGGTGATCCCGGTCGCGGTCAGCTCGGTCCTGGTGCGCTCGGCCCAGGGGGCGGCGCCGATCCGTTCGAAGGTCTCGAGCGCGGCCCTGAGCTGGGTGCGGGCGTCGGCCTTGCGCTTTTCCCTGCGCAGCCACTCGCCGTACAGAAGCTGGGTCCGCGCCTCGTCGAACGGCCGGCTGTCTTGTTCGTGCAGTGCGAGGGCCGCGCGGAACTGGTCCTGGTCGCCTTCGAGCAGCGCCAGGCAGCGGTGCACCAGGGCCCGCGTCCACCGCTGCCCGGTGTTACGTGACCAGGACTCGAACAGCGCGAGGGGCTCGGCCGCGGCCGCTGGCCGCCCGAGGCGCACCGCCGCCTCAACGAGGTCGGGGGTGGACCTGGTGGCCGAGATGTGAAAGAAGCGCCGCCCTTCCGCCAGCGTTTCCAGCCGGGCCAGGGCCGCCTCGGCGCGGCCGAGCCCCAGTTCGAGCAGGCCGAGCGCCGCCCTCGTCCAGGGCACGTTCCAGGCCGGCCGGCTCGCGCGGCTGAGCGCTTCGCTGGTCAGCTGACGGCAGAGTTGCTCGTCGCCGCGCGCCGCGGCCAGCAGCGCGAGCGGCTCCGCGAGCGCGTCCGTCCACCGCTGCTGGCCGGTATCGCGCGCCAGCCGCATTCCCTCGGCGGCCGTGCGCAGCGCGTCGGCGTGACGTCCGCCGTACGCCTGCGCGGACCCGGCGTAGAACAGCACCGTCGGCAGCCAGCCGATCTGGCCGGCCGCCCGCAGCTCCCGGCTCAGCTCGCCGCCGATCTCCTGGGCGGCCTGGTCCTGGCCGAGCAGCAGCGCGAGGCCGCAGACCAGCACCTGGCCGGGCACGTTGCCTGCCGCGGCCGCCCGTGCCGCGGCGAGAGCGCGGTCAGGGTCGGACTGGCCGGCGGCCCGCCCGAGTACCGGCGCCACCGCCCGCAGCAGCAGTTCTTCCAGGGGCGTCTGCGCCCGTTGCTGTCCTTCGAGCCTGGCCACGGCTTCGGCCAGCTCGTCCTCGCCGGCGTACCAGCCGGCGTGCACCGCCTCGACGAGCAGCGCGTTCGCCAGTTCCTTGTCGGCCGTCGCGATCAGCTCGCTGGCGTCAAGCAGCCGCCGGTGCGCCGCCGCGGGATCCCCGCGGAGAAACGCCACCGTCGCCTGCACCTGCAGCGCCTGGGCGGCCAGCCGGGAGTCCTCGGGCCCGGCGCCGGGCGCGGCCAGCTCCAGGCTCTGGGCAGCCAGGTTCTCGGCCAGCCCCAGGTCACCCGACCCGGCGGCGGTCTCGGCCGCCAGCGCCAGCCGTCTGCGCTTGGCGAGCGGGTCGGTGCTGAGCTCGGCCGCCCGCTGGTACCAGGCCATGGCCCCGGCGTCGCCGCCGCGCTCGCGCACCTGGCCGGCGGCGCTTTCAAGCGCCGCCGCGATGCCCTCGTCGGGACCGGCCGCCGCGGCCGCCTGCTGCCAGGCGCGCCTGCTGTCCTGGCCGGGACCGTCGAGCGCCGCGGCCAGCGCCTGGTGGACCGCGCGCCGCCGCGCCAGCGGCGCCGCGTGGTGGACCGCCGCCCGGATCAGCGGGTGGCGGAAGGTCAGGGCGTCGCCGTTCACCTCGACGAGGCCGGCCACGCGAGCTGGTTCGAGATCCGCGAGCGATGCGCCGAGCGTGCCTGCCGCCCGCAGGACGGAGGCGAGGTCACCGGTCCCCTCGGCCGCCGCGACCAGCAGCACGGTCCTGGCGGGCTCGGGAAGGCCGGCGAGCTGGCTCTCGAAGGCGCCGCGCAGGCGGTCGGTCAGCGGAAGCGGCGCCTGCGGCCGCGCGCCGTCGAGCACGCGGGGCAGCTCAAGCAGGGCAAGCGGGTTTCCTGCGGCTTCGGCCAGCACCCGGTAGCGGCGGCTGGGAGAGAGGGCGTCGCCGACAAGCTCGGTCGCGGCCCCGGCGGACAGGCCTGTCAGGCTCAGCTCGGGCAGGCCCGCGGCGGGAAAGGCCCCCGTGCGGGCGCACAGCAGCAGCACGACCGACTCGCTGTCCAGCCGCCTGGCGGCGAACAGCAGCGCGTCGGCGCTGGCCCGGTCAAGCCACTGCGCGTCGTCCACCACGCACAGCAGCGGCCGGCTGGCTGCGCACTCGGCCAGCAGGGACAAAACCGCCAGCCCGACCAGGAAACGGTCCGGCGGGCCCGCCTTGGCCAGCCCGAGTGCCCCGCGCAGCGCGTCCGCCTGTACCTCGGGAAGCGCGCCGACGCGGTCGAGAACGGGGCGCAGCAGCAGGTGCAGCCCGGCGAAGGGCAGCTCAGACTCCTCCTCGATCCCCGCGCTCCTGATCACAAGGAACCCGTCCGCCCCCGCGCTGACGTGGCCGACCAGGGCAGTCTTGCCGATGCCAGGGTCGCCGCGCAGCACCAGCGTGCCGCTCGTGCCCGCGCGGGCCGCGTCGAGGAGGTTGGTGAGGGCCGCCAGCTCGGTACCCCGGCCGTACAACTGCATGTGTCTTATGCAACCCGATCGTGGCAACAGGAATTACCTATACACGACTGATTCCTCCGCCGGCGGATTTACGTAGCGTCTTGACCTGCAAGAACGCATCCCCAACGGAGGTAAGAGATGAACATCGGCGAACTGGTCACCCGGTACCTGGAGACCTGGAACGAGACCGGCACCGCGGCCCGCAGGAAGGCGATCGACGAGCTGTGGGCGCCGGACGGCGTGTACACCGACCCGATGGCGACAGCGGCGGGGCGGGACCAGATCGACGCAACGATCGCCGCCGTGCAGGGCCAGTTCCCCGGGCTGACCTTCAGCCTGGCGGGCCCGGTCGACGCGCATCACGACATCGCGCGGTTCACCTGGAGCCTCGGCGACGAGCTGGTCATCGGCTTCGACGTGCTGGTGACTGACGGCAACGGCCAGATCTCCAACGTGCACGGGTTCCTCGACAAGGTGCCCGCCTGACTCTCCACCGCCGGTCGCGCGGCGGCTCCGGCCGCCGCGCGCCCAGCCAAAGCAATCACTAAGGAGCTCACGATGGTCACGGCCGTTGCCCCCACGGAAGTCCGGATCGAGACAGAAGGCGTTCCTCGGGGCGCCCTGCTGGTCCTGCTGGCCGGGGTGTTCACCTCACTGCTCGACTTCTTCATTGTCAATGTGGCCCTGCCCGACACGCAGCGCGACCTGCACGCGGGCCCGTCAGCGGTCCAGTTCGTCGTGGCCGGCTACGGCCTGGCGCTGGCCACCGGGCTGATCACCGCGGGCAGACTCGGCGACATCTACGGCCGGCGGAAGATGTACGTACTCGGCCTGGCGCTGTTCACCCTGGCCTCGGCGGCCTGCGGGCTGGCACCGAGCGCGGGCTTCCTGGTCGGCGCCCGGGTCGTGCAGGGCGCCGCCGCGGCCCTGCTCATGCCGCAGATCCTGGCGATCATCAACACCATCTACACCGGGCCCGCCCGGACCAGAGCCTTCACCGCGTACGGCCTGACGGTCGGCTTCGGGGCGGTGTTCGGCCAGCTCGTCGGCGGCGTCCTGATCAAGCTCGACGTGGCCGGGCTGGGCTGGCGGTCGATCTTCCTGATCAACCTCCCGATCGGCATCGCGGCGGTCGCGCTGGCGCCGCGGCTGCTCCCCGAGTCCCGGGGACCTGGCGGCGGTCGCGTCGACTTGATCGGCGCCGCGCTGGTCTCACTCGGCCTCGTCGCGATCGTGCTCCCGCTGGTCGAGGGACAGCAGCAGGGCTGGCCCGCCTGGGTCTTCGCCTGCCTGGCCGCCTCGGTCCCGCTCCTCGGCGGGTTCGCGCTGCACCAGCGCAGGCTCGCCGCCCGCGGCGGGAACCCGCTGATCAACCTGGCACTGTTCAGGGAGCGGGCGTTCAGCGCCGGAGTGGTCATCAGCCTGGCCTACCAGATGATCATGGCCTCGTTCTTCCTGGTCCTCGCCCTGTTCCTGCAGGACGGCCTCGGCCTGTCGGCGCTGCAGTCCGGCCTGATCTTCCTGCCGCTCGGCCTGGGCTACTTCGCCGCCTCGGTGCAGTCAGGCAAGATCGCGGCCCGGCTCGGCCCGCAGGTGGCGGCCCTCGGCTCGCTGGTTGTTGCGGCCGGGTACCTGCTGCTCGCGGCGATGCTGCACGACGGCACCGGCTGGCTCATCCCCGGGCTGGTGATCTCCGGGATCGGCATGGGCTTCGTGATCGCGCCGCTGCCCTCCATCGTCCTGGCCAGGGTCGGGCCCGAGCACGCGGCGGCCGCCTCAGGCGTGCTGTCCACCGCGCAGCAAGCGGGCGGCTCGATCGGGGTCGCCGTCATCGGGGCGGTCTTCTACAGCGCCCTCGGCCACGGCTCCTACTCCCACGCCTTCGGGCTCAGCCTGGTCATCATGGCCGCGCTCGGCGTCGCCGTCGCCGCCCTCGTCCAGGTCCTGCGCCGCACCTCGTAACCCGCACACCCCGACTGCCGCAGACAACCCGTTACCCCTGAAAGGAACGACCGGCATGACCGCCTACGCGATGGCACACGTCCACAGCACGAACTTCGGCCCGGAGCTCATCGAGTACCTGCGCCGCATCGACGACACGCTCGAGCCGTTCGGCGGGCGCTTCCTCTTCCACGGCGGCCCGGTCGACGCGGTGGAAGGGACATGGAACGGCGACCTGATCATCATCGAGTTCCCCGACCTGGACGCGGTGCGCGGCTGGTACGGGTCGCCTGACTACCTGAAGATCCGCCATCTCCGCACCGAGAACACCACCGCCGACACGATCCTCTTCGACAGCCTGCCGGCCGGCTACCTGGCCAAGTCCGCCCTCGGTTACCTGCTCCCCGGGGCTGAGTGACCAGCGGCGCCGCCACCGACCGATTCATCCCGTCCGGGCTTCCACCGGGGCGGGATGTTTCACGTGGAGCCAGCCCGCACGACTGACCCGGGAAGAAGCCCCCGGCGGAAAAAGGAAAACCACCCCTCCGTTCGGGATGAAAATGAACTTTCGCCCGAACGGGGGGTGGTTTTGCCCGTTACCTCAGACTGTCAGCGTCAGACGGCGCGGACGTGCTCGGCCTGCGGGCCCTTCTGGCCCTGCGTGATGTCGAACTCGACCCGCTGGTTCTCGTCCAGGCTCCGGTAGCCGTTGGACTCGATCGCGGAGAAGTGGACGAAGACGTCCTGGCCCCCGCCATCCACGCTAATGAAGCCGAAGCCCTTGTCCGCGTTGAACCACTTAACTGTTCCCTGCGCCACGCGCATTTCTCCTTGCCTACTTCGAGTTGCCACACCGTGCGGTAACCCTGGCAGTAAATCCGCGAGCGCGTCATGAAAGCACCTGCACAGAAGCTACGACCACTATCCCCAACCATCACCACGGCCGGACGATTCCCGCCGCCAGGTAACGAATTGGTCTCGGGGCTAGCCGCGGACGAACGGCCTGTCGTACGGGGCGGCGTTCCTGGCCGCGAGGACCTGCTCGGCCAGCTTCCCGACCGGCACCCGCAGGGACACCGACGCCTGCTCCACCAGGTCCGCGAGACTCTCGGCGACCTCTTCTGGGCTGTTCATCAGCGTACCCGGAATGTCACCGAACAGCGACGCGTAGGGGTCGCCGGGCAGCCGGTAGGCGAGCGGATCGTCCAGGGCGCCGGAGCTGACCGGGCCCGGCTCGGCCAGGCAGACGTCGATGCCGAAGCCGCTGAGCTCGATGGCCAGCGTCTCCGCGAAGGCTTCGAGTGCCCACTTGGTGGCCGAGTAGGCGGCGTTGCCCGGCATCACGGTGCGTCCGCCGACACTGGAGACGAACAGCAGCCGGCCCTGCTTGCGCGCACGCATCTGCGGGAGGAGCGCCTGGGCGACGCGGACCGCACCGACCGTGTTGAGCGCGTAGAGGCGCTCGATCTCGGCCGCCGGGCTGGCCTCGACCGCCGCACGGAAGATGACGCCGGCATTGGAGAGCAGGACGTCGATCTCGCCCGCCTGCCCGACCGCGGCATCGACGCTGGCCTGGTCGGTCACGTCAAGCCGCAGGCGCTGGTCGACGTCAAGGCCGTCAAGCGCGCGCGGATCGCGCGCGGTGGCGACCACCCGGTGACCGCGGCGGGCCAGCTCAGCCGCGGCGGCCCGGCCGATGCCCTTGGAGGCGCCAGTGATCAGGATCGAGGACATAGCGTTCACTGCTCCTTGTTCACCCGCAGGTGTCAGTTCGATTTTCTGACTTACTAGCAAGCGCTACCATAGCAGAGTGAGTCAGGAAAACGAATCGACCAATCTCGGCCGGCCTCGCGTCTGCTCCATCGCCGACGCGCTCGAGGTCGTCGGGGAGCGCTGGAGCCTGCTGGTGCTGCGCGAGCTCGGTTTCGGCGTGCACCGGTTCAAGGACATTCAGGTCAACACCGGCGCACCGCGGGAGACGCTGGCGCTGCGGCTGCGGAAGCTGGAAGAATCAGGCGTCATCGAACGCCGCCGCTACAGCGACCGTCCGCCTAGGGACGAGTACCTGCTGACCGCCGCCGGCCGCGACCTGCTCCCGGCTCTGGGGGCACTGCGCCAGTGGGGCGAGCGCCACGTCACCCCCGCCCGCAACGTCGGCGGCGGTACCTGACGGTCAGGCGTCGCGCTCGATCGGGCAGCTCATGCAGCGGGGCCCGCCCCGGCCGCGGCCGAGCTCGCTGCCCTGGATCGCGATCACCTCGATGCCGTTGTCCTGCAGGTAGGTGTTGGTGGTGACGTTCCGCTCGTAGGCCACCACCACGCCAGGCTCAACCGCGAGGACGTTGCAGCCGTCGTCCCACTGCTCGCGCGAGGCCGAGTGGACGTCCTGGACCGTGGTCAGCACGGTGATCTCCGGCCGGTCGAGGGCGGCCGCGATGGCCCGGTGCATGTCCTGCGGCGGGTGGTCGGTGACTTTGAGCTCGCTGGCCGACGCGCCCGGCTCAACCGTGTAGGACGGCAGCATGCCCATGCCGGCGTACTTCGTGAAAACGCCGTGGTCGGCCATCGTCAGCATGGTGTCCAGGTGCATGAAGGCCCGCGCCTTCGGCATGTCGATGGCGACCAGGCAGCGGGCCGCCTCGGCCGCGAACAGCCTGCTGGCCAGCATCTCGACCGCCTGCGGGGTGGTCCGCTCGCTCATCCCCACCAGCACCGCGCCGTTGCCGATGACCAGCACGTCACCGCCCTCGACGGTGGCCGGGGCCGCCTCGGCCCCGTGGTACCAGACGTCGAAATCGGCCGCGGCGAACATCGGGTGCCAGCGGTAGATCGCCTCGTCGCTGATCGTTTCCGGTATCCGTGCCGGGCGGGCCATGGCGTTGACCGACACCCCGCCGTAGATCCAGCAGGAGGTGTCCCGCTGGTACAGCAGGTTCGGCAGCGGCGCGAGCACGAACCCGTCCGGGTCAAGCGAGTGGAAGGCGATGCTCTTGGGAACAGGACCGAGTTCGCTGATCTCGCGCTTGGTGATCCCGCCCGCCAGGTACCTGGCCAGCTCGGCTGAGGGCAGCCCGTCCATCGAGGCCCGCAGTGTCGCCGCGGCCAGCTGACCGTGCCAGCGCGGGTCGAACAGCCGGTCGAGGACGTACGCCCGGGCCTCGGGCACGTCCAGGGTCTGCGCCAGCAGCTCACTGTAGTAGTGCACGACCACCCCCCGCGCACGCAGCGCGTCCGCGAACGCGTCGTGCTCGGCCTGCGCCCGGCTTACCCACAGCATGTCGTCGAACAGCAGGTCAGTGACGTTGTCGGGAGTCAGCCGCTTGAGCTCAAGATCGGGGCGGTGCAAGATCACCTGCCGCAGGCGGCCGACCTCAGAATCAACGTGGAACATGCGACCTCGCTCCGTGCTCGTCCGTCATTGGCACCAGCCTAGGCCCGATTACGCTCCGTTAATCAATTCGTTTACCGACGCGCCAGCGGGGCCATACAGCCCTTGGAGGTGTGCCGTGCTGATCTCGACGATGAACGACATTCCCGGCTACGAGGTAACCGAGGTGCTTGGCGAGGTATTCGGCCTGACCGTGCGGAGCCGCAATATCGGCTCCCAGCTCGGTTCGGCTTTCAAGTCGCTGGGCGGCGGTGAGCTCAAAGGCATGACGCAGAACCTGGTCAACAGCCGCAACGAGGTCATGGAACGGATGACACAGGAGGCACAGGCCCGCGGCGCCGACGCCGTCCTGGCATTCCGCTTCGACACCTCGGAGATGGGCCAGAACTTCACCGAGATCTGCGCTTACGGCACCGCGGTCAAGATCCAGCGGCGGTAAGCCCGGGTCCGCTGGCGCCGGCGGGCACTGCCCAGACGATGACGTTGTCCAGGTAGTGCCCGCTAGCCGGGTCGAACGGGCCCCCGCAGGTCACCAGGGCGAGCTTCGGTGACCCGGTGGTGACCCACAGGGCGGGCGGGAGCTCGTCCTTGCCGACGGTCTCTGGTGCGCCGGTCACCACCCAGCTGGTGACGTGCCCGTCGAGACCGATGACCTCGACCGCCGCCCCTGGCCTGACGTCCTTCAGGTCGTAGAGGGCGCCGGGGCCCGCCGCGGCGGAGTCGATGTGCCCGGCGATGAGCGCGACACCGGACTGGCCAGGAGCCGGGGCGGTCTCCCGCACGGTCCTGGCGCCGTCACTCACCTGCCCGTCCCACCAGCCCACGGTTCGGGTGTCACTGGGAATGGTGAGCGTCGCCGCACCGGGCACGCCAGTCGCCCCGGCCGCCACCAGCGGCGCGCCGACGCCGGTGGCGGGGATGACCAGCCGCGGCGCCGACGTGGCGGCGGGCCGGATGGCCGGCTGTGCTGACGCGCGGGCGGTGGCGGGCAGGCCGGCCGTGGCCGCGCCCGACCCGGCCGCGCTGAGGGCGCCCACGGTGAAGTTGGTGTTCCCCGGCGCCGTGCAGGGGTCAAGTCCGGTCCCCACCGGGATCCTCGGCGGCCGCCGCACCCTTGTAGTTAAGGATGCCGACCGCCGCGTTCCCGGTCACGTTCTCGAAGTTCTCGAAGTACACGGGCGTCCCTGGCTGCGGAACCCCGGGCGACCCGGCCGCGCTGGCAGGGCTCACCAGACCGGGAGCGGCCAGCACGGCGGTCAGTCCGGCTCCGAGCACCAGCATCGTGACCGCGGCCGAGACGAACCTCACCGCCGAACGCCGGTGCCGGCCGCCAGTTCGCCGGCTCCAACGCGGAAGTCCTGTTATACGAGACATGCCCGTCCCTCGATTGCGCGTCCATCCGGAATGCTCCGTTTCGGAGCTGAATTCTTTTGCTGCGAATATCCGATTCGGGACTTTCGCAGGCTTCATTCCAAATGACGGCCGACGCAGAGGGAGTGCGAGCGACGATGGCTGCCGCCTGAAACAATGACACTCTCAGTGACGCTCCGGCTACTACTTCTGAGAAGTGTCGCAAGATTTTCAGGGCGCTGGCCCAGATCGCACTGAATGCCCGCAAACCAGGGCTATTCACAGCACAGCCGCAGCCCGCTGGTGACACCGCGGCCTGCCGGGGAGATCATGTTCTGAGGACAGGCCGGCACAGGCCTGAGCTGAAATACCGGTGGTCCCCGCGGGGTTATAGATGGCACACCCCGCGCACCCGCATCCAGCGGGCGACGCCATCGGTGAAGGAGCTGAAGTGTCGGATAACTACCGCAAGGATCCCCAGGTCGTCTCCCAGCTGACGCCGGAGCAGTACCGCGTCACCCAGAAGGCCGGCACCGAGCCGCCGTTCAGGAACGAGTACTGGGACAACAAGGAGCCGGGCATCTACGTCGACGTCGTCTCTGGCGAGCCGCTGTTCGCCTCGGTGAGCAAGTTCGACAGTCACACCGGCTGGCCGAGCTTCACGGTGCCGATCGAGCCGGGCCACGTGGTCGAGCGCAAGGACTTCAAGATGATCCTGCCGAGGACCGAGGTCCGCTCCGCGCACGGCGGCAGCCATCTAGGGCACGTGTTCAATGACGGGCCCAGGGATGCCGGGGGCCTGCGCTACTGCATCAACTCCGCCGCGCTCCGCTTCGTCCCGGTCGCCGACCTGGAGCGCGAGGGCTACGGCGACTACAGCAAGCTTTTCGACCAGGCCAACGACACTGGGAGTGCATCATGACCACTGAGAAGGCGATCCTCGCCGGCGGCTGCTTCTGGGGCATGCAGGACCTGATCCGCAAGCTGCCAGGCGTCATCTCGACCCGGGTGGGCTACGCCGGCGGCGACGTGCCCAACGCCACATACAGGAACCACCACGGCCACGCCGAGGCGCTCGAGGTCATCTTCGACCCGGAGAAGACCTCCTACCGGGACCTGCTGGAGTTCTTCTTCCAGGTGCACGACCCGAGCACGCTCAACCGCCAGGGTAACGACATCGGCACCAGCTACCGGTCGGCCATCTTCTACACGAGCGACGCGCAGAAGAAGACCGCCGAGGACACCATCGCCGACGTGGACGCCTCCGGCCTCTGGCCGGGCAAGGTCGTCACCGAGGTGACCGCGGCCGGGCCGTTCTGGGAGGCCGAGCCTGAGCACCAGGACTACCTGCAGAACTACCCCAACGGGTACACCTGCCATTTCCCCCGCCCCGGCTGGAAGCTCCCGCACCGGGACACCGTTTCCTCCTGAGGCAGTTACGCCCCGGTAAGCCTAACTGGCCGTTCACAGCACTGCTGTGGACGGCCAGACGGCTTTATGCCGGAGATTTTGCGACTGCCCAGAGAAAGAACTCCGCACTTGGCACTGCCTAGGACCCCAGCGGGACGCCCCGCCGCTTTATCGCGGAACTTTTTGGCTGATTGGTAATTTTTAGTTGTTATACTCCGAATTATTACCAAGATCACTATTCAACGGCCGCGCGGATAACGCCGCCGGGCCAGGTGAGGTCACGGGGCCAGCTGAGCCGACTGGGGCTAGCGAACGGCTGGGGCAGATGACGCCACCCGGGCCAGGTGACGCCACCGAGGCAGGTAGGCCCGCAGGTGCCCATGGAGCGGTGGGCGGGTAACCCCTCGGCGGGCAGGTGGCACCACGGGGGGGAGGCGGGCCCCTCAGTCGGAGGCGTGAGCGCGGCGGGCTGAGCGGCTTTCAGGTGCGCTTGAGGCCGCCGATGTTCAGCGAGCCGTCGCTGGCGAGCACGGCGGCGTTCTCCGCCTGGCTGACATAGGCGGCGGGGTCCTTGTCGACCGGCTCGACGCCGGTGACGTTCCGCGCCTCGAAGGCGGCGAAGGCGACCGCGAGGTCGTGGCGCTGCCGCAGCGGTGCCAGCCGGCGGAAGTCGGTCAGGCCCTCGCGCTCCTCCTCACCCATGTGGTCGCTGTTGGCCAGGTTGGCGGCCGCCACCGCCGCGTACCAGCTGTCGCTGCCAACGGAGTGGTTCGCGACCTCGGTGACCGCGTCCCTGATGTCGTTGTGGTCGTGGATCGCGTCGAGGGTCTCGTCCTCGACCCCCGGCCTGCGCCTGGCGGCGATGCCGACCTGCAGCAGGGCTGGATAGAAGATCGCTTCCTCCGCCGCCGCGTGCACTTCGAGGAACGCCGCGAGCCGTCCCCAGACCGCGGCCAGCGAGCCGGTGTCGGTCCGGTCGATCTGCTCCAGGATCGAGAACAGCCGCCGCTGCTCGTGATGATCGTCAAGCACCAGCTGGGTGATGTCCACCGGTCCTCCTGGTTGACCTCAACAAGACTTTAAGTTCTACCGTGAACCCTATGATCTTTACAGACGCCGAACGGCAGTTCCTCAACCGCCAGCCCCTCGGTCACCTGTCGACTATCGGCTCCGACGGCTTCCCCCAGGTCAAACCCCTCGGCTTCAGCTACAACGAAAACCTCGGCACGATCGACATCGCCGGTTTCAACATGGCGGCCAGCGCCAAGTACCGCAACGTCCAGGCCAACCCGCGAGTCGGTTTCGTGGTCGACGAGATGACTGAGCAGAGCATGGAGGGCGCGCACTTCCTCGAGGTGCGCGGGACCGCGGAGACCGTCACCGGTCCGCCGTCAGCCGACGGGCACCTGGCCGCCGAGATCATCAGGATCCACCCGACGCGTGTCATCGCCTTCAACGTCGACCCCGACCGGCCGGGGCTGCAGACCCGCGACGCCGCGGCCGGCGACGCAGCGCTCACCGGCCAGTCATAAGGCCAGCTGCGAGGCCAGCTGCGAGTCCAGCGTCATACCCCACCCTCACCGGGTAGCTCACTCGCAAGGCGAACTCCGTGGGGCCGGCCTTCGGCTTCCTCAGGAAAGGCCAGCGGTGCCGCCGGGTAGTGTGCGAGCAGGCAGGGAAGGCCATCACGAGCGCTGACGACCCAGCTGGAGGCCTCATGAACCAGCAAGACCAGCAAGCCATCGACGAGCTCTTCCGGTACCTCAACCAGGCGGCGGCGCAGGCCGGGCCGCGTGACCACGACGCCGAGGCGCTGATCAAGCGCTACGTCAAGAAAGGGCCAGACGGCCTGATCTACCAGATGGCGCAGACCCTGGTTGCGCAGCAGCACACCCTTAACCAGCTGCGCGCACAGCTCGCCCAGCGGCAGAGCGGTGCGCCGGCCGGCTTCGCCCCGCCCCCTGGCGCGGGCTATCAGGGCGGCTACGGGCAGCCCCAGTACCCGCAAGGTCAGTATCCGCAAGGTCAGTACCAGCCGGGCTACCAGCAGTACGGGCGCCAGCAGTACGGGGCCCAGGGCGGCGGCTTCCTGGCCGGGGCCGGGCAGCTCGCCCTTGGTATCGGCGGCGGCATCCTCGGCGCGGAGGTGCTGACGAGCATCTTCGACGGCGACTTGTTCGGCGGCGGCCGGGACCAGCAGTACGACGACGGCTACCAGCAGGGCTTCGCAGCAGGGGAAAACGACGGCAACGACCAGGGCGCCGCGGATGCCAGCACCTACGACGACGCCGCATATGACAACAGCGCCAACGACAACGGCGCGGGATACGACGACGGCGGCGGGTTCGATGACGGCGGCGGGTTCGACGACGGCGGCGGCATCTTCTGACCGAGCCCTGCCCGGACGCGGGACGCCGCCGAGGCTATTCTGACCCGGCGCTGCTCAGCTCCGTCCTGGTGGTCGCGGGCGAAGTCAGGGTCTCGGTGTCACCCCACGACGGGTCGGCTGGGTCGATCCGGCCGGGGCTCTGGGTCAGTGCCGTCGCGGTCCCCTGGCCCGCCACCGCGTCGGCGACAGTGGAGTCGCCGCCGGCCGCCGGGTGGAACGTCAGGCCGGTGTCCGTCCGGTACAGGATGACCTGGCGGATGTTACCGCCGGGGGTGCCGCCGTCCTGGTCGTTCACGGGGTCGATCTCGGTGTACGAGTAGGCCGGGCCGCCCGCGGCCGTGATCGCGGCGACGAGGTCGCCGATCGTGGTGGACGCGTCCGTCACGCCGTTGTCGGTCGATCCGTTGTTGTCCTCGATCTCCTGCACCGCCAGGATGCCGGGCGCGCCGAGGCTGGTGACGATCTGGCTGCCGCGGGCGGCGATGCCTAGCCGCTGAAGCGGGCGGTGAGTTCGGCGATCCGGTTACGGCGGTGCTCCGGGCGCATCCGCCCCGACCGCTCGAGCAGGCTCATGCCGTGCAGGGCGCTCCACAGCACCTCGGTCGCGGTCTCGTCACCGCCGAGCACGGCGGCGATCGCGTCGAAGGCGGCGCGCAGTTCGGCCTCGTTGTCGTCCTGCGCGAACCGCGCGTCGAGCGGCAGCTGGAACATGGCCTCGTAGAGCGCCGGGTGTTCCGTCCCGAAGTCGAGGTAGGCGCGGGCCACCGCCGCGACCGCCCGCGCGCCGGTCTTGCGTCCGACGGCGGCCCGTGTCGCCGCCGCGAGCTCGGCGAACCCGGCCAGCGCGACCGTGCGCATGATCTCGGTCTTGCCGCCGGGAAAATGACCGTAGAGGACCGGCTGCGTGTAGCCGATCGCGTCGGCCAGGCGGCGCGACGTGACGGCGGCCCAGCCGTCGGCTTCCGCCGCGTCCCGCGCCACGTCCAGGATCCGCTGCCTGCGCTCGTCCGCTCGCCGCGTCCGGGCGTCTGGTTCCGCCATCGTTTATCCCCTTGCGCTCGATCTGATCTTCGCTTAGCTTAGCACTGCTAGATAATCTAGCACTGCTAGAAAGGAAGGGATCATGCTCAGTACCCTCGCAGTGGTGGCCGTGACCGTCGTCGGAATCATGGTCGGCGTCGAATTCTCCGTCGCCGCCTTCGTCAACCCGATCCTGTCGCGGCTGCCGGCCGGGCCGTCGATCGACGCCCATGCCGACGGCGGCCGCGTCCTCGGCCGGGTGATGCCGTTCTGGTACTTCGGGTCGCTCGCCCTGACCGTCTGGCTGTCGGTCGCGACCTGGGGCAAGCCCGCAGGCTGGGCCGCGGTCGCCGCGTCCGCGCTGCTCGCGGCGAGCGTCGTGGTGTCGGTAGCCATCGAGGTGCCCGTCAACAACCGGGCGAAGGCGTGGACGGCCGACCAGCACCCAGCCGACTGGCGCGAGCAGCACCGGCGGTGGGACCGGGTGCACTACGTCCGGGTGGCGATGATCATGGCGGCGTTCGTGCTCACGGCCGTCGGTGCGACACTCGCCTGAGGCTTGTCCGTGTCATCACATCAGGAGGCAGCAGCGTGCTTGACGGCTACGACCTTGGCGTCATCGGCGTCGGCGAGATCGGGGCGGCGATCGTCACCGGCCTGTGCGAGGGCACAGGCGACGCACCGCGGATACTGCTGTCGCCGCGCAGCGCCGGGCGGGCGGCAGCCCTGGCCGCCCGGTACCCGTCGGTGACGGTCGCGCCGGACAACCAGGCGGTGGCCGACCGCTGTGCCGTGGTCGTGCTCGCGGTGCGCCCGGCCGACGCAGCCGCGGTCCTCGGCGGGCTCAACTTCCGGGCAGAGCAGGCGGTCGTCAGCCTGCTGGCCGGGGTGCCGCACGCGGAGCTGGGGCCGCTGGTCGCACCCGCCACTGACATCGCCAGGGCCATCCCGCTGCCGCCGGTCAGCCGCCGGGCCGGCGTGACGCCGGTCCATCCCGGCACCGCCGCCGCGCTGGCCCTGTTCGGCCGGCTGGGCGGCGCGGTCGAGGTCGATGACCCGGGTGCGTTCGATGCCATGTCCGTCGCGACCGGCACCGTCGCCGCCTATCTGCGCTACGTGGCCACGGTCAGCGGCTGGCTCAGCGACCAGGGCGTCCCGGCCGGTCAGGCTGAGCGGTACGTCCGGTCCGTCTTCGCAGGCCTGGCCGACGACCTCATCGACGGCACGCGGAACCTCGAGCGGCTAGCCGGTGAACACGCCACCCCGGGCGGCATCAACGAGCGGTTCCGGGTAATGCTCGAACAGGACGGCGTTTTCCGCGTCGTCCGCCAGTCGCTCCAAGACATCTACGAGGGGCTAACGGCTGGGTGAGCTAACGGGGAGATCCGGACATGATCATCGACTGCGCCCACTACCAGGACGGCCGCCGCGTTGACGAGAAGGGGCTGTCGCTCGCGGAAGCGGCCGCCAGGGGCGCCGAGGGCGGATTTGTCTGGGTCGGGCTGTTCGAGCCGGGAAAAGAGGAACTCGACGAGCTCCGCGAGACCTTCGGGCTGCACGAGCTGGCCATCGAGGACGCGCTGAACCTGCACACCCGGCCGAAGGTCGAGCGTTACGACGGCGGCGTGCAGCTCGTCGTCCTGCGGACGGCGCGGTACGACGACGACGCCGAGGAAGTCGAGTTCGGCGAGATCAGCGTGTTCCTCGCGCCGACCTTCGTGGTCACGGTGCGCCAGGGCGTGGCCAGCGAGCTGCACGGCGCCAGGCAGCGTCTTGAGCAGCGGCCCGAGCTGCTTGCGTTCGGCAGCGCGTCCGCGCTCTGGGCGATCCTCGACACCGTGGTGGACGGCTATGCCCCGGTCGTCGCCGAGCTCGAGCGCGATATCGACCAGATCGAGGCGGCGGTGTTCTCCGGCACCGTCGCGCCGACCGAGCGGATCTACTCGCTGCGCCGCGAAGCGACCGACTTCTACCGCGCCGTCCACCCGCTGCTCGCGGTCACCGGCGCGGTCCAGCGCCTGGTCGGGGACAAGAAGCTGCGGCACTACCTGCGCGACGTCCAGGACAACGTGCTCCAGGCCGACGAGGAGATCGCCGCGCAGCGCGACCTGCTCGGCACGATCCTCGAGGCCAACATGGCGGTGATCTCGGTCGAACAGACCAAGGTCAGCATCCGGCAGAACTCCACCATCGAGCAGCTCACGGTCCTGGCCACGGTCTTCCTGCCGCTGACCTTCGTCACCGGGTTCTTCGGGCAGAACTTCGGCTGGCTGGTACGGAGCATCGACGGCTGGCCAGAATTCGTCGCCTACGGCATCGGCGGCCTGGTGATACCGATAATCCTGCTGTTCACCTGGCTCAGGCGCAGCCGGTCACCCCGCGAGGCCGGACCGGCTGTGCGGTAGGTCTGGGTGTGTCTTAGGTGTTCTAGGCCTGGGGGTGTTTCGGACGGCTGTGCGCTGGGGCGGCGTCAGGCGTACAGGCGGTCCGGCGTGATGATCAGCGCCTCGGGAAACATCTCCGCGAACCGCTCCGGGCGGCCGAAGTTCGCCCCGATGCGCTCCGCGTACTTGGCGGCGTACTCCGGCACCTGATCTGCCCGCGGGAACCCGGGAACGTGCTCGGCGGTCCCGTCGATCCTGATGATGTCGCGCCCGATGTCGGTCACGTCAAGCCCGAGCGCCACCTTCGGGTTAAGGCTGATGTTGCGCAGCTTGATCTTCGCGGGCTGACTGTAGACCAAGATCGTCTCGTCGTCGCGGAGCAGGAACCAGACCGGCACGCTGTCGGGGCGGCCGTCCGGGCGCACCGTGGTCAGCCAGGCCATCAGGTTGGCGCGCAGCCGCCCCTCGACGTGAGCGCGGCGGTCGTCGGGCAGGTGCGTGGTCAGCTTCATGCGGAGCATCCTGGCAGACACCTGGTTTTACTTGCTGTTATTTATTTTGCCGTCCGCGCATTCCGCACGGACCGCGGCGGCGAACGCCGCGATGGCCGGATGGAGGGCAGTTCCCTTCCGGCAGGCGATGCTGGTCCGACGGCGGGCCGAAACGGGGGTGAGCATGACCTCGGGCGCGGTCGGGGTTAGGCCGAGCTGCGGGACAAGTGACACCCCCTGGCCTGCCGCCACCAGCGCGAGGACGGTGGCGAAGTCATCGGCGTGGTGCCTGATGCGCGGCGTGAAGCCCCAGGCCTGGCAGGCACGCAGCACCAGGGTGTGGCACTGGGTGCCTGGGCTGCCGGCGATCCAGGGGGCGTCGCGCCAGTCCTTGATGCCCGCTCCGGCCGGGCTGCCCGGCGCGGCGGCCAGGTAAACGGTCTCCGCCAGCAGCGGCTCGGTGTCGAGGGCGGGGTCGGGCTCGGCCGGGACGTTGTCGTAGCCGGCGGTGAGGGCGACGTCGAGGGTGTCCGCGCGCAGCGCACCGGGAATGGCGACGGGGTCGAGTTCGGTCACCATGAGCTCAAGGCCGGGGTGCCCGCGGCCGAGCGCGACCAGGGCGGGCGGCAGCACCGTCCGCGCCGCGGTCGGGAAGGCACCGATGCGCAGCAGGCCGGTCAGGCTGCTGCGGGTGGCGGCGACCGCGGCCGATGCCTCTTCGAGGACCGCGAGAACCGATCCGGCGTAACGGGCGAGCACGGTGCCTGCCGGCGTGAGCGCCACCCGGCGGCCCGCGCGCTCGAGGAGCGGCACCCCGGCCTCTCGTTCGAGTACGGCCAGCTGCTGCGACACGGCCGAGGCGGTGTAGCCGAGCGCCTCGGCGACGGCGGTGATCGTTTCCCGGTGCGACAGTTCTAGCAGCAGGCGCAGCCGGCGCACGTCCATCATTAGGACAGCTTACAAATCAGTGAAGAAACCTGAACTGGATCTTCACGCTTTGCTCCGGCAGGCTCGGGTTATGGATTCCGCGCCGCACGGCCTGTACGTCCCGCTCATCACGCCGTTCACCGACGCGGGAGAGTTTGCCCCGGCCGCCCTCGAACGGCTGGCGCACGCCGTCATCGACGACGGAGCCGAGGGCCTGGTGGCCCTCGGCACCACCGCCGAAGCGTCCACGCTTACCCGCGCCGAGCGGCGCGCGGTCCTCGACGTCTGTGCTCGGGTCAGCCGGGAGCGCGGCACGCTCCTGATCGCGGGGGCGGGCTCGAATGACACCGCGAGCACCGCCGCCGCCCTGCGGGACCTGGCGGCCTGGCCCGAGGTGACGGCCGCGCTGACCGTGGTGCCGTATTACACCCGCCCGTCGCCGGACGGGATCGTCGCGCATTTCCGCCAGGCGGCCGCCGCCAGCCCCGTTCCGCTGCTCGTGTACAACGTGCCCTACCGGACCGGTACCCCGGTGAGCTGCGAGACCATGCGCGAGCTGGCCCGCATCCCCGGCGTCACCGGGGTCAAGCACGCGGTCGGCGGCATCGACCAGGACACCGTGGCGCTGATGGCAGGCCTGCCGCCGGGTTTCGCCGTGCTGGCCGGCGACGACATGTTCGCCTCACCGCTGCTCGCGCTCGGCGCCACGGGCGCCGTCCTCGCCTCCGCTCACCTGTGCACCAGGGAGTTCGCCGAGCTGGTGGCCGCCTGGCGGGGAGGCGAAGCCGCCCGGGCGCGCGAACTCGGCCACCGGCTCGCCCCGCTCTCAGCCGCCCTGTTCGCCGAGCCCAACCCGGTCGTGATCAAGGGCGCGCTGTACTCCCAGGGCAAGATCCCGAGTCCGGCCGTACGGCTGCCGCTACTGCCCGCCCGCGCCGACACGGTGCGTGCGGCGCTGATGGTGGCCGACGCGCACGCGCACGCCTCCCGCTAGGCAGGGTCACGCGGAGTTCCCGGGGACAGTGTGACCAACTCACCGCTGGCAGCAGCTTCACGCAGCAATCAACCTGGAACGTTTTGGCGGAATGGAAATTTTTATGTATTATACTCGAAAAAATTACCAATATCTTTTAATCACCTGTGACAATGGAAACAGGTGCGTCTGACGCGGCGGCTGAGACCAAGTGCACCCCCGTCGGGGCGGGGTCGGGGCGGACTGCGCCCCAAGCCGCGAACTGGTGTGGGCTGAGTGTGGCGCCAGCCGCGAGATGACGGGTGCCAGCCACGACCTAGGCCGCCAACCAACGCCGCAGTGCCGCCCGAGCCGGGCACTGACGGACGCGAGGCACGACACGGGCCGCGAACAGTCATGGCCGCAGTGCCGTCCAGCCGAATCCAGCCAAAACCAGCCGAACAACGGCGGATGCGAGGTGTGACCCAAGCCGCGACGCGGCTGGTGCCGATAGCATCGGCGCCGATGAGCACTTCAGAGTCCGCGCCGGCCGCGAGTGCCGCTGGCGACGATGATGACGATGACGGTATGGCCCTGACCGCCGAGCGGTGCGCGGCGCAGCTGCTCTGCGGGGAGCCCGCGCGCAGCGCCGAGGAGGTGGCGGGCCGGCTGCTCGCCGTTCAGGCGCAGGACCCGCGCGGGGCCCGGCTCGCCGTCCGGGTGCGCTCGACGGGACTGTCCGCCGGTGACGTGGACGCCGCCCTCGCGCGCCGCTCGCTGATCGTCAGCTGGCTCAACCGCGGCACGCTGCACCTGGTGCGGGCCGAGGACTACTGGTGGCTGCACCCGCTGACCGTCCCGCAGCTGAGTACCGGCAACGCCCGCAGGCTGGCGCAGGAGGGCGTGCCGCCGAACGACGCGGAACGGGCGGTGCAGGTGGTGCGGTCAGCGCTGGCCGCCGACGGCCCGCTGACCAGGGCACAGCTGCGCGAGCGGGTCGCCGCCGCCGGAGTGCGGACGCAAGGCCAGGCGATGGTGCACATCCTGGTGCTTGCCAGCATTCGCGGCCTGATCGTGCGCGGCCCGAGGGGTTCCACTGACCAGGCGTTCGTGCTGGTCAGTGACTGGCTTGGCCCGCCTCCGGCGCCGCTGGCACGGGAGGTCGCACTGGCCGAGCTGGCCCGGCGCTACCTCGCCGGCCATGCCCCCGCGGCCGACCGCGACCTGGCCAAGTGGGCCGGCATCGGGCTACGGGACGCGCGTCTCGGCCTGGCTGGCTGCGGGGCCGTGCAGCGGCCCGACGGCCTGGCGGAACTGCCCGGGGCCGACCTGCCCGGCGGCGGGCGGCCAGGGAGCGGCCGGCGAGCAGCCGTGCCGCCGCCGCCGCGGCTGCTCGGCGCGTTCGACCCGCTCCTGCTCGGCTGGGCGTCACGCGATCCTGTCACCGGCCCGCACAAGCAGATTGTGACGGTCAACGGCCTGTTCCGCCCGTTCGCCCTCGCGGGCGGCCGGGCGGTGGCGACGTGGAGCTTCGCCGGCGGCACGGTGACGCTCACCCCGTTCGCCCCGCTCGACGCCGCGACGCAGGCCGCGCTGGCCGACGACGCGGCCGACGTGGTCCGGTTTCTCGGCCGCTAAGCGCCTACTGGCGGGTGAAGACGGCATGCACGACGATCGTGCTCTCCATCGCCGCGACGCCGATGAAGTTCCACGTCATCCCGTAGTCCGCGCGGTTGACCCGGAGGTCGCCGTCCAGCACTACCTCGCCGTCGGCGGCTGACACCTTCGCGTCGAGCGTGGCCGGGCGGGTGGTGCCGCGGACCGTCAGGCTGCCGGTAATCCGGACGCCGTCGCCGGCCGGGCTCGCGCCGTCGGCGCTGAAGGTGATGTCCTGATGGTTGTCCGCGTCGAAGAAGTCGGCCGAGCGCAGGTGCGTGTCCCGCCGGGCGTTCTTGGTGTCAACCGAGGCCGCGGCCACGGTAAGGACGCCGCTGACGCCGCCGGCCGCGGTCACCGTGCCGCTCCCGGCGACCTGGCGGAAGACGCCGTCGACGGGGCGCAGCCCCCAGGTGTGCCTGGACTTGAGCACGACCTCGGACCTGGCGGGGTCAAGCGTCCAGGACCCGGCCAGCTTGCCGTCCTGCAGCAGTGCCTGCAGCGCCGATGAGGTCAGCTGCTCTGACGGTGCCATGCGGCCCTCCGGTAATTTGCTTCTGATATCAAAACTATTTTGTTAGGGGAACCGTATATACTCGTCGTTCCGGCTGTCAAGCCGGGCGTCGCACTGCGGGGGGACGATGACGGACGAGGCGGCCAGCTCGCAGCATTCCGCGATGTGCCTACGGCTGATGCAGGCGTTCCGCAGTGTGAGCAGGGGTATGCGGCGGTGGCAGGAAGGCGCCGCGCCGCCGGTGACGGCGCCGCTCAGCCCGCGCCACGTCGCCGCGCTCGAGCAGCTGCTCGACAGCCCGGTCACGGTCGGCGAGCTGGCTTCGCGGCTGGGCCTGACCCTGCCCACCGTCAGCGGCGTGCTGGCTGATCTCGACCGGGCCGGCTTCATTGAGCGGCACCAGGACCCGGCCGACCGGCGGCGCACGATCGTCGGCGTCATCCCGGCCAGGGCCGCCTTGATCGGCGAGTGGCTGGACGGTGCGGCCCGGCCGCTCGCCCGGGTTCTCGACAAGCTCTCGCCGAGCGAGCAGGACGCCTTCCTCAAGGCGATGAACCTGCTCGAGACGGAGCTGCACGGACAGGACGGCCGGGTCAGGCCAGCCTGAAGCCGGCCGTCACCAGCAGGACGCCCGGGTCAGGCCAGGGCCGCGGCCAGGCTGAAGCCGGCCATCACCAGCATGATGCCCGCGGCGATGCGGGTGATCCAGGTCAGCGGGATGATCTTGAGCAGGCTGCGCCCGCCCGCGATCGCGATGGCCGCGACCGCCCAGAGCGCGAGGAGGGCGCCGACGCCGACCGACAGCGGGTCGTGGTAGCGGGCGGCAAGGGTGGCGATGGCGATCTGGGTCAGGTCACCGAACTCGGCGACGATAATGACCGCAAAGCCAGTCCATGCGACCCGCCAGAACGAAGGCTCCTTACCGCGTACCTCCATGGACTCGTCGCCGTCCTCGTGGCGCCCGCGCAGCAGCAGCACCGCCCCCGCCGCGAAGAGCACCGCGACGATGATCTCGAGCGGCCGGTGCGGCAGCAGCGCCAGCAGGCTGCCCGCGGCGATGGCCAGCCCGGTGTGCACGGCGAACGCGGCGGCAACGCCGGCGAACACGTAGGAGGGGCGGTAGCGGCTGCCCAGGATCAGGCTGGCGAGCGCGGTCTTGTCCGGCAGCTCGGCGGTGAAGATGACAGCGAAGACCGTCGCGGCAATGGCCAGGTTCATCGGTCTGGGGCTCCTTCGGTCCGGCAGCACGCAGCTGCTAAGGCCGAAGGTCTCGCTCAAGCCTCACGGCTCCCGGGCGCCGGGCCCCTGGTACCACAGGGCCAGCATGTCGACGGTCCGGCTGAAGAGCTACTCCCCTTCGCTTCACCTTGACCAACGGACGCCGCGAGAAGCGTATTCCCCTCTCGGCGTGAGACAGCGAAATCCGCGGCCGGCGCCTGGGTCAGGGCGTGCCTGCCGCGGACCGCGCGCCCGGGCTTCAGGCGCCGGCGAAGACGCTGTCGGCGGCCTGGATCTCCTTGAAGAAACGGCGGTGCACCCGGAGGTTCTCGTCGCCGGCCTGGACGCGGTGCCACAGTCCAGTCGCCGGCCCGAGGCGCGTTGACCGCGGCAGCTCCATGACCACGCCCTGCGCCTTCTTGAAGCTCATCCGGCCCGCGTCGAGTACCAGGATCCTGGCGGGCGTGACGACCAGGATGCGGTAACGGTTAAGGCCGAGGAAGACGAAGATGCCCGCGAGGCCGGCGACCCACTGGCTGGCGGTCTGCGCGCCGAATACCGCCTGCACGGGTTCGCGGGGCTGCAGGTAGGGAGCAGCGGAATTGAGCTGGGTGTCACGAAGCGCCATGGTTTCCTCCTGGGAGACTGGGGATGGTGCCTGCGGGAGCCTCGGGGGGCTTTCGCTGGCTTCATCACTGGGGCGTTCCATCCAGTTCCATGCGGTTCCGCCGTATCCGCGGACCGCGTCTGACCGCAGGCCGCGGGTCAGCCCGCGCCGGCCGCCGCTGGCGTCATCCCGGCCAGTAAGAGCAGCGCGCGCCGGTGTGCACCGCCTGGCGCAGGTGCCCGCCGATGACTGGGTCAGCCTCGTCGATCCTGGCCAGGGCACGGCGGATGGCCTTGCCCACCGCGACCCGCGCGCGCTCACCCTGGTCGGGGAATGACCGGGTGCGCCCGCGCAGCCCCGCCGCGCTTGCCAGCTGAGCGGTCAGCCAGTCGCGCTCGGCCCTGATGCTCTTGTCCCCGTCGGCAACGCCGGCGGCTTCGAGCCGGTCGATCTCCGCGTCCAGCTGGCTCACCCGGTTCCGGTACTCGGCGACCGCGGCCCGGTCTAGCACCGGGTGCGCCGGCCCGCCGGCACTGCCGGCACCGGTCGCAATGAGGGCACTGACCGCGCTGGCAGCCGCGCCGAGGGTAACCAGCCCCGCCACCAGGTCGGCGGCCGCGATTTCCCGGCGCGGGTTGGCGACAAGGACGGCCAGGTGGGTCATCCCGATACTGTCGTCGACAAGCACCGCCCGGCTCTGGAAGGTGAGGCGCCAGCCGCGGCCGAGCCGCTCGCACCCTGCAACGGCGCCCGGCTGGCTCGACGCGGGCCCCCGGTGCTCACTTCTGGGCAGCGGAAGTCGCAGCGGTGCGGCTTCGCCCTCGGCCGCCTCCAGTTCCCGGCGGGCCGCGGCCGCGTCCGCCGGAGCACCGCGCAGCGCGTACGCCTGCGCGAGACGCTGCCGCGAGGCGAGCACCGCGGGCCAGTGCCCGAGCGCGAGGTTATGCCGCACGGCCGCGCGCAGGTGATCGACCGCGCGGTCCGGCTGCCCGCAGGTGAGCGCGGCGACCCCGAGGGCGTGACTGGTACTGCCGAAGCAGGTAACGCCGAGGCTGCCGACCATCGGCAGGCCGGCATAGGGGAGCAGCAGTTCGTAGGCCCGGCCGGCCACGTCCGCGTCGCCGAGCAGGCAGGCAGCTTCCACGCTGGCGTTCATCGTCACCAGCCAGCTGCTCGACCGCGCCAGGTGCCCGAGGTCGCTGCCGCAGATGGCGGCCAGCGAGCTGGCGGCGGTCCGCCGGTCTCCGTTCAGCGCGGCGGCGACCGCCAGGGCGCCGAGCGCCGAGTTGTCCACGGCGCTGAGCGCCGGCGACTGCACCCGGCTTCGCAGCATCGGCGCCAGTTCGCCCAGCCGTCCCTGGTACCAGCGGATCGTCACGAGCTGAGCGCCCGGCCACCATTCGCAGTCGACGTCACCCGCCGCCGCGCCGCTCTTGGCACAGGTCTCGGCCAGAGCCTCGGCCTGACCGAGGTGACCGGCCCGGATGGCGAGCATCACGTCGATCGCACTAACCACGAAGCCGACCGCCAGGTGGGCGCGCTCGGCGAGGTGCGACCGCAGTTCGCTGAGCAGGCGCTCGGCCCGCGGGTCGCCTTCTGTGTAGCGGTCAACGGTCTGCCAGAGCAGGCCCATCAGCAGGTCACGACGACGCTGAGTGCGGAAGCTGGTCCTGGTCAGCCTGGCCGCCAGCGCGCCGCGCAGGGCGACGTGGCCGGGGCCGAGCAGGCAGTGGTGGGCCAGGCTCAGTGCCTCGGCCAGCAGGACCGGGTCCGTCCCTGGCCCGGTCTCGTCGAGCACCGCGCTGATCGCCGCGTGCTCACCACGGAAGTAGTCGTGTTCCGCCGCCAGCCGGGCCCGGATCCGTGCGGCCAGCACCGAGTCCGCCGGCAGGAGCGCGAGCACCTGCCGCAGCCGCTCTTCGCCGCGCGCGGCGTCGGCGGCCGCCCGGCTCTCGCTTACCCACAGCCCCGCCAGGCCGACCGCGGCCTCGGCGGCCGACGGCACGTCGCCGGCCCGCTCGGCGAGCTGGTAGGCGCGCTCGAAGTGCTGCCGGCTCGCGCGCAGGTCGCCGTCCTCGTCGAGCATCCGATTGCCGAGCGACAGCGCCGATGCGAGCTGCCCCAGGCCGGCGCTCTCGTCCGTCACGCGCTCAATGTATTCGCGGCACGCCACGGCGTCGAGACCCCCGCGGCATCCTGTGCTCAGGCAGTGCGGCCGCGCGTAGCGGCGGCCTGCGCCGCCGCTACGCGCCTGTGAG
>DASYAD010000302.1:0-4877 GCA_036501515.1 Trebonia sp. | reverse complement strand
GCTGACCGCGATCCGGCTAGCCGGGATCCTGGCCGAGGCGGGCGTGCCCGACGGCGTGGTGAACATCGTCACCGGCTTCGGCGAGACGGCCGGCGCCGCGCTGGCCGCGCACGCGATGGTCGACAAGGTCGCCTTCACGGGGTCAACCGAGGTCGGCCGGCTGATCGTGCACGCGGCCGCAGGCAACCTGAAGAAGGTGAGCCTCGAGCTCGGCGGCAAGTCGCCGAACATCGTCTTCGACGACGCCTCACCGGAGGCGGTGGCGGGCGCCGCCAACGCGATCTTCTTCAACCACGGCCAGTGCTGCGTGGCCGGTTCGCGGCTGTTCGTACAGCAGAGCCGGTTCGACGAGGTCATCGCGGGGGTCACCGAGATCGCCAAGTCGATCAAGCTCGGCCCGGGCATGGAAGCCGACACGCAGATGGGCCCGCTGGTCTCCGACGAGCAGCTGCGCCGGGTCACCGGCTACCTGGAGTCGGGCCGCGAAGAGGGCGCCACCGCGGTCACCGGCGGCACCCGGTACGGCGACAAGGGCTACTTCGTCGAACCCACCGTCATCACCAACACCCGGCCGGACATGAAGATCGTCCGCGAGGAGATCTTCGGGCCGGTCGTGGTCGCCGCCCCGTTCCAGTCGCTCGACGACATCGCCGCCGCCGCCAACGACTCGGACTACGGCCTCGGCGCGGGCATCTGGACGCAGGACATCTCCAAGGCGCACGCCCTGGCGAAGAAGCTGCGGGCCGGCACCGTCTGGATCAACTGCTACAACGTCTTCGACGCGTCGCTGCCGTTCGGCGGCTACAAGCAGTCCGGGTGGGGCCGCGAAATGGGCCACGAGGTCCTCGAGGCCTACACCGAAGTCAAGGCGGTCACCGCGCAGCTTTAGCCCGGGGAGCGACCCCGGACCCCCGAGGTCCGTGCGGGCGGCCCTGATCGCAGAACCGCGTTTTTATCAGGGCCGCCCGCACGGACCAGACCCACGAGAAAGGCGACGCTGGCGGGGCGGGCGGGGCGCGGCTGACCGCGGAAGCGCGATGCTGCCGTGGCCGCCGCACCGGACTCGGGAAATCCCTGCCCTACACAGCAATCAAGTTGGTAATTTTTTTCTAGATGGAAACTCTTCGTTGCTATTTGCGAAAAAACTTCCAAGATCTTCTTCTTACCTGTGTCTACTGTGAATTGCGCGTCCGTTGTGGTGCCTGTTAGCCGAGGCAGCAGCCGAAAGCGGCGCGTGGCAACGACGGGTCATGCGACGGCGCTGCGGACGCCGAGGCCGACGAGAACGCAGCCGCTAACGCGACGGGCCAGCAGCGTTGATGTGCACGATGCCGGGCGGTATGCGGCGCGCGACCTCGAGGCCGAGGGGCAGGCCGCACTAGTCACCGCGACCACGGACGTTACGCGAGCGCCAGCGGATATCGCGCCACCGTGCCCCGCGCGAGCGGGTCTTGTGGGATGCCCCAACTACGTCGCCGGCCGGCTTGTCAACGTGGCCGTAGGCGGCCTGCCGGCAGCTCCTCTAGGCTGAAAGTCACATTGAGACTACGCCCCCTATGCCTGTTTTTTACCTGGGGCCTGCGGGGCGGCGATGGGAGGCCCAGTGACCATCTCAGCCAGCGAGGCGACCGTCCCGGTACAGCACACGGACCGCTTCTTCGTCGGCGGGGAGTGGGTAACGCCGTCTTCCGACTCGACGATCAGCGTGATCGACCCGAGCACCGAGCAGGTCTACCTGACGGTCGCCGAGGCCCAGGCGGCCGACATCGACCGCGCCGTCACCGCGGCCAAGGAGGCGTTCGGCCACGGGCCCTGGCCGCGGCTGACTCCCCAGGAGCGCGCCGCCTACCTGCGCAGGATCGGCGCCGAGATCGCCAAGCGGTCGGCTGACATCGGCCAGATGTGGCCGCGCGAGTCCGGGGTGATCGCGGCCGTCGCGGGGTTCGCAGGCGCCGGGGCGCAGCACACCTTCGACTACTATGCCGGCCTGGCCGGCACGTTCGAGTGGGAGCGGCCGGTCAAGCCGGCCCGCGGCGGCTTCGGCCTGCAGGTCAAGGAGCCGGTCGGCGTCGTCGGGGCGATCATCCCGTGGAACGCGCCGATGGGGCTCATCAGCATGAAGGTCGCGCCCGCGCTGCTGGCCGGCTGCACCGTGGTGCTCAAGTGCTCCCCCGAGGCGCCCGGCGAGGGTTACCTGATCTCCGAGGTCGCCCAGGCGGTCGGCCTGCCGGCCGGCGTGCTCAACGTGCTCACCGCCGACCGCGAAGTCTCCGAGCTGCTGGTCCGCGACCCGCGGGTCGACAAGATCACCTTCACCGGCTCCACCGCGGCCGGCCGCAAGATCGCCTCCATCTGCGGCGAGCGCATCGCCCGGGTCACGCTTGAGCTCGGCGGCAAGTCGGCCGCCGTCATCCTCGACGACGCCGACATCGAGACCACCGCGAACTCGCTCGCCCAGGCCGAGTGCCTGCTGTCCGGTCAGGTGTGCGCGTCGCTGACCAGGATCGTGGTCACGCGGTCGCGGCACGACGCGATGGTCGAGGCCCTCGCGTCCGCGTTCTCGAAGGTGAAAGTCGGCGACCCGTTCGACCCGCAGTCCCAGATGGGCCCGCTGGCGGCCGAGCGGCAGCGCACCCGGGTCGAGGGCTACATCGCCAAGGGGGTCGAGACAGGCGCGACCCTGGCGGCCGGCGGCGGCCGCCCCAAGGACCTGGACCGCGGCTGGTACGTGGAACCGACCGTGTTCGGCAACGTGGACAACTCCTCGGTGATCGCCCAGGAGGAGATCTTCGGGCCGGTCCTTTCCGTGATCCCGGCCGCGGACGAGGCGGACGCGGTGCGGATCGCCAACGACACCATCTTCGGCCTGCACGGCGCCGTGTTCACCAGCGACGTCGAGCGCGCCCGCGAGGTGGCCGGCCAGATGCGCACGGGCGCCATCGGCCACAACGGGTTCAAGTCGGACTTCGACATGGGACACGGCGGGTTCAAGCAGTCGGGTATCGGGCGTGAGGGCGGAGTAGAGGGACTACTGCCGTTCCTGGAGTCGAAGGCCATGCTGCTCGACGGCCCGACCGCGCGTTACAGCCCCAGCTGGCAGTGACGGTCAGCTCTGAACGGGCTACCGGCTCTGAGCGGGAAACTCAACGAGGAGGCACCAGACTCATGACAACGGCAGCCGAAGAGATCAGCACGCCGCTGCTGATCGACGGCGAGGAGCGGCCGGGTTCCGCAGGCGCGTTCCCGGTCTACGACCCCGCGCACTCCGGCGCGATCATCGGCTACGCCGCCGCCGCGTCGCAAGACGACGCGCTGGCCGCGGCGGCCGCGGCCGAAGCGGCGTGGCCCGCCTGGGCCGCCATGTCGGCCACCGAGCGCGTCGGCATCGTACTCAAGGCCCTGGAGGGACTCGAGACGGACGCTGAAGCGCGTACCGACGTCCTGTCGCGGGAGAACGGCAAGATCCGCTTCGAGGCGTTCATCGACCTCGCCGTCTTCGCCGGCCGCTTCCGCCAGGCGGCACAGTACGCGCCCGAGCTCGACGTGGACGAGAAGATCCAGGGGCCGCCTTTCAATACGACGGTCACCAAGCTGTCCCGCGGTGTCGTCACGATCATCTACCCGTTCAACTGGCCGCTGGCGATCCTCGCCGCGTCCCTGCCGGCCGCGCTGATGTCCGGCAACACGGTGATCGTGAAGCCGCCGCCCACCACTCCGCTGTCGTCCGTGCAGACGCTCAGGCACCTGGTGCGGGCGCTGCCGCCCGGCGTGCTCAACGTGGTGACTGGCGCGGACCAGGTGGTCGGCCCGGTCGTCGTGGGTGACCCGCGGATCAGGCACGTGTGCTTCACCGGCTCGGTCGGCGGCGGCAAGCGGATCATGGCGATGGCGGCCGCCAACGTCACCAACGTGACGCTCGAGCTCGGCGGGAACGACCCGGCGCTGGTGCTGAACGACGCGGTGCTCGACGAGGCCGCGTTCGCGAAGATGAGCGGGGCCACGTTCATGACCACCGGCCAGGTGTGCATGGCGCTCAAGCGGCTCTACGTGCCGCGCTCGCGCTACGACGAGGTCGTCGACGGTCTCAAGGCCACGCTGGTCAACCAGAAGATCGGTCCCGGCCTCGACGAGGGCGTCACGATGGGCCCGCTCAACACGGCCGCACAGCGGGACTACGTCGCCAAGCTGCTTGAGCAGGCCAAGGCGGCGGGCGCCGAGGTGCAGAGCTACGGCGAGTACACCGGGATGAGGACGTCGGGCAACTACATGCTGCCGTCCCTGGTCCTCGACCCGGCGCCCGAGCTGGCGATCGTGGCCGAGGAGCAGTTCGGCCCAGCGCTGCCGGTGCTGCCCTACGACGACGAGGAGCAGGCGATCCGGCTGGCCAACGCCGGCTGGTCGGGCCTGTGCTCGTCGGTGTGGTCGGGCGACACCGAGCACGCGATGAAGGTCGGCCGCCAGCTCCGCACCGGCGTCACCTTCTTCAACAACCACAACGCGACCGCGGTGGACGAGCGCGCCGCGTTCGGCGGCTTCGCCCAGTCGGGCATCGGCCGCGAGCTCGGCCGTGAGGGCATGCACGACTTCACGGAAACGCACGTGATGGCGGTCCCCTCGGAGTAACGCGCCCGTCCAGGTCACGCGATCTCACAACCAAATCAGTATTCCGAACGTGCGCGTGGTGACTCCAAGTCGCCACGCGCACGTCTGATAGCAGCCATGCCCGCGAGAAGGGTTCCTAATGAGTCTCAGGGAGCTTGCCGTCTGGCAGACTCCGGGTGTGGTGGCCGCCGGCAGGTGAGCACATTTGTTTCCCGGGCTTTGAGCCCTGATGAGAGACCGTGCCCCTGCCGGCAGCCGGGAGAGTTGATCGCTGA
>DASYAD010000301.1:0-3262 GCA_036501515.1 Trebonia sp. | reverse complement strand
CCCGGGCCGGTCAGCGACCCGATCGAGCTGACCCCCGGGACCTGCGACGGCACCTCGAGCGGCAGGCCGTCGGGCCCGCACGGCTCCGGCTCGCGCCGTTTGAGCAGACCGCGGGCCTTGGACGGCGGCTTGTCCCCGTTCGGCGTGGCGTGCTTTTCGGCCACATCGGCCTCTTCGGTCCGGATCTGCTGGTCGGTGAGGTCCGGGGCCGCGGCCGCCATCGTGGCCGCCTGGCGTTCCTGCAGCACCTGGACGCGGCTCTCCACGTCGTAGGGGATGATGGTCGCGGCCGAACGCGGGATCCGGCTCACCACCGCGGCGATCTTGTCCGCGGTCCGGTCGTGCAGCAGCCGGCCGAGCAGCGCGGAGTAGCTGCGCCGGGGGAGCACCACGGTCACGTGCGTGCCCGGGTCGGCGATCTCGCGCTCGACCAGTTCGGCCGCGGCGCGGGTCAGCCTGCGGTCGGCTACGTCGATGAAGTCCAGGGTGACGCCCCGGTTGGCGCGGGTCCACTTGTCTCGCAGCTTGTCCGCCCGGACGCTGTCGATGACGAAGTGCACCGCGCGGATGCTGGTGGGCCGCAGGCTCCGCGCGTACCGCAGCGCGGCCAGGGTGGCCAGGTCGAAGCTGTCCACGAACACGAAGATGGTGCGGCGGGCGTAGTGCGGCGGGGGCGGCGGCTGATTCTCGCTGATCGTCTCGAGTACCTCGCCCTCGGCGGTGTACTCCCGGTTCATCCTGATCAGCGCCGGGACCAGGATGGCGAACAGGACAAGGACCACCCAGGCGCCCTCGGTGAACTTGACGACCGCGAAGACGGCCACCACGATCGCGGTCGTCACGCCGGCCGCGAAGTTGATAACCTGCCGCCGCCGCCAGCCCGGCGTCCTGTGCCTGCTCTGGTACCTGGCCATGCCGAAGCCGGCCATCGAGAACGCGGTGAACACGCCGATCGCGTACAGCGGGACCAGGCGGTTGACGTCGGCGTCCTCGATGATGATCAGCGCCACCGACACGATCGTCAGCACGATGATCGCGTTGGAGAACACCAGCCGGTGGCCGCGCTTGAGCAGCCACCGGGGCAGGAACGAGTCGCCGGCCACGTAGCTGGTCAGGAACGGGAAGCCGTTGAAGCTGGTGTTGGCGCCGGTGTACAAGATGAGCGTGGTGGCGAGCTGGAGCAGGTAGAAGAAGGCCTTTCCGACGAACCCGTTCCCGAAGATGAGCTGGGCCTCCTGCGCGAGCACGGTCGGGTAGCCGGCCAGACGCGGGGTCGCGTGGGTCCGGTAGGCCAGCCAGGAGATGCCGGCGATCAGGATGCCAAGGATCGCGCCCTCGGTCATGAGCACCTTGCGGGCGTTCCGGCCTTCCGGCGGCCGGAACGCGCCGACGGCGTCCGAGACCGCCTCGATGCCGGTCAGCGACGCGCCGCCGTTGGCGAACGCCCGCAGCAGGGTGAAGATCATGACCCCGCTGATCAGGCCGGAGCTGCTCGAGCCGATGTGATACGCGCCCTGCAGCGCCTGCGGGTCGTACTGGTGCAGGTTCCCCATCAGGTCGCGGACCAGCCCGATGATGATCATCAAGATGACCGCGCCCGAGAAGAGGTAGGTCGGCACGGCGAAGGACCGGCCCGCCTCCTTGAGGCCCCGCAGGTTGCCGAACGCCATCAGCACAACGACGCCCACGGTAATTTCCAGCTTGTACGGGCCGACGGCGGGAATGGCCGAGGCCACCGCGGCCGTGCCCGCGGAGGTCTGCACCGCCACGGTCACCACGTAGTCAATGAGCAGCGCCACCGCGCACACCTGGGCGATGCGCGGGCCGAAGTTCTCCCGCGCCACCACGTACGAGCCGCCCGGCCTGATGTAGACCATGACGATCTCGCGGTAGGAGAGCAGCACCAGCACCATGACCAGCAGGACGACCAGCGTCATCGGCAGGAGCAGGGAAAACGCGGCCAGCCCGACCGCGGGTACCAACGCGATCAGGATTTCCTCGGTGCCGTAGGCCGACGAGGAGATCCCGTCCGGCGACAGCACGCCGAGCGCGAGCGGGTTGGACAGCCGCTGTTCCCCGAGGTCCTGGTTGACCAGCGGCGGGCCGAGGAGACGACGTTTCGTCGAATACCAGAATGTGTCCGGCAGGCCCGCGCTTTTTTCGAGCAGGCCCACCGCCTTGCGCGTGGCCACTGATCTGCGCCCTTCGTCCGGACTATTGCATTATTGGCGCCAGAGACTTCATACCACCACAACCGGAGTGGGCGTAACACCGGACGGCGTGGGCCTACCTGGGAAAGGACTACCCCGTTCCGGGCTCCTTCACCCGCCTAGGCTGCTAACCATGACCACGCCACCGCCCGCCGGGCCGGGTGCCCCGGCGGGCAGCCAGGCTTCGCTGCGCCTGTCGCGGCTGATCAAGCGGCCGGTCACCGACCGCGGCGGAGGGTCCCTCGGCCGGCTGGCCGACGTCATCGTCCGGCTCCGCGGCGCGGACTACCCGCTGGTCACCGGCCTGGTGGCCGCGGTCGGCGGGCGCGAGATCTTCGTGCCGATCGACCAGGTGAGCAGCTTCGACGGCGACCCGCTGCGGCTGTCAAGCGCGCGGCTCTCGCTGCGCCACTTCGAGCGCCGGGACGGCGAGGTGCTGCTTCGCGCCGACGTACTGGGCCACCGCCTCATCGACGTGCCGAACGCCCGCCTGGTCCGCGCCGCCGACCTGGAACTGATGCGAGACGACCCCGAGTGGATCGTCGCCGGGGTGGACATCCGCCCGCGCCGCATGTTCGGCCTGCGCCCGCCGGAGACCCCCGGCGCCCGCGACTGGCACGACTTCGAGTGGCTGATCGGGCACGAGGGCAGCGCGCTGCTGCGCGGCCCGTTCGCCCGCGTCCGCAGGCTCAGGCCGGCCCAGATCGCCGACCTGCTGGAGAGCGCGTCGGCGGAAGAGGAGACCGAGATCCTCGGCCGGGTGCGCGCCGACCCCGAACTCGAGGCGGACGTCTTCGAGGAACTCGACGAGGACCTGGCCACCCGGCTGCTCGGCGCCCGCACCGACTTCGAGATCGCCGAGGTGCTGGCCCGGATGCGTGCCGACGACGCCGCGGACGCGATCGCCGAGTTGCCGCAGCAGCGCAGGCAGCCGGTCCTGGACCTGCTGCCGCCCGGCCCGCGGCAGAAGGTGCTGACCCTGATGGGCTTCGCCAGCGCCAGCGCCGGCGGCCTGATGGGGGTGGATTTCATCGCGCTGCCCGGGATGGTCA
>DASYAD010000300.1:0-22652 GCA_036501515.1 Trebonia sp. | reverse complement strand
GGCATCGGGCCGGTCGCCCGTGGCATGGGCCCTGTCGCGCGCGGCATCGGGCCGGTTCCGCTGCTTCGCGGCGCGCCCAGGTAGCGCGGCGGGCCTTCGTAGCCGGGCTCGTAATACGGCTGGCCCTGGTCCGTCTGCCCGCCCGCGGGCAGGGCAGTCGCCGTCAGCACGGGCGTGCCGACCGGCGCGGACAGCACGGGCTGCCCACCGGTAACACTGCCGGTGAAACCGCCGGCGCGGCCAAGCGGCCCCCCGCGGCTGACGCTGAGCTGGGCGGCCATGGCCGCGGCGCGCAGCGGGGCGGAGGCCGAGGGTGTCGTCATCGGCACCGCGGGGCCGCTCAGGTTCTCCTTCGGCCGCAGCGAGTTGCTGAAGACCCGCACCGCGAGTCCGAGCAGGACGAACGCGATCAGGAACCCGTAGCTCCAGTCCACATAGGGCTTGCCCGGGCGCCCGCCGAGCAGGCCGTGCCAGACACCGAAGACGAACGAGGCGTACGACGTGTAGTGAATCGCCCGCCAGCGCCAGGCTTTTCCGTTCGCATTGAACCGACCGCGCATGATGCCCGTTACTACGAGCAGGATGATGAGATCCGAGGCGATCGTGCCGAGGCCGATGTAAAAGGTGCGGAATGGCGACAGGAACGGGATCACCGCGTCGATCACGTGGACGCGCTGCGCCAGGATCTCGGTGATGATATGGATGATCAGGAAGGTCACCGCGCCGAACGAGGCCGCCCGGTGAGCCGACTGAATGAATATCCGGTGGCCTGGATTAAGGAACATTCTGTCGGTGGAAACAAGCCCGAGACCGACAGACGCGCAAAGGCCGATAAGCGCGAAAACGCCAGCGTAAAACAGCATGAAATGCTGAGTGGCGGCGTCGATAACGTGACCGATACTGGTCAGCGCCAGGAATGCGACGATAACGACAATGCCGACGGCGGCGACGGTGTAGATCTTCGTCGCGTGTTCGGCGGCCACCCCGCCAGTTGTCGGACGAGCGTGCTCACGGCCGCCGGAGCGGCTGCGAGTCGGTGCCACGAGTTACCTCCTGGACAGTCAGTGAACGGGTGCCGCAGTGCATGACTCCACCGCGCGCCCGCCACCGCGCCGGAATTGCGTCACTTGGCGGGACCGACTGTATCAGCGCAGATAACCATTGGGACACGAAACGATATATATAACCACTGTGGACTAGTTAACCATGATGGAAACAGACTTCGCATGACAAACAGGCATATAACGCCCGGCGCTGACCTGGCGTTATATGCCTGTGTAGTCGTACGGGACTAGTCCGTGAGCTCGGCGGCGACCAGCTCGGCGATCTGCGCCGTGTTGAGGGCCGCGCCCTTGCGCAGGTTGTCGCCGCAGACGAAAAACTCGATACCGTTCGGGTCGTCGAGCGACTCGCGGACCCGCCCCACCCAGGTCGGGTCCGTGCCCACCACGTCAGAAGGCGTGGGGTACTCGCCCCGCTCCGGGTCGTCGTTCAGCATGACCCCTGGCGCGAACCGCAGCGTCTCCCAGGCGGCGTCCCGGCCAACGGACCGGGAGAACCGGGCGTGCACCGCGACCGAGTGCGTGGTCACCACCGGAACCCGCACGCAGGTGGCGTTGACCCGCAGCCCCGGCAGCCCCAGGATCTTGCGCGACTCGTTGCGGATCTTGAGCTCCTCGGAGGACCAGCCGGCGTCCTTCACCGAGCCGGCCCACGGCACTACGTTGAGCGCAAGCGGGGCCGGGAACGGCCCGAGGTCGCCCACCGCGCCGCGCAGGTCCCCGGCGTGCTGGCCGAGCACCCGGGTGCCCGCCACCTTGTCCATCTGGGCGTAAAGCGTGTCGATGCCCGCCTGCCCGGCGCCGGAGGCGGCCTGGTAGGACGCGACAACCAGTTCCTCGAGCCCGAACGCGCGGTGCAGCGCGCCGACGGCGACGATCAGTGAAAGCGTGGTGCAGTTGGGGTTGGCGATAACGCCCTTGGGCCTGACCAGCGCGTCGCCCGGGTTGACCTCAGGCACCACTAGCGGCACTTCAGGGTCCATGCGGAACGCGCCCGAGTTGTCCACGCAGACCGCGCCGCGCGCCACGGCGACCGGGACCCAGGCCGCGGACACCTCGTCAGGGACGTCGAACATGGCGACGTCCACGCCGTCGAAGGCCTCCTCCGTCAGCGCGACGACCTCGACCTCCGCGCCGCGGACGGTCAGCCGCCGCCCGGCCGAGCGCGCGGAGGCGACGAGCCTGATCTCCCCCCAGACGTCGGTCCTGGTGGAGAGCAGGTCGAGCATCACCGTGCCGACCGCGCCGGTCGCGCCGACGACGGCCAGGGTGGGACGTCCGCCGTTCATCGCCCGGTCCCCCCGTACACGACGGCCTCGACCTCGTCGGCTTCCAGGTCGAAGGCCCGGTGGGTGGCGTTCACCGCGATGTCGACGTCACCCTGTCCGACCACCACCGAGATACGGATCTCGGACGTGGTGATCATCTGGATGTTCACGCCGGCCTCGGCCAGCGCCGCGAAGAACTTGGCGCTCACGCCGGGGTGCGAGCGCATCCCCGCGCCGATCACCGAGATCTTGCCGATCCTGTCGTCGTAGAGCAGGTCCTGGAAGCCGATCTTCTCGTGGGCGGCGCGCAGGGTCTCGAGCGTCCGCTGCCCGTCCGCGCCAGGCAGGGTGAACGAGATGTCGGTGCGGCCGGTGGCGATCGCCGACACGTTCTGCACGATCATGTCGATGTTGACGCCGGCCTCGGCCACGATCCCGAAGATCCCCGCGGCCGCGCCCACCTTGTCGGGCACGCCCACCACGGTGATCTTGCCCTCGCTCCGGTCGTGCGCGACTCCGGAGATAATCGCCTGCTCCATCCCGGCCTCCTCCGATTCATCCCCAGCGTGCCCGCTGACCCAGGTACCAATCTTGTCGCTGAACGAGGACCGCACGTGGATCGGCAGGTTGTACCGCCTGGCGTACTCCACGCAGCGCGGTATCAGCACCTTCGCGCCGCACGCGGCCATCTCGAGCATTTCCTCGTACGTGATCCGCGGGATCCTGCGGGCGCCCCGCACCAGCCGCGGGTCCTCGGTGAACACGCCGTCCACGTCGGTGTAGATCTCGCAGACGTCCGCGCTCAGCGCCGCCGCCAGGGCCACCGCGGTGGTGTCCGAGCCGCCGCGGCCGAGCGTGGTGATGTCCTTGGTGTTCTGCGAGACACCCTGGAAGCCGGCCACGATCGGGATCGCGCCCTCGGCGATCGCGGACGCGATCCGGCCGGGTGTGACGTCGATGATCCGGGCCCGCCCGTGCACGTCGTCGGTGATCACCCCGGCCTGCGACCCGGTAAACGACCGCGCCTCCATGCCCAGGGTGCCGATCGCCATCGCCAGCAGCGCCATCGAGATGCGCTCGCCCGAGGTCAGCAGCATGTCAAGCTCGCGGCCTGGCGGGGCCGGCGTCACCCGGTTGGCCAGGTCGAGCAGCTCGTCGGTGGTATCGCCCATCGCGGAGACGACGACCACCACCTCGTTGCCGGCCCGTTTGGTGGCGACGATGCGCTTGGCTACGCGCTTGATACCCTCCGCGTCGGCTACTGAGGAACCACCGTATTTCTGCACGACGAGGGCCATGGGGCGCGCCGCTCCTCCCAAAAATTGTTTGCGGACCGCGGTCGAGTTTAGCCGGGTCCCAGCAGCTCGCCCAATCGACTTTCCGCCTGCCCTCCGACCCCTTATCTTTCGGGGATCGAGCCTTCTACCAGGAAGATCTCGCGTCAGACGTCGAGCAGCCGGCGTCCCTCGAAGGCCCGGCCGAGCGTGACCTCGTCCGCGTACTCCAGATCGCCGCCGACCGGCAGCCCGCTGGCCGGCCTGGTCACCCGCAGGCCCATCGGCTTGACGAGCCGGGCGATGTAGGTCGCGGTCGCCTCGCCCTCCAGGTTGGGGTCGGTGGCCAGGATCAGTTCCGTCACCACGCCGTCCGCCAGCCGGGTCATCAGCTCCCTGACCCGCAGGTCGTCGGGACCGATCCCGTCGATCGGGCTGATCGCGCCGCCGAGCACGTGGTACTTGCCGCGGAACTCGCGGATCTTCTCCACCGCGGCGACGTCCTTCGGCTCCTCGACAACGCAGATCACCGCGGGGTCGCGCCGGGTGTCGAGGCAGATACGGCACTCCTCCGACTCGGCGACGTTCCCGCAGGTACGGCAGAACCGTACCCGCTCGGTCACCTCGACAAGCGCGGCGGCCAGCCGCTTGACGTCGTCGGGGTCCTGGGCGAGCAGGTGAAACGCGATCCGCTGCGCGCCCTTCGGCCCGACGCCGGGTAGCCGGCCGAGCTCATCGATGAGGTGCTGGATGACGCCTTCGTACATAGCCAGCCGTCAGTCCTTGCCGTCTGCTGCTCGGTCCTCGTCGTCATCCTCGTCGAGCTCCTCGTCGTCATCCTCGTCGAGGTCGTCGTCCTCGTCCTCGCCCGCCAGCTCGCCGCCGAAGCTCGGCAGGCCGAGGGCAGAGAGGTCGAAGCCACCGGGAGCGCCGCCGCCGAACCCGCCGCCGAGCGCGCCGAGCTGCCGCTGCTGAAGGTCAACGGCCGAGTCCCACGCGTCGCGGACCGCCGCGAGCACGAGGTCCGCGATCGTCGACGCGGTCTCCGCCGGGTCCGCGGGGTCGATCACGCTGGGGTCGATCGTGAGGTCGACCAGCTGCCCCACGCCGCTGACCACCGCCGTGACAGCGCCGCCGCCGGCCGTCCCTGTCACCTCGCTGTTCGCGAGTTCCTGCTGGGCGTTCATCGCCTGCTGAGCAGCCGCGAAGATCTGCTGCATGTCAAAGCCGCCAGGTCCCATACCGGTAGCCTACTTCCGCTCACCGACGGTTTAGCCGGTCAGTCCTCGTACTCGGCGATGACCTGGACGCCAAGCTCCCGCTGTAGCAGGGCCATTCCGGTCAGCTCGTTCACAATCGGAACCGACATGCCCTCGTCATCGGGGTCAAAGTCCTCGTCGTCTTCGTCCGGTGGCGGCGGCAGCGGCGGCAGGTCGCCGGTACTGATCACCGGTGCGCCGAACGGGGGCGTTGCTCCGCCCGTCCCGTTCACCGCCTGCCCCGCAGGCGGCCGGGCGCCTGAGCCGCCGGGCCCAGCCGGGTAGGGCTGCCCGGAGGATGACTCACCGCCCGCTGCCGTGTGCGGAGGGGCCTGCGGGCCGTCCGGCGGGGCCGCTGCCTCCCCCGTCCGCGGCGGCGGCCCGGACTGTCCCGGGGGGGAGCCGTACCAGGCTGACGCCTGCTGGCCGTTGGGTGCGGGCGGCCCGGCCGGCCCCGGTCCGGGCCCGCCCGGGCCGCCAGGGCCCCCAGGGCCGCCAGGGCCCCCAGGGCCGCTTGGCGCGGGACGGCGCCCGGGCGACGGCGGCAGGTCACCGCCGCCGGTCATCGCCCTGATGACCACGTTCACGCCGAACATCGCGTTGATCGCCTGCTTCAGCAGGTCCTCGTACTTGCTGCCCTGGAACCCCTTCACGTCGCCCTGGCGCGGGAAGCGGAGGGTCAGCACCCCTTCATCGAACGACGCCACACTCGCGTTGCCGATAACGATCGCGGCGACCCGGCCCTTGGCCTTGATCGCGTCGACCACGCTGGGCCACTGCTGCCTGAGCACGTCGACCGTCACCGAGCCGCGCGGCGCGGCGGGCGCCGCCGGGGCACTGGCGGCGCCGGGAGCACCAGGGGCACCCGGGGCGTGCGTGAACGGACCCGCCGGGCGCGGCGGCGCGGCCGGCGGTGCTGCGGGCGGCGGCGATGCGGGCGGCGGCGATGCGGGCGGCGCAGTCGCGGCGGGCGCCTGCGCCGGTGCGGGCTCCGCCGGCCCGGCCGGCCGGGCGGGTACGTCAGCCGGCTGCCCGGAGTCCACGGGGTGCGCAGCGCTTAGCGGAGCCCCGGCGTTGCCCGGAGGTCCAGCGTTGACGGGAGGCGCGGCATTGACGGGAGGCGCGGCATTGACTGGAGGCGCGGGCGGCTGCCACTGGGGCGCGGCCGGCGCCCCGGAAGCACGGCGCTCGTCCGCCGCCGCGTACCCGGGCTGGGCCGGCGCGCCCGCACCTGGGGCCTGGCCGCTGGCGGCGGGTTCCTGGGGGCGGGGAGCAGGCCGCTCTCGTTCTGGATAATCCCGGTTTTGATTGGCGGCGGAAACCGCGCCCGCCTCAAGCCGTTCGAGCCTGGCCAGCAGCGACCGCTCGTCGGTAGCGGCGGCGGGCAGCAGCACCTGCGCGCACATCAGCTCGAGCAGCAGCCGCGGCGAGGTGGCGCCGCGCATCTGGTCGAGGCCCGTCGCCACCAGGTCGGCGGCGCGGGTGAGGGACGCCAGCCCGTACCGCTCGGCCTGGCCGCGCAGCGCGTCGGCGCGGTCAGGCGGCACGTCGAGCAGCCCGGTGCCGATCGCGTCGGGGACGGAAGCCAGCACGATCAGGTCGCGGAAGCGGTCGAGCATGTCGGTCGCGAAGCGGCGCGGCTCGTGCCCGCCCTCGATGACCCGGTTCACCGCGCCGAAGACGGCGGCGCCGTCCGCCGCCGCGAACGCGTCCACGATCTCGTCGAGCAGGCTCGCGTCGGTGAAACCGAGCAGCGAGACCGCCCGGTCGTACCTGATGCCCGCCTCGTCCGAGCCTGCCAGCAGCTGGTCGAGGATAGACAGCGTGTCCCGCGCCGAGCCGCCCCCCGCCCGCACCACCAGCGGCAGCACCGCCGGGTCGAACAGCACGCGCTCGGAGTTGAGGATCTCCTCGGTCAGGTCGCGCATCACCGACGGCGGCATCAGCCGGAACGGGTAATGGTGCGTCCGCGACCTGATCGTCGGGATGACCTTGTCCGGCTCGGTCGTCGCGAAGATGAACTTGAGGTGCGGCGGAGGCTCCTCCACCAGCTTGAGCAGGGCGTTGAAGCCCTGCTGCGTCACCATGTGCGCCTCGTCGATGATGTAGATCTTGTAGCGCCCGGCGACCGGGGCGTAGAACGCGCGCTCCCGCAGGTCGCGGGCGTCGTCGACGCCGCCGTGGCTGGCCGCGTCGATCTCGATCACGTCGATGCTGCCAGGGCCTGACGGCGCGAGCGCCACGCACGAGTCGCATACGCCGCACGGTTCAGGCGTGGGGCCGTTGACGCAGTTCAGCGACCGGGCCAGGATCCGCGCGCTTGACGTCTTGCCGCACCCGCGCGGGCCGCTGAACAGGTAAGCGTGGTTGATCCTGCCGCTGCGCAGCGCCTGGCCGAGCGGCTGGGTGACATGCTCCTGGCCGCGAACTTCGGCGAAGGTGGCGGGACGGTACTTGCGGTACAGAGCCAGCGACTGTTTGCGAGCCGCGTCCCCGCTGGGCCCGTTCGATCCGGGCCCGTTCGATTGGGAGTCTGCCGCCATGACCTCATCCTAGAGAGATGAAGGGACCCCCCGCGCACCCGTCAGAGCCCGCGTACCCTTGCTGCCTTCCGGCCCTGGGGGGGTTGGCAGGAGTAACGCCGCACGGGGGGTCGGTTCCAAAGTCTAGCCAACCCCGGCACCGCTCGCGCCCATTGGCCCGTCTTCGGCCCGGCCGTTTCCGGCGGGCCGGCGCGCCGGCCCGCCTGGCGCTGGCCTGCCCGGCTCTGACGGGCGCGGGCGGCTCCAGGGCTTCCCGGGATCCGGTAAGCTACCCAGCGGAGGATTCGCCTAGTGGCCTAGGGCGCACGCTTGGAAAGCGTGTTGGGTGAAAGCCCTCAGGGGTTCGAATCCCCTATCCTCTGCCAGCCTGAACGGCGCGAACGTGAGAGCCAGCCCGGACTACCGGGCTGGCTTTTCTGCTATTGGTGTCAGTTTCAGTCTCAGTTGTCCGCGGCGGTAGTCGCCCGCGGCGGCAGCGACTGCGGCTGCGGCAGCGGCCCGGTGAGCCGGCGGCGCGGCGGTCACCGTCGGCCGCACCGCCTTCGCTTGCTGATGCGGCTACGCCGGCCAGACCAGCACCTCGCTAGGCGTCATCAGAGCTGCACAAGTAGCCGGTGTGACTGATCAGGCCATCGTTGTGGAAACTTCTGTCTAAATGGTAATTCGCATGTGCCAGGACACGAATAATTACCAAGGTCATTTATTCTGCCAGCCACAATGCCGATTCTACGGATAGTTCGCTCCGCTGCCGCTTGAGATCTGTTAAATACCCGGCTAACCGACTGGCGCCGAGACCGCCGCGATGAGGTCGTCGCCGGTGTACGCGGTGCCGCCGATTCCCCAGGCGCCGTCGGGTGCGTTGAGGATGTTGATCCAGGTGTTCCGCCGCTCGTGCCCTGGGACCGTGAGCGCGTCAACCACGCCGGTCGCGGCGGCGATGAAGGCGGCCCTGGCAGGGACGCTGGCGAGGCCGATGTTCGGCAGCTTCAGCTCGACCATGACGACCGGGCGGTTCTCCCCGCCCGCGTAGACGTCCTCGGGCGCCAGGATGTGCACGGTACCGCCGACGATGGACTGGAAGAAGTCGTTTCCGGTGAGGCGAGGCCGCTCACTTCAATCAGCTCCGCGGTCAGCCTGGGCAGGATTTCGCGGGTGCCGGCGGCGGTGAGGACGCCGCGCGGGGCGGTGACGGTAATGGGCATAAGTACTCCTCCGTTGGAAGTTCTAGTACGTACGTACTAGCTAGAACATCATCCAATAGGATGGCCGTACTAGTCAAGGGAGATGCCGATGCCGAACGACACGCGGACCCGGATGCTGGCGGCGACGGTGGACGCGCTGCGGCGGCGGGGCGTCGCCGGCATGTCGTTCACCGACGTGCTCGCCGCCAGCGGCGCCGCCCGCGGAGCGATCTACCACCACTTCCCCGGCGGCAAGACCCAGCTGGTGGCCGAGGCAGCCGCGGTTAACGGCGAGGACGTCCGCGCCGCGCTGGCGGCGCTGCCAGCCGACACACCGCAGGCCACCGTACGGGCCTTCCTGGCCACGGTCCGGCCGGTGGTGCAGGCCTCGGCCGAGGGCGCGGGCTGCGCTGTCGCCGCCCTCACCGTCCGCGCCGGCGAAGACGCCGACAACGACGCGCTTCGGCTGGTCGCCGCGACCGGACTGACCTCCTGGACCGGACAGCTGGCGGAACGGCTGACCGCGGCCGGCCTCGCGCCTGGTCAGGCGGGCGAGCTCGCCGCGCTGCTGATTGCCTTGCTCGAAGGCGCGCACATCATGTGCCGGGCGGCCGGCGACCTCGGTCCTTTCGACCACGCGGCGCACGCGATTATTGCGCTCGCAGAAAGCCTGTAACCCCGTGTCCGCTGCGGGTGAACGTGAGACTGACGGGGTATCCACTTGCGGGCCGTCTTTCTTACATAGATGAGCATGGTAAGAAGTCACCGGCACGTTTTACGAGGAAAGGCGCATGTGGTGGCTATGCCCAAGTCTGCGGAAGCGCTGGACGGTGGCGCGGGCGGTGGCGCGGGCGGTGGCGTTGCCAGCAGCGGCAGCAAGCCCGTCAGCCAGCGCTTTACCCAGCCAGACAGCTTCTGGTACACGGCTAAGACCCGGCTGCTCGGACCGCCGCTCGTCAACGAGCAGCTCGGTGAGCAGCGGCTTTCTAAGCCACTGGCGCTCGGCGTGCTGTCGCCTGACGGCATTTCCTCCTCCGCCTACGGCACCGAGGAAATCCTCATCGCCCTCGTGCCGATCGTCGGCCTGACCGCGTTCACCCTCATTCTCCCGCTGACCCTCGTCATCTTGCTGGTGATGGCCCTCGTGGTGCTGTCGTACCGCGAGGTCGTCATGGTCTACATCAGGCCCGGCGGCTCCTACGTGGTCGCCAGGGAGAACTTCGGCCCCCGTATCGCCCAGATCTGCGCCGTCGCGCTGCTGATCGACTACGTGGTCACGGTCGCGGTGCAGATCGCGGCGGGCACCGCGGCGGTGGCATCCGCGATTCCCGCCATCGGCCCGTACAAGCTGGAGATATGCGTCGGCGTGGTGCTGCTGATGTGCTTCGGCAACTTGCGCGGGCTCAAAGAGGCCGGCAAGGCCTTCGCGGTGCCCACCTACCTGTTCGCCGGGTCGGTGATCCTGATGATCGTGGTCGGCCTGATCCGCCAGCTGTTCGGCGACCTGCCGGTCTACGACCCGGCCACGATGCACGGCACCTACGCCCTGGGCCATGACACTCAGGGCATCCTCACCGGCGCGATGATCTTTACCCTGCTGCGCGCCTTCGCCAACGGCGGCGCGTCGCTGACGGGCATCGAGGCGGTGAGCGACGCGGTGGGGGCGTTCCACCCGCCGGAGGGCAGGAACGCCCGCAAGGTACTGATCGCCGAGGGCGTCATCCTCGGCGTCCTGGTGGCGGGCATCGGCTGGCTCGCGCACGTGACCCGCGCCACCCCGTACATCGTCGGCTACCCGACCGTGCTGGCCCAGGAAGCGAAGATCATCTTCGGCCACACGTTCGCCGGCCAGGCGCTGTTCCTGCTGGTCCAGCTGGCCACCATGCTGATCCTGTACACCGGCGGCAACACCAGCTTCAACGGCTTCCCGTTCCTGACCAGCTACGTCGCCGGCGACTCGTTCCTGCCCCGCTGGCTGCTCAAGCGCGGCCACCGGCTGGTGTTCTCCAACGCGATCATCCTGCTGGCGATCACCTCGGTCGCCCTGCTGATCATCAAGGACGCGGACGTCAACAACCTGGTGCCGCTGTACGCGATCGGCGTGTTCACCGCGTTCACGATGGCCGGCTTCGGCATGGCCAAGTACTACTACAAGCACCGGGACCCGGGCTGGCGGACTAAGTTCGGCATCAACTTCGCCGCGGGCACGCTGTCGGCCGTCGTCGTCCTCGTCTTCGCGGTGGTGAAGTTCACCGAGGGCGCCTGGGTCGTGCTGGTGCTGTTCGCGATCCTGGTCCCGGCCCTGATCAGGCTGAACGCCGAGTACCGCGACGAGGCGGAGGTGCTCGAGACGATCACCGGCGCCCAGCCGCCGCCCGCGCCGCACTACTCGCGCCGGGTCGTCTTCGTCTTCGTCGACAGCTTCGACCTCGCCACGCTGGCCGCGCTGCGCTACGCCCGGTCGCTGCGCCCCACCCAGATCCGCGCGGTGCACTTCGTCATCGACAGCGTGCGGGCGGAGAAGCTGCGGGAGAAGTGGACCAGGGCCGACCGCGGCGTGGCGCTCGACTTCATCGACGTCCCCGACCGCCGGCTCACCAAGGCGGCGACCGACCTGGCGGAGCGCGAGATCGAGGACCCCGGCACCCACGTCACCGTGATCTTGCCCAGGCGCAGCTACTCGGCCCTGCTCGGCCGCCTCCTGCACGACCGGACGGCGGACAAGATCGCCGCCGCGGTCAGCCGCATCCCCCGCTCGGCGGCCACCATCGTGCCCTACGACGTGCCAAGCCGGGTCGCGGTGCTGCAGGCGCGGCACGCGGCGGAAAAGGCCGACCTGAACTCCGCCGCCAGGGCGAAGGCAGGCAAGCCGGGTTCGGTCAAGGGAGGCACGGTCAAGGCGGGCACCGTCAAGGACGGGCCGGCCGGAACGGCGGCCGCAGGCACGGCCGAGTTGCCGGCGCAGCCAGCCGGCGTCGGGCCGGCCTCGCCCGGTGCCGACGGTACGGTGACGACCGCGCAGGCCGCCGACCTGGCGGCCACTGCCCAGGAACTGGCACGCGAGTCCGATGTGGTCACGGCGCACGGCCTGAAGCGGAAGCAAGGCCCGGTCGCCGTACCGGGCGTCACCGCGATCGGCGCGGTCACCGGAGGCAAGATCACCGTCGAGGGCAAGGTCCGGGTGATCGAGATCCGGCCCGTCGAGATGAACTCGGTGCTGGCGGTGGAGATCAACGACTCGACGGGCAACCTCACCGCGATGTTCTACGGCCGGTCGCACATCCCCGGCCTGATCTGCGGCGCCCGCGTCCGGTTTACCGGGTCCGCGGGCATCCGCGGCGGCCAGCCGGTGATGATCAACCCCGCCTACGAACTGGTCTCCCTCACCGGCGACGACTAGCCCCGCGGCTGGAGCTCGTAGGCCGGGTTGATCATGGCGGGGCCGCCTTCGGGCACCGACACCTTGCCGGTCAGCCTGACCCGCGCGCCCGGCTCGAAGCCCTGGATGTTCGTCCGGCCGTAGAACTTGGCCGTCAGCGTCCCCGTCTCGTCCGCGACACTCGCCTCGAACACGCAGTTGTGCTCGACCGGGCGGATCTCCACCGCACGGACCTTGCCCTCGACGGTCGCCTTGCGCCCGGCGCTCAGCTCGGCGATCGCCGAGACGCCCGCCCGGCGCGGCCTGGCGTCGCCGTTCGCCGGCCTGATGCCGTTCGGTGCGGCAGTGCCGTTCGGTGCGGCAGTGCCGCTAGGTGCGGTGCCGCCGTTAGGTGCGGTGCCGCCGCTAGGTGCGGTGCCGCCGTTAGGTGCGGCACTCCCGTTGCCGTTCACGAGCTTCCCCGCCGCGTCGAGGCGCTCGGTGTTCCTGTCGTGCAGCAGGTGCACACGGCTCCCGACGTCGAACGGGATGATCGTGGCGGCCGCGTGCGGCACCCGGCTGACCACCTCGGCGATCTTGTCGGCGGTGCGGTCGTGCAGCAGGCGGGCGGTCAGCGGGGAGTAGCCGCGCCGTGGCAGCACCACGGTGACCTGGGTGCCGGGGGTCTGCGCCTCGCGGTTGGCCAGGTCCATGGAAGCGCGGGTGAGCCGCCGGTCCGGGGTGTCGATCATCTCAAGCGGTATGTCCTGTCCGAACCGGATCCAGTCCGCGTGCACCTGCTGGGCCCGGGCGCTGTCGATGACGAAGTGCACCGCCCGCAGCGTGGTCGCCCGCAGGCTGCGGGCGTAGCGGATGGCGGCGAGGGTGGCCAGGTCCACGTCGTCGACGAAGATCAGCACCACCCGGCGGCGGTAGTTCGGTTCCCGGGCGGGAATGCCCGCCGCTCGCCGGTCCCCGATGTTCTCCAGGACCGTCGCCTCCATCCGGTACTCGCGGTTGAGCCGGATGAGCAGCCACACCAGGGCGGGGAAGATGATCACGATCACCCAGGCGCCCTCGGTGAACTTCACCACCGCGAACACCACGACTACGATCGCGCTGTAGACGGCGGCGGTCCTGTTGATCACCAGACGGCGGCGCCAGCCGGGTTCCCTGACCCGCTTGTGGTACTTGGCCATACCGAAGCCGGCCATCGAGAACCCGGTGAAAACGCCGATCGCGTAGAACGGGATCAGCCCGTTGACCTGCGACCGCGTGGTGATCAGGAGGATCAGCGAGACCACCGTGAGCACGATGATGCCGTTCGACAGGGCAAGGCGGTGGCCGCGCTTGGTGAGCCAGCGCGGCAGGAACGCGTCGCTGGCGACGAAGCTGGTGAGGAACGGGAACCCGCTGAAGCTGGTGTTGCCGCCGGTGAACAGGATCAGCGCGGTGGCCGCCTGCACCACGAAGTACATGAAGTGCCCGTCGTGCCCGAAGACGGTGTTCGCCTCCTGGGCCAGCACCGTCGGGTAGCCCGCTTCGTACGGGATCGCGTGGGTCACGTGCGCCAGCCACGAGATCCCGGCGATGAGGAAGGCGACGACGGACCCCTGGGTGACCAGGATCTGCCTGGCGTTGCGGCCCTCGGGCGGGCGCAGCGCGCTGACCGCGTTGGACACCGCCTCGATCCCGGTCAGCGACGACCCGCCGTTGGCGAACGCCTTGGCCAGCATGTAGATCAGGCCGAAGCTGAGCAGGGCCTCGGTGCTGTGCCCGATCGGGTAGGTGCCGCCCGCGTAGGGGCTGACGTGCGGCAACCCGGAGGTGATCTCGCGGACCAGCCCGACGATAATCGTCAGCCCGACCGCGACGGAGAAAAAGTAGGCGGGCATAGCGAACGCGCGCCCGGCCTCGCGGATGCCGCGCAGGTTGCCGTAACACATGATCACCACGACGATCGCCGAGATGACGCTCAGGATGTTCGAGCCGATCACGGGGATGCCCGCCAGCTGCGGGAACGCCGAGACAACGGCCGCCGCCCCCGCCGCCACCTGGACCGCGACGGTTACCGTGTAGTCGATCAGCAACGCCACCGCCGCCACCTGGGCCACCCGGGGGCCGAAGTTCTCCCGCGCCACCACGTAGGAGCCGCCCGCCCGGGTATAGACCGAGACGACCTCCCGGTAGGACAGCACGATCAGCGCCACCCCGGCCAGAATCACCAGCGTCATCGGGACGATCAGGTCAAATGCCGCCAGGCCGGCGACCGGCAGCATCGCGATCAGCATTTCCTCGGTGCCGTAGGCGGCCGAGGAAATGCCGTCGGGCGACAGCACGCCCAGGCCGACAGGCCTCGACAGCCGCTCCTCACCCATCTGCTCGTTCACCAGCGGCGGCCCGAGCAGCTTCCGCTTGAGCGTGTACCCGAACGTCTCCGGCAGCTCGCCGTCGACGACGGCGCCGCCCGTCAGCTCGTCGGGAACCCCGCCGGCGAGCCCGGTTCCCTGCGGTGCCGCCACTAGTGCCCGCCTTCGCGCACGTGCCGCGCTCGTCGATTTCCCATTGCGGCTCAACGCTAGGCGCTGACCCCCCGGAGCAGCGCAAATGCCGCGTTAAGTATCCGCACCCGGGCGTTAGGGATTCGTCAAGAACGGCCGTCGAAGGCCGGACAGGGACTGGAATGGCTTTCAGGATGACCGGAAGCAGGTACCTGATGACATCGGCCGGGCGGCGCGGGACTCGGCCCGTGCCGTGGCGTCACGACCCGTCGCGGCGGACGCCGTGGCGCGTCGGCATTCCCGCGCCCTATGCGCTGCCAGCCGGCTTCGCCGGGCTGCTCGCCGTCGGGACCCTGGCCGCCGGGCTTGGCGGGCGGCTCGGCGCCACCGGCGTGCTGATCGCCTGCGCGGTCGTGGTCGGCGCGATCGCGGCCGCGGCCGACCCGGTCGCCGCCGTGCCGCTCGGCGTCATCGGCTGGCTGACGGTCGCCGGGTTCTCCCGCCCGCCCTACGCCGACCTGCGGCTGACCGGCGCGGCGGCCGAACGGGCGGCGGTCTGGCTGGCCGTGGCGGCCCTGGCCGGGGCGGCGGCGGGCGCGGCGTTCCGCTGGGGCGCGGCAGGGGTCACTATAGAGAGCGTGGAACGGCGCGAGCAGAGCGGGCTCTCCGCCCGCAGGCAGGTCGCGGGCGCGGTGCTCGCCGTAGCCGGGCTGCCGTCGCTCACCGCGCTGCTCAACGCCCTCCAGCCGCACCTCAACCTGTCCGACGACCTGCTGATCTACCTCGTCGCGGTGGTGGCGGTCACGGTCGTCGGCGGCTTCTGGCCCGCGGTGCTCGCCGCCGTCGGCGCCTGCCTGCTGCTGAACTGGTTCTTCACCGCGCCGCTGCACACGTTCACCATCGCCGAGCCGCGCAACCTGCTCGCGCTGGTGCTGTTTGTCACCGTCGCGGTCGCCGTCAGCAGCGTGGTCCACCTGGCCGCGCGGCGCGAGGCGGACGCGGCGCGCAGCGCCAAGGAGACTGAGTCGCTGCTCGGCCTGGCCCAGACGGTGCTCGGCGGCGCCGACACCCCGGGCGACGTGCTTGACCACATGACGGCCAGCCACGGCGGCCGGGCCGAGCTGCTCGAACGCGTGGGCGGCCGGTGGATCATGGTCGCGGCCAGCGGCGAGGCCGGCCCCCCGGATCAGCCGCTGCGCTTCGAAGTGCGGCCCGACCTGGCCCTCGAGGTGACGGGGCAGGACGATACGGCGACCACCTCGCTGCTGGCCGGGTACACCGCGCAGGCGGTCGCCGCCCTCGACCGGGCCCGGCTGCGCACCCAGGCGGCCCAGGCGGAGGCGCTGGCAGAAGGCGACCGTATGCGGACGGCGCTGCTGCGCGCGGTCAGCCACGACCTGCGCACCCCGCTGGCGTCGATCAAGGCGAGCGTGTCGAGCCTGCGCCAGACCGACGTGCACTGGACGGAGCAGGACGAGGCCGAGCTGCTGGCGAACATCGAGCAGAACGCCGACCGGCTCGACACCCTGGTCGGCAACCTGCTCGACATGAGCCGCCTGCAGGCGGGGTCGCTCGAGCCGTTCCTGCGGGCCACCGCGGTGGACGAGGTGGCCCCGGTGGCGCTGCGCGGCCTTGACGACTCCGACCACCTGCTCATCGTCGTGCCCGACGACCTGCCGCTGGTACGGGCCGATCCCGGGCTGCTCGAGCGGGTGCTCGCCAACCTGTTCTCCAACGCGCTGCGGCACTCGCCGCCCGACCTGCGGCCCATGCTGCGGGCCAGCGAAGACGGCCCCTGGGTGATGCTCGACGTGGTGGACCACGGCAGCGGGGTGCCCGCCGCCCTCAAGGAGCGCATTTTCGAGCCGTTCGCGCGCTTCGACGAGCGGGCGCCCGGCGTCGGCCTCGGCCTGGCCGTGGCCAAGGGCTTCGCCGAGGCGATGGGCGGCACGGTCGCCGCCGTCGACACCCCGGGCGGCGGCCTCACCATCAGGGTGACAATGCCCGCTCTGGTGAGCGGCGTGCCCGCCGCCCTCGGGGCCGACGGGTGACCCGGGTCCTGGTCATCGACGACGAGCCGTCGATCCTGCGGGCGCTGCGGATCAACCTGACCGCGCGCAACTACGAGGTGTCCACCGCCAGCGACGGCACGTCCGGGCTGGCGGCGGTCTCTCGCGAGCGCCCGGACGCCGTCATCCTCGATCTCGGCCTGCCCGACATGGACGGCACCCAGGTCATCCACGGGGTCCGCGGCTGGTCCGCGACCCCGATCATCGTGCTGTCGGTGTGGGGCGCCGAGCACCAGAAGGTCGCCGCGCTCGACGCGGGCGCCGACGACTACGTGACCAAGCCGTTCGGCATGGACGAGCTGCTGGCCCGGCTGCGGGCGGCGGTGCGCCGGTCCGCTCCCGCACCAGACGAGCCGGTCGTCGCCGTGCCGAGCTTCACCGTGGACCTGGCAAGCAAGCGGGTCACCAGGGACGGGGCCGATGTCCGGCTGACACCGACCGAGTGGCAGCTGCTCGAGATCCTGGTCCGCAACCGCGGCCGGCTGATCACCCAGAAACAGCTCTTGCAGGACGTATGGGGTCCTTCCTACGGCTCGGAGTCCAACTACCTGCGGGTGTACATCGCCCAGCTCCGCCGCAAGCTGGAGCCGGAACCGTCACGTCCCCGCCACCTGCTCACCGAGCCGGGCATGGGCTACCGCTTCCAGGACTGACCGGGTGACGCGGCCGCCCGAGTGGCACGGCGCGCACCGGGGAACCGTCCACCCGGCCCTGGCGGGCCCCCACCGGGCTGCGGGCTCACGGCGGTAACAACGGCAGACGGGTGATGCTGCCGGCGCCTTCAGGCCCGGGCAGCGCGTCGGGCAGGTCGTGGTCCGGCCGTGAGTTCATGGCGTCGGCGCCCGTGTTGTCCAGATTGCCGAACAGGCCGCCGAGGCCCTCGAGCGCCTTGCCGAGCTCGCTTGGCACGATCCACAGTTTGTTCGCGCCGCCCTGGGCGATCTCGGGGAGCATCTCCAGGTACTTGTAGGCGAGCAGCGGCTGATCCGGTTTGCCGTCGTGGATGGCCTGGAACACGGTGGCGATGGCCTGCGCCTGCCCCCGGGCCCTGGTGGCCTCCGCGGTGGCGTCCGCGTCCGCGCGCACCACCGTGGCCTCGGCCTCGCCGCGGGCCCGCAGGACGGCGGCCTGCCGCTGTCCCTCGGCGGTCAAGATGGCCGACTGCTTGGCCCCCTCGGCCGACAGGATCGCGGCGCGCTTGTCCCGGTCGGCGCGCATCTGCTTCTCCATCGAGCCCTGGATGGACGCGGGCGGCTCGATCGCCTTGAGCTCCACCCGGCTGACCCGCAGGCCCCACCGTCCTGTCGCCTCGTCAAGCTCCTTGCGCAGCTCGCCGTTGATCTTGTCCCGCGACGTCAGGGTGGTGTCCAGGTCCATACCGCCGACCACGTTGCGCAGCGTGGTGACCGTGAGCTGCTCGACGGCCGCCACGTAATTGGCGATCTCGTAGGTGGCCGACTTGGCGTCAGTCACCTGGAAGTAGATGACGGTGTCGATGCCGACCACCAGGTTGTCCTTCGTGATGACCGGCTGCGGCGGGAAGCTCACCACCTGCTCGCGCAGGTCGATGAGCGGGCGCAGCCGGTCGATGAACGGCACGATCATGTTGAGGCCCGGGTACAGGGTGCGGTGGTACCGGCCGAAGCGCTCGACGATGCCCGCCCGTGCCTGCGGCACGATCCTGACCGACCGCACGACGGCGGCCGCCGCCAGCCCGACGATCAGGACAAGCAGAACTACCAGTATTAAAGTGCCCATCACGCTCATCTCCGCCCAGGGGAGCCGATATCCCACGGTAACCCGGCCCCGCGTGCAGGACCAGATGCGGCGGGTGACCGGGCGGGTGGACGGGCGGCCTTGGCGAGGCGGGCGGCCCTACCGGGCCGGCGGCCTACCGGCCGGCGGCCTACCGGGCCCAGGCCCGCCAGCGCCGCTCGTGGCGCTCGATCGCCAGCGGCACGCCGAAGGCGCGGGAGAGGTTCTTCGCCGTGAAGACCTCCTCGACCGGGCCGGCCGTGAGCACGGCACCGCGGCGCAGCAGCATCGCGTGCGTGAAACCGTCGGGTACTTCCTCGACGTGGTGCGTGACCAGCACCATCATCGGCGCCTTGGGGTTGGCGGCAAGCGTCGACAGGCGGCGCAGCAGGTCCTCGCGGCCGCCCAGGTCGAGGCCCGCGGCCGGCTCGTCGAGCAGCAGGATCTCCGGGTCGGGCATCATCGCGCGGGCGATCTGGACCCGCTTGCGCTCGCCCTCGGACAACGTGGAGAACCGCCGCCTGATCAGGTGCGCGCAGCCGAGCGCGTCGAGCAGTTCTACCGCCCTGGTCACGTCGGAGGACTCGTACTCCTCCTTCCAGCGCCCGAGAACGGCGTAGGAGGCGGTGAGCACGAGGTCGATGACCTTCTCGCCCGACGGGACCCGCTCGGCCAGCGCGGCACTGGTCAGCCCGATCCTGGGGCGCAGCTCGAAGACGTCCACGTCGCCGAGGCGCTCGCCGAGCACCTCGACCGTTCCCTCGGTCGGGTAGAGCAGCGTGGAGGCGACCTGCAGCAGGGTGGTCTTGCCCGCACCGTTGGGGCCGATGATGATCCAGCGCTCGTCTTCGTGCGCGGTCCAGTCAACGTTCCGCAGCAGCAGCGACGTTTCGCGCCGCACCGACACGCCTCGCAGCTTGAGCACTTCGTCAGACACTGCTGCCCCTCCTCCACGCCGGGCCGGCCGCCGCCGGGCCGAACGGCCGCCGAGACCGAACCTATGCCACCGCGGGCCCCATGGCTAACCAGGTACGCTGATGTGCCGTCAGGCGTTGATCACACTGGCATCAAGGCAGACGGTACCGTGAGGACGGGATGAATCAACCACGGACTACGCTCCTGATCACGCTGACCGGCCGTGACCGGCCCGGAGTCACGTCGCGGCTGTTCGGCCTGCTGGCGCGGTTCCCGCTGAGCGTAGCGGACATCGAGCAGGTGACGATCAAGGGCAGGCTCGTCCTGTGCGTGCTGCTCAGCTGCGACGCGCGGCCGGACCTGACCGCGATCCACGGGGCCGTCTCCGACCTGGCGGGCGACCTCGGGCTTGAGGCGGAGATCACCACCGGTTCTGCCGAGTCACCGTCGCGGGTGCGCTCGTCCGGTATCAACGGCAGGCTTCACGTCACCGTGCTCGGCAGCCCGCTGCGTCCGGAGGGCGTCGCCGCGGTGGCCGGCCGGATCGCGGCCAGCGGCGCCAACATCGACCGGATCTCCCGGCTCGCCAGCGACCCGGTGACCTGCGTCGAGCTTGACGTCTCCGGCGCTGAGCCGGGCCCGCTGCGCAACGCGCTGGCCCAGGTGGCGGTGGAGAGCGGCGTGGACGTGGCGGTGCAGCGCGCGGGCCTGCAGCGGCGGGCGATGCGGCTGATCGTGATGGACGTCGACTCGACCCTGATCCAGGATGAGGTCATCGACCTGCTCGCGGCCCGGGCCGGCTGCGCCGAGGAAGTGGCCAAGGTGACCGAGTCGGCCATGCGCGGCGAGCTCGACTTCGCGGCGTCGCTGCGGGAGCGCACCGCGCTGCTGGCCGGGCTCGACGCCGGGGTCCTTGACGAGGTGCGGTCAGCCCTGCGGCTCACACCGGGCGCGCGGACGCTGATCAGGACGCTGAAGCGGCTCGGGTACAAGTGCGGCATCGTCAGCGGCGGCTTCACCGCGGTGATCCAGCCGCTGGCCGACGAGCTCGGCATCGACTACGTGGCGGCCAACACCCTCGAGGTGGCGCACGGGAAGCTCACCGGCCGGGTCCTTGACCCGGTGGTCGACCGGGAGGGCAAGACCGCCGCGCTCGCCGCGTTCGCGGAGGCGGCCGGCGTGCCGCTGTCGCAGACGGTCGCGGTCGGCGACGGCGCGAACGACCTGGGCATGATCGGCGCGGCCGGCCTCGGGGTCGCGTTCAACGCCAAGCCGGTCGTCCGCGACGCGGCCGACACCTCGGTCAACGTGCCCTACCTGGACACCGTGCTGTACCTGCTCGGCATCCCGCGCGACGCCGTGGACGCCGCCGAGCTGTCCGAGAAGTAAACCCAAGGCCGTTCGCCAGAACGGGAGCGCGGCTCCGCAACACAACGGCCCGCCGCACCAGGTTTCCCTGGTGCGGCGGGCCGCCGTAGTCATGCCGGTCAGCGCAGGTGTTACTCCGGCGGCTGGACCGGCGCTTCAGCCGGCGAGTCGCTGGCTACGCGCCCGTTGCTCGACCCCTCGGCCGCAGGCCGGGTGGGCGGAACCGGCGGCGCCGGCGGAGCCACCGGGTTCTGCGCCGGGACCGTCACGGTGGCGGGCGCCTCCGCAGCGGACCCGGTGACATCGGGAACGGTCGCGTCGGCGGAGCCGATGCTGGCCGCGGGCGAGGTCGCAGCGCTGATGTCAGTGCTGGCCGGGGTGTCCTCGAGCACACCCGAGGCCCGGCGCTTGGACCAGACGATCGCCGCGACGATGATGATCACCGCGCCGAGCGCGATACCGACCCGCAGGCCGGTGTTCGAGCTGTACTTCACCACCGACGTGGCGATCAGCAGTGAGACCAGGTTCATCACCTTGATCAGCGGGTTGATCGCGGGTCCGGCGGTGTCCTTGAACGGGTCGCCCACGGTGTCGCCGATGACGGTCGCCTCGTGCGCGGCCGAACCCTTGCCGCCGTGGTGGCCGTCCTCCACCAGCTTCTTGGCGTTATCCCAGGCGCCGCCCGAGTTGGACAGGAAGACCGCCATCAGCACGCCCGCCGCGATCGCACCGACCAGGAACGAGCCGAGCGGCGCGTAGCCGAAGGTGAACCCGACCGCGATTGGCGTCAGCACCGCCAGCAGGCCCGGGGTGACCAGCTCACGGAGCGAGTCGGCGGTGACGATGTCGACCACCCGCGAGTAGTCAGGCGTCTCCTGGTAGGTCATGATCCCGGGGTGGTTGCGGAACTGCATCCGGACCTCGAGCACCACCCGCTGGGCGGCCCGGCCGACCGCCATGATCAGCAGGCTGGAGAACAGGAACACCACCGACGCGCCGATGATCACGCCCACCAGGACGTTCGGCTGAGCCACGTTGAGCGCGAACGTGCTGGCCGCGCTGACCGGCAGGGCCGACTCAACGGAGTCGCGGAACGAGCCGAACAGCGCCGTCGCCGCGAGCACCGCCGTCGCGATCGCGATGCCCTTGGTGATGGCCTTGGTGGTGTTGCCGATCGCGTCCAGGTTGGTCAGCGCCTGGGCGGCGTCGCCCTCGACCTCACCGGACATCTCGGCGATGCCCTGGGCATTGTCGGTCACCGGGCCGAAGGAGTCCATCGACACGATCACGCCGACCGTGGTCAGCAGGCCGCAGCCCGCCATCGCCACTGCGAACAGCGCGATGGTGGCGTTGCCGGTGGCCAGCAGGTAGGAGCCGAACACGGCCGCGCCGATGAGCAGGGCCGAGTAGACGGCCGATTCCATCCCGGACGAGATGCCGGACAGGATCACGGTGGCCGCGCCGGTCTCCGAACTCTGCCCGATGTCGCGCACCGGCCGCCGCGTGGTCTCGGTGAAGTACCCGGTCAGCAGCTGGATGGCGGATGCCAGGACGATGCCGATGATTACCGCGCCGAACGCGATCCAGCGGGGGCTGCCGTTGTAGCCGGAGATCGCCGCGCTGGTGATGCCGTGCAGCGCGCTGAAGTGCGCCGGGAGGAAGGTGAAGCAGAGGATCGCGACGCCGATGGCCGAGATGATCGCCGAGATGAAGAAGCCGCGGTTGATCGCGCTCATCCCGTTGCGGTCACGCGCAAGCGGCCGGACCGAGAAGATCCCGATGACGGCGGTGATCACGCCGATCGCGGGGATGAGCAGCGGGAGGACCAGGCCCTTGTCGCCGAACGCGGTCTTGCCCAGGATCAGCGAGGCGACCAGCATGACCGAGTAAGACTCGAACAGGTCGGCCGCCATGCCGGCGCAGTCGCCCACGTTGTCGGCGATGGTGGCCGCGTTGCGGGGGTCGTCCTCGGGGATGCCCTGCTCGACCTTGCCGACCAGGTCGGCGCCCACGTCGGCCGCCTTGGTGTAGATGCCGCCGCCGACGCGCATGAACATGGCGAGCAGGGCGGCGCCGAAGCCGAAGCCCTCGAGCACGTCC
>DASYAD010000299.1:0-20502 GCA_036501515.1 Trebonia sp. | reverse complement strand
CGGATGAGCGTCTCGCTCGCCGGAGTACCCTTCTCGTTCTCGAATGCCCCGTAAGGAGTGCCGTATACCGGGGTGCCCGGCTGCTGCCGCCAGCTGACGGAAAGCGCGCCGTCGTCGACCGCGCCGTAGCCGATCGCGTCGAGGAACGCGGTCACCGCCGACTTGGCCTCGCTGTCGTCCCCGGCGACCGGCAGATAGGACCGGTCGCCCGCACCAGCCGGCCGGGCCAGGTTCAGCAGGTGCTTGAAGAAGATGTTGTTAAAGACCTTCGCCACCTGGGCGCCGGGAATGTGGCGGCCCAGGTACTCGCTGCCGGTGAGCTCTCCTGACTCAAGCTCGCCGATCCGGCCGTCGCGCTCCGGGTAGTAGTTGCCGGTATCGAGCACGACCTTCCCGGCCAGCGCCGCCGCGGGCAGCGAGGCGTACGCGGTCAGCGGGGTGCTGATCACGACGAGGTCGCCAGCCTCGGCGCATTCCTCGCGCCGGGCCGCCGTGGCCCCCGGCCCGATATCCGCGCAGAGCGCCGCGAGCGTCTCCGGCCCGCGTGAGTTGCTCAGCACTACGTCGAACCCGGCGTCGACCGCGAGCCGGGCCACGGTCCCGCCGATACTTCCGCTTCCGATTACTCCCAGAGTCGTCATGCTCACCGGCAACCGGCCGCGACCCGCGTGCATTCCAGTGCCGGGCCTGCTGAGTGAGCACGCAACCACGACCCACGTCGTCACCCGGGCCAGTTTCAGCACTAGCCCCTGGGGCCTCGTAGGCCGACTCAGCGCCAGAACCACGCAACACGCGCGTAGGCCGATTCAGCACCAAAGTCACGCAACACGTGCGTAGGCCGATTCAGCGCCAGAGTCACGCAACACGCGCGTAGGCCGATTCAGCACCAGAGTCACCTCAACGTGCGCAGCCTGACGCCCGCCGGCCCGTGCGCTGCGCGCCTCCCGGACGACAAGTGCGCCTTTGCGGCCGAGTACACGCAACATGCGTCACACTCGTAGCGGTTCACCGCCAAAGTCGACATGATCGCTGACAGAAAAGAAGATCATGGAATCTTTTCGGGCTATGGTACACGGGAATTTCCAATTAGATAAAAGTTTCCATAACAATGTTCCTAGCAGTCACATCGACCACTTGTGAAACTCCGGAGTTTAGCGAGAGCGGCGGACAGCGGCCCCGCCGTGGCTCCGCCCGCGCCCGCGGTGACGCGTGGGTCTATGGGGGTATGCAGGCCGCAGGGGACGCTCCGGGCCCGCGGTGACACATGGGCTTCGGCGACACACGCGCCCGCGGTGACACGTGGGACGCGCGTGAGAAACCGCAGACACGAGAACCCGCGGACACGCTTGGCCACCGCGGACACGCGGCTGATACGGCGGGCTGATGAGACGATGAGGCAATGACCTGGCAGCCGAACCCCTATGCCCGTGGTGAGCTCGTCGTGGTGGTCGACTGCGCGGATCTGGAGCGCGCGGCCCGCTTCTGGGCGGCCGTACTCGGTTACGCCGACCAGGGCGGGAGCAGCGCGACGTACCGCAGCGTGCTGCCAGCTGACGGGTTCGGGGTGGAGATCCTGCTGCAGCGCACCGGCGACGGCAAGCACGGCAAAAACCGCGTCCACCTCGACCTGCGCACCCGCGACCTTGAAGCAGAGGTCAGCCGCGTGCTTGCCCTCGGCGCGACCAGGCTGACCGCGCAGCCGGTCGAGGAGCACGGCTGGACCTGGCACATCCTCGCCGACCCGGACGGCAACGAGTTCTGCGTCCTGGAGCCGCCGCCTGCCTACTGGGCGCCTGGTTCATGAGCCGTGGCGGTCGGGCCGGCGGGAAATTATCCAATCACATGCTGTGACGAACTTATTTCCCTAGACTCCCCGTCAGATGAGCCCAGACGCGCGATCGCGGCGCAAGCAGTCGGCGCCTGGCGGCCACGTGGTCCCGCCGGTGCGACAGGGGCCATCATCGGCTGATGCGCACGACGTTGCGTTTTTCCGACGACACGGCGACGACGACCCCACTGGAGCGACGCCGGGCCGGGATTTCCTCAATGCGTGCCGGGTCAAGGTGCGGGCGACGATGCGCGCCGTGCTAGTGCAGGTCGCGGCCGCACCGCCCAGGCGGTTCGCCGGCGGCGGCTACCGGGAAGCGATGAAGGGGGAGACGGCGGGCTGGTTCGAGGTCCGCGTTGACGGCCCCAAGCGTCATCACCACCGCCTGTTCTGCCTGCTGGATTACACCGCGCAGGACATTTCACGTCCGCTGCTTGTCGTCGTCTGCGGGCTGAGTAAGCCCTTCAGGACCCGGCTGTCGGATGCGGACTACCGGCGTGTCAGAGACCCGGGCACGGAGTACCTGAGCCGCAACCCGCGTTCGGTTGCCTGATCGCGGCGGCTCGTCATACGACCGCCGCATCTGGACACTCGCGCAGGGCGGCCATCCGGATGGCAAGGGCATGCGCATCGACCGTGCTGCCGTCGAGCAGTGGCGAGGTTATCTGGCGCTTGTCGTCAGCACTTAGCGGCTCAAGGACAACCCGCATACCGAGCGCGGCGGCGATTTCGGCCAGCGTTCCGAGGGTGGGGTTGACGTGGCTGGAAGAAAACAGCCGGCGTACCGTGGCTGGCTCGGAGCTGATCGCACGGGCGAGGTCTGCCTTGGTCAGGCCGCTCGCCTCACGGGCTGTCTCGAGCTCGTTCACGATCCGGTCGATGGTGGCGATCCTGACTGACTCCGCCACGTACTCCCGCAGGAACCCGGGGTCCTGCAGATCGCTTGCCAGATCGTCCCAGAAGGCGCTTGGCCTGCTCTCCATGCCACTCCTTGATAGTGTCGTAGCATTTATGTTACGGCACTATCAATGGAGACGGCGACAGGCGAGCGTTACGGTGACCGGCCGCGCTAGCCGCGCCTTAGCTGGCGAGCGCCTCGGTGTCGGCCGGAAGCGGCGCGGCGTCGCCCGCCAGGACCCGTAGCGCGTCGGCCGGCAGGTAGACGTGCACCGGGGTGCCCTGCGCCCAGCCCGCGGCGTCCTCGTTTGGCGCGACCGCCTGCAGCGACTCGCCGGTCGCGAGGCGGAGCATGACCTGCGTGGCCGCGCCCAGGTACACCACCCGGTCGACCAGGGCAGGAACCCGGTTCACGCCCTCGGAGCCGTGCGCCTCGACCCGGATCCGCTCGGGGCGGATCACCGCCTGCGCCTTCGCGCCCGGCGCCGCCGGGACCGCGTTGGACGTGGCCAGCACGATGTCGCCTAGCTTGAGGGAAGAGGCGGAGTCACGCCCCCGTTCTGACACCTCGATCTCGAGGAGGTTGGCGGCACCGAGGAAGTCGGCCACGTAGGCGTCGGCCGGCGACTCGTACACCTCCTGCGGGGTGCCGATCTGCGCGATACGGCCGGCGTTCATCACCGCCAGCCGGTCGGACATGGTCAGCGCCTCCTCCTGGTCGTGGGTCACGTAGATGAACGTGATCCCGACCCGCTCCTGCAGCGCCTTGAGCTCGACCTTCAGCGAGCGGCGGAGCTTGGCGTCGAGCGCGCCGAGGGGTTCGTCGAGCAGCAGCACGGCGGGATTCAGCACCAGCGCGCGGGCCAGGGCGACCCGCTGCTGCTGGCCGCCGGACAGCTGGCCAGGACGGCGGGACGCGAAGGAGTCCATGGAGACCAGGCTGAGGGCCTCGCCGACCCGCTGGCGCAGCTCCGTCTTCGACACCTGCGCGTGCTTGAGGCCGAAGGCCACGTTGTCGAACACCGAAAGGAACGGGAACAGCGCGTACGACTGGAACACGGTGTTGACGTTGCGCTTGTGCGGCGGCAGGTTGGAGACGTCCACGCCGTCGAGCAGGATCCGGCCGGAGGTCGGCTCCTCGAACCCGGCGATCAGCCGCAGTGTCGTCGTCTTACCGCAGCCGGACGGCCCGAGCAGCGAGAAGAACTCGCCGCCGGCCACGGTGAGGTCAATGCCGTCGACGGCGGTGTGCTCGGCGCTCGCGTGCCCGAACCGCTTGGTCAGGGCGACGAGTTCAATGCCTGCGGCCATGGAAGTCAGCTCCGTCTCTGCGACGCCTTGGGTCGCTCTGTGCTGCCCGCGCCCGCCTTCGGCGTGCGCTCGGTCCTGCCCGCGCTCGTCTTCGGCGCGCGTTCGTCGCTGCTCGCGCCCGCCTTTGGCGTGCGCCCGGTTGTGCTCGCGGCGGGGTCCCAGGTGAACCCGAGCTGGCCGGCCGCGTAGCGCATGGCGAGATCATAAGCGCGCGAAGGCGGCACGTCAGGATCTTCCAGGGCGATTTGTACAGCCATACCGTCGAGGAGGGCCGACAGCGTGATCGCGAACGACTCCGCGTCGGCCGAAGCGTCGAATTCGCCTGTTTCCTGGCCGGACTGCACGGTGGCGGAGATCGTCTCCCGCCACCGCTCGTCGAACTTGCAGCGCACCGCGGCGACCCCCGGGTTGCGCGGCGACAGCGCCCACAGGTCGAGCCAGAGCAGCCACTCGGACCGCGCCGCCGGGTCGGTGTCAGGCAGGCAGGTCATCGCGATCAGCTCGGTCAGCCGTCCGACGGCGCTGCCGATGGCCGCCAGCCGCTTGGTCCCGGCGGCGTACCAGCCGTCCTCTGAGTAGCGCAGCGCCTCGGTGAGCAGCTGGTCGCGGGTTTTGAAGTAGTAGATGACCAGCGCGGGGGAGGTGCCCGCGTGCTCGGCGACATCGGCGATCCGCGTGTCCGCGTAGCCGCGGGCCACGATGACCTCGAGCGCCGCCCGCAGCAGCTGCTCGCGCCGAGCCCCGTTGTTCTGCGTCGCGTTCTGCCCGCCGGTGGATTCCATCTGCCTCGCAGCCCCCGCCCAGGGTCGCCGCCACGAGCGCCGTCGCCGTGGCCTTGTCTGAAATCGTAGCAGGAACCTAGACTGAATGTTCAGTCAAACTGGTGGCGCGCCGCACCCGCGGCGCGCGAACGCGGGAGGCAACCGAAACATGGCACGCGAGAGCTACGACGCGATCGTCATCGGCGGCGGGCACAACGGGCTGGTGGCGGCCGCCTACCTGGCCCGCAGCGGCGCGAAGACGCTGGTCCTGGAGGCGCGGCAGCAGACCGGCGGCGCCGCGACCACCGAGGCGCCCTGGCCGGACGCGCCCGAGTTCAAGGTCACCCGGCTGTCCTACGTGATGTCCCTGCTCCCGCCGACGATCCTGGGCGACCTCAAGCTCGAGCAGCACGGCTACAAGATCTTCCCGATGGGCCCGTACTACCAGGCGTTCCCAGAAGGCGGCTCGCTCACCCTGTACGAAGAGGACTCCCAGCGCGCCTACGACGAGATCGCGAAGTGGTCCAAGAAGGACGCGGACGCGTACCCGAAGTGGAACGCCTGGCTCGGCGGCCTGGCTGACGTGCTCGGCCCGCTGCTGCTGACCGTGCCGCCCGCGATCGGCTCGCGCAAGCCGCGCGACCTGGCGGGCACGGTGCGGCTCGCCTGGAAGAACCGGGGCCTCGACGTCCGCACGGTCGCGGACGTCACCCGGCTGATGACGATGTCGATCGCCGACCTGCTCGACGACTGGTTCGAGAGCCCGCAGATCAAGGGGGCGCTCGCGGTCAACGGCGTCATCGGCACCTGGGCGGGCCCGCAGGAGCCGGGCACCGCCTACGTGATGGCGCACCACTCGATCGGCGACGTGGGCGACGGCCGGCTCGGCAGCTGGGGCTTCCCCGAGGGCGGCATGGGCGCGGTCGCCGGCGCGATCGCGTCGTCCGCCCGCTCGCTTGGCGTGACGATCAGGACCGGCGCCCGCGTCGCGAAGGTCACCGTCGCCCCCGGCACCGCCCGCGCCACCGGCGTGGTCCTCGGCAACGGGGACGAGATCAGCGCGAAGGTCGTGGTCAGCTCGCTGCACCCGAAGACCGCGTTCCTCGACCACGTCGGCCGGGAGAACCTGCCGGACGATTTCGTGGCCGACATCGAGCACTGGAAGACCAGGTCCGGGGTGGTGAAGATCAACCTCGCGCTCGGCGAGCTGCCGGACTTCACCGCCAACCCGGGCACCCGCCTGCAAGAGCATCACACCGGCTCGGTCGAGATGGCCCCGTCGGTCGAGTACATCGAGCGCGCGTTCATCGACGCCCGCGAGGGCCGCGCGGCCGTGCGCCCGTTCTCCGACGGGGTGATCCCCACCGCGTTCGACAAGACGCTGTCGCCCGAGGGCACGCACATCATGTCGCTGTTCACCCAGTGGGTCCCGTCGACCTGGAGCTCCGAGCCGCACGCCGACGAGCTCGAGGCGTACGCCGACCGGGTAATCGACACCTACAACGAGGTCGCGCCGAACTTCAAGGCGTCCATCCTGCACCGCGACGTCGTCGGCCCCTACGAGATGGAGCACGACTACGGCCTTATCGGCGGCAACATCTTCCACGGCGAGCTCTCCCTCGAGCAGTTGTTCCACCTGCGGCCCGCCCCCGGTTTCGCCGACTACCGCACGCCGCTGCGCGGGCTGTACTACGCGAGCAGCGCCACCCACGCGGGCGGCGGCGTCTGCGGGATCCCCGGCATGCAGGCGGCGAAGGCCGCCATCGCCGACCGCCGCAGCGCGAGGTCCCGCTCCCGCCGTGGCTGAAAATCTCGGTTATCCAGAACGGGGCCGGATTCCCCTGTCCACGCGCCCCTTGCCCGTCTCGGCCGGGCCGCGTGACTAGTACCGACCCGCTCGCGGTCATGCTCGAAGCCCGCAGCGTCGCCCTGGTCGGGGCGTCGCCGCGGGCGGGCAGCCTCGGCGCGCGGATGACCGGGGAAGTCGCCAAGTCGCCCGCCCGGCCGCGCACGTACCTGGTCAACCCCCGGTACGGCGAGATCGGCGGCGTCCCGTGTCACCCGGGCCTTGCTGACCTGCCAGAGCCGGTCGACCTGGCCCTGCTCGCCGTCCCCGACGCGGCGCTCGAAGACCAGGTGCGGGCCGCGGCGGCGGCCGGCGCGCGGTCGGCCGTCATCTTCGGGTCGGCGTTTGAGCCGGGCGCCGAGCCGGGCCTGCGGGATCGGATCGCGGCGATCGCGCAGGCCGCGGGCATGCCCGTGTGCGGGGCCGGCTGCATGGGCTTCGTGAACGTGGCCCGCGGCCTGCGCGCGATCGGCTACACCGAACCCGACCCGCTTCCGGCCGGCCCGGTCGCGCTGGTCACCCATTCGGGCTCGGTGTTCTCGGCGCTGCTGCGGACCAGGCGGGCGTTCGGCTTCACGGTCGCGGTCTCTTCCGGTCAGGAGCTTGTCACCCCGGCCGCCGCCTACGCCCGCTACGCCCTCACCCTCCCGGAGACCAAGATCCTGGCGCTCGTCCTGGAAACGGTCAGGGACGCTCCGGCGCTGCGGTCGATGCTGGCCGACGCCGCCGCGAGGGATATCCCGGTCGTGTTGCTAGCCGCGGGCACTTCGGCCGCGGCCCGCTCGCTGGTCGCCGCCCACTCAGGCGCCCTCGCCGCGGGTGACGGCGCCTGGCAGGCGCTGGCGTCCGCCTACGGCGCGCACCTGGTCAGCGACCTGGCCGAACTAGCCGACACGCTGGAACTGCTCAGCCTCACCCGCCGCGACGGCCGGCCCCCGGCCGCGCGCGGCCACGGCATCGCGACCGTGCACGACTCCGGCTTCGAGCGCGCGCACACCGCCGACCTGGCGGCCGCGCTCCACGTTCCGTTCGCGCCGCTGGCGGATTTCACCAGGCAGCGGCTGGCGGCCGTCCTCGACCCGGGCCTCGAGCCGGGTAACCCGCTCGACGTCTGGGGCACCGGCCGCGACGCCGAGTCCCTGTTCACCGAGACCCTGGCTGCCCTCGCCGACGATCCGGGGGTCGGCGCCGTCGCCCTCGCCGTCGACCTGGTGCCCGAGTACGACGGCGACGACTCCTACCGCGAAGCCCTGCTCACCGCCGCCGCCAAGACGCCCAAGCCCGTCTGCGTCCTCGCCTCCATCCCCGCCGCAATCGACCAGCAGGCGGCGGACCGGCTGCGTGCGGCCGGCATCCCCGTACTCGAATCCACCCGCACCGGCCTGCTGGCCCTGCGCCACCTGCTCGGCCACGGCGGCCCGGCGCAGAAACCGGCCGCGACGCCGGCCCCCGGCGTGGTGCCCGAGAAGGACGCGGCAGCGGACGCCGCTCGCCGAGACCGCTGGACGGCGCGCCTCGCGGCCAGCGTGCTCACCGGAGCCGACCTCTTCGACCTGCTCCGCGACTACGGCATCCCCGCCGTCCAGGCCCGCGCGGCCGCCTCCGCGGAAGCGGCCCTCGCCGCGGCCGAAGCCGTCGGTTACCCGGTCGCCCTCAAGACCGATCAGCCTGGCCTCGCGCACAAGTCCGACGTCGGCGGCGTCCGCCTCGGTATCGCCAGCCCGGCCGAGCTCGCGGCCGCCTACCGCGACCTGTCGGCGCGCCTCGGCCCGCTGGTCACCGTGACCGGGATGGCTTCCGCCGGCCCGGAACTGATCCTCGGCATGGCCCGCGACCCCGCCCTCGGCCCGCTGATCGTGATCGGCGCAGGCGGCATCCTGGCCGAGTACCTGTCCGACCGCGCCGTCGCCCTGCCGCCGCTCACCCCCGCCGCGGCCGCTGACCTCATTGCCGGCCAGCGCTTCGCGCGGCTACTGGCCGGCTTCCGCGGCCACCCCGCGGCCGACCTGGCCGCGGTCGCCGCCGCCGTAGCCGCCTTCTCCGTCCTGGTGACCGATCTGGGTGACCACCTGGAGGCGTTCGACATCAATCCCTTGATCTGCGGTCCCGCCGGTCCCGTAGCCGTCGACGCCCTGTGCCTCGCTGCGGTCGGACGCCCCTGCCCCGGCTAACCGCGCCGGCGTCGGACCCTGCTTCGCAACAAGACCATCACCTGCCCCCACGGTCTCGGCACTAGCGGATTCCCGGGTGCGTCAGAAAGATCTTGGTAACTAATCGGGGTATAACACATAAGAATTACCAATTAGCTAAATATTTCCGCGCTAACAGCTGCTGGCGGTCCGTACTGGCCGAATACTCGCCGCCGATAATGGCCAGCCGATTTGTACGACTACCGCACGTGGTACAAAAGTTGCGAGCCGGCTCATCCGGCTCAGGCGGAAGGCGTCAGGTCGACGTACCAGTGGCCTGACACCGACCGGAGCGGTGTCGCGGTGAGCGGGTTGCCGCCTTCCCTGGCGATGCGGGCCCACAACGAGTCGAAGCTGGGCGAGTCGCCGAAGATCCAGGCCGGGTCCTCTTGCCCGAGGCATCCCTTCGGGGCGGCGCGCCCGCCGCAAACGAGTCCGGTCATGGTCACGACCGCCTCGGTGTCCTTGACCACGACGAACCCGATCGCCGGGTTCCGCAGCGAGCCAGCAGCCGACCGTGCACTAGCCAGCGAGGCGGCGCACTGAGCCCGCTCGCCGGGAACGACGTAGCCGCAGGCGGCGGCCAGTCGCCCGGCGTAGAAGGCGTCGTAGAACCCGGCCGTCGCGTCGGCCGGCGAGCTGGTACCCGGGGATACGGCCGGCGGTGCGCTGACGTTGACGCCGTAGCCGAGTGCGGCTAGCCAGGGGACGCTGTGGTTCCCGTAGAGCGCGCTGGAACCGTCAACCCGCACGACGGAGCCGGCCGCCCGGCCGGTCGTGCTGGCGAGCCCGGCGCTGCCCGTCGCCGTCGGAGTGGCCGCCGCCGCCGCGGCGGCGGTCGCCGTCCCGCCCGCCGCGAGGGTGGCAAACGGGCCGCCCGCTCCGTAAGGACCGTTAAGCGCGACAGCCGCGTCAGACCCCACGGCGGTGTTCGGCCCGCTGGCCCCGCAGCCCGTGACCGCGGCCAGTGCGGCGAGCAGCCCGGCCGCTATTGTGCCGCGAATTCCCGATTTAATCGCGATCTCCCCCATGGTGGATTTCTTTCCGGCCGCAGCCGCATTACTCGCGGGAGAGGTTACTGGCTGCGCTCGCCTGCAGCGACGGGGTAATGCGATTGGAAGGAAAACGGGGGAATTCTGGCCGGATAACGTGGCTAACGGCCGCTTAAATCCGGTACGCCCGTGACCGGCTCGCTCTCGCATGCGGTGCACTCTTTGGCGGCGGCGCTTCCGCCTCGGCTCGCGGAAAGGAGCCGTCGGCCGAGCTCCGCGACCGCGCGCCGCAGCGGCTCGGACTCCCGGACGGTGAACGCGAACGGGAGCACCGCCAGCCGCCCCGCGTACCAGTCGGGATCGTCGGTGGACGCGAGCAGCCGGGTCCTGGCCCCGTCTTCGCAGGCCGTCAGCGCCCCGAGGGAGCGGGGCAGCCAGGACGCGACCTCGGCGGGCGGCGCGTCGATCAGCACGTCAACCGGGAAGGCCCAGCCCTGCGACAAGTGCTCTTCGACTGCGCGGAGCGGATCGAGGCCGGCCAGCGGCGCGAACGTGTCGGGCAGCGTCTCGGACGAGACGATCCGGTCCACGCGCAGCACCCGCCGCGCGTCGCGGGTGTGCGACCAGCACAGCAGGTACCAGCGGCCGTGCCGGAGGATCACCGCCCACGGGTCGACGTCCATCGGCCGCTCCTGCCAGCCGCCGTCGCCTGAGCGTCCCGCGAGCCGGTAGCCGAGCCGGAGCCGGCGGCCGGCCGCGCACGCCTCGAACAGCGCGGTGGTCAGCTCGTGGTTGACCTGAACGGCAGCGGAAGCCGGGTCGCCCGCCGAGGCGGTCACGTCGCGGATGGGCTTGACCAGTGCGGAAACCCGTGCGGGGAGCACCCGGATGATCTTGGCCAGCGCCGCGCCGACGAGGTCGGCGGGATCGGCCGCGCCCTTGTGACCCTCGAAGACGGCCATGACCAGCCCGGCCGCTTCGGCGGCGGAGAAGGTGAGCGGTGGCAGGCGCATCCCGCGCCCGACCTGGTAGCCGCCGTACGGGCCGCTGACGGAATCGACTGGCAGACCCGCCTCGCGCAAGATGGCGACGTAGCGCCGGGCGGCCCGCTCGGTGACGCCAAGCCGGTCGCCCAGCCGCTGCGCCGTGATGCCAGGGCTGTTCTGAATCGCCTCGAGCGCCAGCAGCGCCCGGGCCGTCGGGCTGATCTCGCGCGCAACGGCCGCGCGGGTCATCGCCGGCACCGCCACCTCCGCTGTCCAGGAAGCAGAACGTCCGCGGCCAAGGCTACGCACCCAGCCGGGCCGCGAGATCACCGGGGGCGAGCTGTACGTCGGCCCAGGTATTCGCCGACGCGGGCTTCACCGAGGTCAGCGCGCCGAGCGTGCGGCGCGTGGTGATGCGCGCCGACTTCAGCGACTGACGTCGCGCATCCCGGATATGACGCCCCTGGATACGGCGCTCCGGGTACGCGGGGACGCCTGCTTCGACGCGCCAAGACGGCGCCCGCGGGCGCTTACCGCAGACGCCGCCTGCTGGCATCAGAAGATCGCGTAGACCTTGCGCACGGTGTCGTGCAGCTCCCACGGCCCCCGCCAGCCGCGCGGGAAGATCGCGACGTCACCCGGGCCCAGGGTTGTCGGCTTGCCGCCCTCGGGCGTAACCGTCATCGAGCCCGACAGCAGGTAGATGACCTCGTTCTCCTCCTGCACCCAGTACGAGGGGCCCGCGGTGCACTCCCAGATCCCCGCCTCCGCTCCTGAGTCGTCGCCGGCCGACCAGATCGTCAGCCCGCGGGTGGACATCGGGATGTCGGCTGAGGCCGCCTCCTCGAGCGGGCCCCAGTCCTCAAGCTCGGCGGCGGACGCGGCGGCGAGGAAGGCGGTGTCGATCACGGGCGGGGCATCGGTCATGTCATGACGCTTTCTGTTGAGGTCGGGTGAGCAGTCGGGTCAGTTTTGCCGGGGGAAGGGGCGCTACTCGGTGAAGGCCAGCTTCTCAGGGAACGGCAGCGCGATCGGGTCGGCGGGCAGCCGGCTGCGCCCGCTGGCGTCGAAGCGGTCGAGCCCGAGGTCGGTGGTGTCCACCACGTCGGTGGCGCCGGTGAGGGCCACGTCCGCGACGGCCCGGGCGACCGCGGGACCCCACATCATGCCGGCGCCGCCCGCCGAGGCGACGAACACGGTGTCGTAGCCGGGTGCGGGGCTGATGATCGGCAGGTGGTCGGGGGTGAAGTCGATGGTCGCGGCCCAGGCCCGGCGGATCCCGAGTCCGGCCGTCAGCGGCACCACCGCCGCCAGCCGTGACCGCATGAGCGCGAGGTAGTCGAAGTCGATCAGCCGGTTCTCGCCCGGCGCCTCGTCCGGGTCGCTCATCCCGAACAGCAGGCCGCCCTCTTCCGGCCGCCAGTACAGCCCGGACGGCACGTCGAAGACCATGGGGGAGTCCGCGAACGCCGGGTGCTCCTCGGTAACGGCGACGTGGTGCCGCACGCCGCCCGCCGGGACGGTGATCCCGGCCAGCGCGCCGACGGCCGCGAGCTGCGGCCCGCCCGCCAGGATCACGGCCCCGGCGGCGATGTCGCCGCGCGAGGTGCGGACGGTGCGGCCGTCCGCTGACAGCCCGGCGAAGCGCGTCTGCTCGGCCACCACGACGCCGCTGGCGACCAGCGCCGCCGTGTACGCGGCGACGTTGCGGGGCGGGGTGATGTACCCGTCCTCGTCGCAGTAGGACGCGCCAAGCGTCGCGCCCGGCGCGAGCGTCGGGTTCACTACGTCCACCTCGTCCGGGGCCAGCCAGCGGACCGGCAGCCCGAGCGTCCGCTGCATCTCGATCCTGGCCTGCGCCGCCACCACCTCGGCGCCGCTGAAGGCGGGCAGCAGGTAGCCCTGCTGTACGAACCCGGAGTCGGTGCCGATCTCCTGGTGCTGGCGCTGGTAGAACGCGCGGGTCCACTGCCCGAGCCGGACCGCCTCTGGCGTGCCGCCCTGGACGCGGACGACGCCGGCCGCCCGGCTTGACGAGCCCTGGCCGAGCACGCCCTTCTCGATGAGTACGACCTTGCCGAGGCCGGCCTGGCGCAGGAAGTAGGCGCACCACGCGCCCACGGTCCCGCCGCCGACCACCACGGCGTCGGCGGTTTCCGGTAGTTCACCAGCGAAGTTCACGAACCCCTCTTTTCTTGCCCCTTAGGCGTGCGGAGTGGACGTGTCTGCCCGTCAAGAAGAGAGGAGTCCATTGGCATAGCTCGATGCTAGGCTTAGACTGAACGTTCAGTCAATGTCTCGTTCTTGGCCGGGTTACTGTTCGTGAGAGAGGTGCCAGCCGCGCATGTACGGCCTGTCAGCTGCAGACGAGGACATCCAGGGGCGCGCCCGCGCCTTCGCCGACGAGCTCATCCCGTTCGAGATCGAGGCGGAACTGTCCGACGGCCTCCCCGACGACGTCACCGCCGCGCACAAGAAACGCGCCATCGAGCTCGGCCTCTTCGCCACCAACCTGCCGCGTGAGCTGGGCGGCGGTGGCGCGTCCACGCTGCAGCAGGTCCTCGTGCAGGAACAGGTCGGCCGGGTGACCAACGCCCTCGGCTGGGTGGCGGCCACGCCGCCGTCCTGGTTTCCGCCGGTGGCGACCGCCGACCAGGTGGAGCGCTACCTGCGGCCCACGGCCCGCGGCGAGCGCGAGGAGTGCTACGCGATCACCGAGGAAGGCGCGGGCACCGACGTGGACGCGATCGAGGCGACCGCCTTCCGTGACGGCGACAGCTGGCTGCTGAACGGCGTGAAGTGGCACGTGACCAGCTACAACACTGCTGATTACTGTTTTTTCCAGGCCAAGAAAATCGATGCTCCCGAACGGAAGCGGCCTGCTCCGGACGCCGAGCACCTGCTGTTCCTCGTCGACTTGCCCTCGCCCGGGGTATCTGTTGTCCGCACGCCGGGCTACGCGCACACGATCAGCCATCACCACCCGATCGTCGCCTTCGACGACGTCCGCGTCCCGGCCGCCAACCTGGTCGGGGACGAAGGCGGCGGGATGTTCTACTCCCGCGAGTGGTTCCGCTTCGAGCGGCTGATGGTGGCGGCCCGCTGCACGGGCGCGGCCGAGCGCCTGGTGGCGGAGATGAGCGCGTTCGCCGCCGCGCGGGTCTCCGGCGGCGTCCCGATCGCCTCGCACGGGCTGGTCGCGGGCATGCTGGCGGACAGCGTCACGGAGCTGTTCGCGGCGCGCTCGATGCTGTACGAGACGGCCCGCGCGATCGACAGGAACCCGGCCGACACGAAGACGGCGCACGCGCAGTGCTCGATGATCAAGCTGTACTGCTCGGAGATGGCGAACCGGGTGGCGGACCGCGCCGTGCAGGTCTTCGGCGGCCGCGGCTACATGCGCGAGAACGTCGCCGAGCGCTTCTTCCGCGAGCTGCGGGTGGAACGCATCTGGGAAGGCACCAGCGAGATCCAGCGCATGATCATCGCCCGCCAGCTGACTGCCAGGGGCGTCGCCGCCCTGGCGTAACGGGCGAACGAGCCTGAGCCGCAGACCGCGGTCAAGACCCGCGGCGCCGGTGCCGAAGCCACGGGCCTGGCTGGACCGAAGTCAGGGCCGGCGGTGCCGAAGCCATGGGCCTGGCTGGATTGAAGTCAGGGCCGGCGGTGCCGAAGCCATGGGCCTGGCTGGATCGAAGTCAGGGCCGGCGGTGCCGAAGCGGCGGTCGCGGACGAAAGCCGCGCGCCCGCTGGAACCCGCGGCTTCCCGAAGGGGCGTCAGCTTCCCGAAGGGGCGTCCGCGTGCGTGGCGGGCCACTCGCCGACCCGGGCGCCGAGGTAGCCGCGCGCCACCGTCGTGACGAAGGAGTACACCGCGTCCTCGTCGGGGGACAGCGGGCCAGGCGAGGCGAACGGGGAGGTGAGCCCGCGGTGCACCGATTCGCAGGCCGACCAGTCCTGCCGGTTGGTCAGGTCCCAGAAGTCCACCGCGTAGGACGGGTCGAAGCCAAGCGTGGCCACTGCTTCCGGGTCGAACGCCCACGAGCACTCGATCACCGTGCGGTCGGCCGCCGTCGGTACCAGCACGTGGGTCATCACGTAGTCCGGGTGCAGGCTGAGCAGCACGTTCGGGAAGACGCCGACGTAGATGACGGTCCGCAGCGCCTCACCGGTCAGCCCGCGCAGCGGCACGCCGCCGCTGTGCCCGTCGAGCGACATGGTGGCCGCTCCGTCCCGCAGCTCCATCCAGCCGCCGATCCAGCTGCCGGACGTGCCGTAGTTCTCCCCGCTGTGCGGCGGCGACACACTGCACAGCTCAGGGTGGATCGTCGGGCAGTGATAGCACTCGTGGTAGTTCTCGGTGAGGATCTTCCAGTTCGCGGTGGCGTCGTAGCGGTGCGTCGCCGCCACCACCAGCCGTGACGGCTCGTACGGCGCCACGATCGAGTCGAGGCCGGCCAGCGGCAGCGGCCCCGCCGCGCCGCCGGACCCGTCGACGAAGACAAGCCCGTGCCATTCGGCGGCGGGCAGTTCCCGCAGCGACCAGTCCTCGGGCGCGAGCCCGCGGTAGCCGGGCGCCCCGCGCAGCTCGCCTGAGAGTGAGTACGCCCACGAGTGGTACGGGCAGACGATGGCCTTCGCGTTCACCGCTTCGGCCCGCGCGCCGCCGGCGGCGCAGGGCAGCAGCTCGTGCCCGCGGTGGCGGCAGGTGTTGGCGAACGCCCTGATGATCCCGTCCTCGCCGCGCACGATGACCGTGCTCCCGGCCCCGGTCGCCACGGGCAGCTGGTCCCCAGGCGCGGGTACCCGTGACGCGTGCCCCGCGCACGTCCACCCGCCGCCGAAGAAGTGCTGCCGTTCCCAGGCGAACACCTCGGCCGACGTGTACGCGGCGGGCGGGAGCATCCGGCTCGCGCCGAACGGCCGCAGTGCCGCCGCCAGCTGGCCCTCGTCCAGCGGTGCGGGCGGGAACGCGGCCGTGGCGCGGGCGGTGGGATCGGGCACGTGCTCGCCGAAATGCTGACTGACCATACAGTCAAGGCTAAGGACTGAGTCAAAGCCTGTCTATATCAAAGAGGACAAGACTCGCCAGTATGACGTGGTCCCGGCGGCCGCTGACCGCCGTATCCGACATCGTTACGTGAATTGCTGGTGTCCGCGGCCGGTGTTCGGCGGCTGAGGGTTGCGGAGGCAGGCCGCTGCTACCGATACTTCTGAGATGGGTGAACGGAACGTGCTCGGCGGCGAGCTTGAGCCATGTGGAACTGACCCGCTCACCGGCTTCAACCGGGACGGCTGCTGCAACACGGGTCCAGAGGACACAGGCAGCCACACCGTGTGCGCGGTGGTGACGAGCGAGTTCCTCGAGCACCAGCGCCGCATCGGCAACGACCTCAGCACGCCGATGCCGCAGTACCGCTTCCCCGGCCTGGTGCCGGGAGACCGGTGGTGCGTCACGGCCGCCAACTGGCTGCGGGCCTACCAGGACGGCACGGCGGCCCCGGTCGTGCTCGCGTCCACCCACCGGCGCGCGCTTGAGATCATCCCGCTCGACGCGCTCAAGGAGCACTCGGTCGACGTTCCCGCCGACGCCAGCGCCCTCGACACCGACCGCTGAACCGGTACCGGGCGGCCGGAGCTAAGCGGCCCGCCCGGGGAGGACTAGCGTAAGCGGCATGGCGATCACGACACGAACCCTCGGGCGCACCGGCGCGGACGTGACCATCCTCGGGTACGGGGCGATGGAGCTGCGCGGCGCGTCGCGCGGACCGGAGATTACCGACGAAGACGCGGGGCGGCTGCTCAACGCCGTCCTTGACGGCGGCATCAACCTAATCGACACCTCACCCGACTACGGCAGGAGCGAGGAACTCGTCGGCACGTACGTCGGCCACCGCAGGGACGAGTTCTTCCTGGCCTCCAAGTGCGGCTGCCCGATGGAAATGCCCGCCGACATGCCGCCGCCCTACCCGCACGACTACAGCCCGGCCAACGTCCGGGCCAACGTGGAGCAGTCGCTGCGGCGGCTGCGGACCGACCGGCTGGATCTCGTCCAGGTGCACATGTCGCCGAGCGCGGCCGTCCTCGGGCAGAACCGCACCGTCGAGACGCTGAGCGAACTGCGCGACGAGGGCAAGGTCCGCTTCATCGGCATGTCGGGAATCCTGCCCGAGCTGCCCGGCCACCTCGCGATGAACGTCTTCGACGCGTTCCAGATCCCGTATTCGGCCGTCCAGCGCGACCACGAGGATCTCATTACCCAGGCCGCCAGCGCGGGCGCGGGCAACCTGATCCGCGGCGGCGCCGCCAGGGGCGCGGCCTCGGAAGAGAAGAACTGGCAGGTCGGTCCCCTCACCCAGCAGCCCGGCCTGGGGCAGCGCAACTGGGAGAGCTCCGGCATCGAGGAACTGCTCACCGAAGCCGGACTGGGAAGGATGGAGTTCATGCTGCGCTTCACCCTCAGCCACCCCGGCCTGTCGACCACCATCGTCGGCACCGCGAACCCCGCGCACCTGGCCGGCAACATCGCGGTGGCGGAGAAAGGCCCGCTGCCTGCTGACCTGTACGAAGCGGCCAAGAAGCGCCTGCCCGGTCCCGCTGCCTGACGGTGGCAGGGCGGCCAGGCCGTCGCCGTCAGGTCAGCGGCGGCCTGGCGGGCGGCACCCGCCACGGCTGCCTGACCGGCGCACTCACCGCTGGCCCGCCGGTCATCAGCCGGACGCCGGCCGGCGGGTACAGCAGTTGCCCGGCAGGCCCCGGGTACGCCGGGGACACCCGGGGTGACGCGCAGCTGGCCCATCCGGAAGCGGCGGCCGGCGCGCCGTTCACGGTGCCCGCTACCTGCCACTGGTAGCGCCCGGCGACCGGGCAGCTGACGGCGGCCGTCGTCCCGCCTGAGCCGCGGCCGTCGGTCGCCGCCGAGCTCACCACGTCGCCGTCGACGCTGAGCGAGACGACGGAGGCGGCGTCGAAGCCGTTGCCGCCCCACCGCACGGCGAGGTGGCCGCCTGAACCGCTTTGCAGCAGGCAGCCGTCGGCGTCCAGCTTGATCGTCGCGCCCGCCGACGACCCGGCCGTGCCCCGGGCGGCCACGCGGAAGACCTGACCGAGGACGGCCGGTACCTCGCCGACAGGGCTGGTCACCGTGAACGAGCCGCCGGGCCCGGCGGCGGCCGGGCGCGGGTACGGCGACCAGCCGGCGCTGACGGCGGCCCGCTCGCCGGGCAGGAAGCCGTGGCCCGCGAGGGTGAATCCGGCCCGCCCGAAGGTGGGCGCACCGTAGCCGCAGACCGAGGCGCTCCACGGGTAGGCGACCGCCGGCGTCACCGCGATCACCGCGGGGGCGGCGGCCCGCGGCGGCTTGCGGGCCGAGGCGGACAGCACGCCGGAGAACGCCGTGCCGTCCGCGACGGTCACGCTCGGCGCCCCGCTCCACAGGACGCCGAGCGGGGCCGCGAGGTCGAACGCCGCGCTCGCGTCGGTCTCCGCCACCGTGCCGCCGCCCGGCTGGTAGCCGGCGTGCAACGCGGCGCTGGCAGTGCCGGCCACCACGTTCAGGCCGTCGAGCGAGGCACTGACGGCGATCGCGCCGCTCACGCTGGCGCTGGCGCCGCCGAGCGAGCTGACGCGCAGCGGCTGGTGCGCGGCCGTGCACTGGTCCGCCCTGGTGACGGTGCCGGCGTCAAGCCGGTAGAAGGCGTCGCAGGTAAGCGTCACCGAGGTCGTCACGTCAAGCGCGCCGGTCGTCACCAGGTCCAGCGTCGGGCGCAGGCGCAGCACCACCGCGCCGAGGCCGCCCGCGGGAACCGCGCGCACCACGGCGGGCAGCGTCATCGTGCACCGGGCGGGACCCGGCACGCGCACGCCCAGGTTCACCGTGATCGTCCCGGCCATCGTGAACTGGAAGAGCCGCAGGCTGCCCGGCGTCTCCCTGGCCGCCACGGCACCCCTGACGGGCAGCCCGTAGTGCGCCTGCCCCCACTGCGCCGCGACCGTCGGCGTCATTGACGGGCTGACGTCAAGGCCGTGCAGCTGCGACGTCACCCCGTCCGCGCAAGACAGCCGGGCCCTAGCGGAAGGGGCCCGGCGCAGCACCCGGGCCGTGCGCGCCGGGACCGATCCGGCGGCGCCCGTCCGGCCGCTGGCTGGCCCCGTGGTCACCGAACCACTGCCCTGGGCCTGCAGGGTCCCCTGGTAGAAGGCGTCCGCGGGAGTGGCGGTGCGCACCGTGATCACCGTCTCGCCGTCTCGCGCGTTCACCGCCTGCGCCAGCGCGACGAGCCCGGACGGGACGGCCGGGACCGCCGCGAGAGCCAGGATGTCGCCGGCCGTCACATCAGGGCCGCCCCGCAGCACCAGCCGTCCGGCCAGGCCAGCCTGGGCCTGCCCGCCGGCGGCCCGCCCCGCGGCGGCGGGACCGGACAGCGAGACGATCGCCCGCGCAGGGACGGTGACGGTGCGCGGCCCGGCGGCGAGCAGCGCGCAGGACCGGGCGACGCAGCCGCCTGGCAGTGAAGCGGGCACCGCGACCGGCAGGCTGGCCAGCGCGACCCGCCCTCGCGCGTCGCGTACCCGCACCGCCGCGTACTGCGGGCCGACGGTCAGCGGGTACCCGGTGAGCAGGCCGCCGGCCGACAGCCGGAGCCCGGCCGGCAGCCGGGTCGCGGACCACGCGTAAGGAGCGGTGCCGCCCGCGGCGGTCAGCGCGGTCAGGTAGTAGAGGCCACGGACGCCGGACGGCAGGTCCCTGGTGCTGACCCGCAGCGACCCGGCCGAAGGCGCACCGGATCCCGGTGCCGCTCCCGGTGCCGTCACCGCCGCCGCGGCCGGCCCGGCAGGGAGCAGCGCCGTTCCCGCCGACAAGACCGCCACCACCGCGGCTACCGCCGCCAGCCAAGCACGACAACGCGTCATCGCGCAGCCTCCCCCGCAAGAAGCACCGACTAGTCAACAGGAAGTAACGAGATCGATCCTGAGAGTAGCCACTTCCGGCGGTCCGCGCAGGTCAATGCGATGTGATGGTCAATCGGTGACCGGCGGGGGCCCGCCGGGTCGATCACCACTGCGGCTGGTTCGTGGGTAAGACTGTGGTCATGACCCGGTGGGTGCTGCACGTAGACATGGACCAGTTCCTGGCGTCGGTGGAGCAGCTGCGCCATCCCGAGCTGCGCGGCAAGCCGGTCGTGGTCGGCGGGGACGGCGACCCGGCCAAGCGCGGCGTGGTGTCCACCGCGTCCTACGAGGCACGGGAGTTCGGCGTGCACTCCGGCCTGCCGTTGCGCACCGCGGCCAAGCGCTGCCCGGACTGCGTGTTCCTGCCGGTGGACGCCGACGCCTACAACGAGGTCTCGGCCGTGGTCATGAACGTGCTGCGGGAAACCGGCTGCCCGGTCGAGGTGCTCGGCTGGGACGAGGCGTTCCTCGGGGTGGAGACCGACGACCCGGAGTCCTTCGCCCGCGGCATCGTCGCCGACGTCAGGGCGGCCACCGAGCTTGACTGCTCGGTCGGCATCGGCGACAACAAGCTGCAGGCGAAGATGGCGACCAGCTTCGGCAAGCCGGCCGGCGTGGGACGGCTGACCACGGCGACCTGGTTCGACCTCATCGGAGACCAGGGCCCGGACGTGATCTGGGGGATCGGCGCGAAGACCACGGCCAAGCTCGCGACGCTTGGCATCACGACGGTGCGGGAG
>DASYAD010000298.1:0-25865 GCA_036501515.1 Trebonia sp. | reverse complement strand
CGCAAGGGGATACGCGGGCATGACCGTCACGGAGCTAGGCAGGTCGGCGGGCGATTACGCCGCCGCGGAGACGCGGCTGCGCCGCGAGCTGGCCGCCGTCTACCGGCTCGCAGCGCACTTCAAGATGACGGATCTCATCCTCAATCACATCTCGGTCCGGCTGCCAGGCCCCGGGCACCGTTTCCTCATCAACCCGTTCGGGCTGCTCTACGAGGAAGTGACCGCCTCCAGCCTGGTGATCGTCGGCCTTGACGGGGAGCTGGAGACGGACGGTCCGTGGAAGGTGAACCCGGCCGGCTTCGTCATCCACTCCGCGATCCACGCGGCCCGCGAGGACGCGCTGTGCGTGCTGCACACCCACACCAAGGCGGGCGGCGCGGTCGCCGCCCAGCAGCACGGGCTGCTGCCGCTCAACCAGATGTCACTCGAGTTCTACAACCGGGTCGCGTACCACGACAACGAGGGCATCTCGCTCTCCAACGCGGAGAAGGAACGGCTGGTGGCGGACCTCGGCGGCCAGCCGGTGATGATCATGCGCAACCACGGCCTGCTCACCGTGGGCCGCACTCCCGGCCAGGCGTTCCTGCGCATGTTCTACCTGGAGCGCGCCTGCGAGATCCAGGTCGACGCGCTGGCCGGCGGCACGGCGGTCGTCCTGCCGCCGCCTGAGGTCTGCGAGCACACGGCTCGTCAGTTCGAGGGTGACCACAGCGACGACGACTACGCCACCGGGAAGAACCCCAACCTCGCCTGGGACGCGCTGCTGCGCCTGGTCGACCGGCTGTACCCGGACTACAAGGATTGACTGACATCCGCCCCCGGCCGGCCGCGCGGCCGCCGCGGGTCGTCTTGGTCTCCCGCACCTCCGGCCGGGACGTGATGCCCTGCTTCACCGCCGCCTTCGCCGCCGCCGTGGTCGCGGCCGGCGGCCGCCCGGACGGCTACGAACTCGGCTTCAGCCACCAGGTCCCGTCCGGTCCGGCGGTCGTCGGGCTCGCGGTGGCGCCGCCTGTCCGGATCACGCCGGAGCACCTGGCGGCCCTGCCAGGGCTGCGGGTGGCCGCCGCCGCGTCCGCGGGCTACGACCACCTCGACGCGGGCGCGCTCGCCGCCCGGGGCATCACGCTCACGCATACCCCGGGGTACTGCGACACGGAGGTGGCCGACCACACGATCGCGATAACCTGCGCCCTGCTGCGCAACCTGCACACGGGCGACGCGCACGTCCGCGCGGGCGGCTGGTCGTCGCGCGCCGTCGGCGCCCGCCGGATCACCGGCGCCGCCCTCGGCGTGGTCGGCCTCGGCCGCACCGGGGCACTCGTCGCGCGGCGCGCCGCCGCCCTCGGCCTGCGGGTCAGCGCCTGGGCGCCGCGCACGCCGCCGCAGACCGCCCGCGCGTCCGGCGTCACCCCGGTGGAGCGCCTGCATGACCTGCTGGCCGCCAGCGACGTGGTGACCTTGCACGTGCCGCTCACCCCGGACACCAAGAACCTCATCGACGCCGACGCCCTGGCGGCCATGCGCCCGGGCGCGTCCCTGGTCAACTGCGGCCGGGGCGAACTGGTCGACCTGCGCGCGCTGCGGGACGCCCTGGAATCCGGGCACCTGTCGGGCGCCGCCCTCGACGTCCTCGACGAGGAGCCCCCGCCAGCGGACCATCCCGCGCTCGCCCTGCCGCGGACGATCCTCACGCCGCACCTGGCCTGGCTGTCACCGGAATCGGAATTCGCCTCCTACGAACAGGCGGCGACGGCGATCGCGGCCCTGCTGTCCGGGCGCGAACCATCCCATACCGTGCGTTACCAGGAATAGCCCGCGGCGGCGCGGCCGTTGGCGGACGTGTGACAGAACTGAACACCGCCGAGGACAGCCTGCCCCTGACACTGCTTGACGGCGTTGACCCGGCCCCGCTGTTCTCGCCCGTGAGCGTGGCCGGGCTCAAGCTACGCAACCGGCTGGTCATGGCCCCGATGACCAGGAACTTCTCCCCGGGCGGCGTTCCCGGCGCGGATGTCGCGGCCTACTACGGCCGCCGCGCGGAGTCGCTGGGCCTGCTGATCACCGAGGGCACGTACGTGGACGAGGGCTCGGGCGGCAGCACCCGGGTACCGCGGTTCTTCGGCGACGCGCCGCTGGCCGGCTGGCGCGAGGTCGCCGACGCGGTACGCGCCGCCGGCGGCGCCGTCTTCCCGCAGCTGTGGCACACCGGGGTGACCCGCAAGCCCGGCAGCGGGCCGTTCCCCGACGCGCCGGTCCTGTCACCGTCGGGCATCACACCGTCCGGCCGCGCGGTGGCCGAGCCGGCCACCGCGGCCCAGCTGGCCGCGGTGACGGCCAGCTACGCCCGCGCCGCCGCCGCGGCCAAGGCGGCCGGCTTCAGCGGGGTCGAGCTGCACGGCGCGCACGGCTACCTGCTCGATGAGTTCCACTGGCCGCAGACCAACCGCCGCACCGACGCCTACGGCGGCGGCATGGCCGGCCGGGTGCGCCTGTCAGCCGAGGTCGCCGCCGCCGTCAGGGACACGGTCGGACCTGACTACCCGGTCGCCTTCCGGTTCTCCCAGTGGAAGGGCGGCCACTACGACGCGCGGATCGCCGACAGTCCCGCCGAGCTCGAGGCGTTCCTGACCCCGCTGGCAGCAGCGGGCGTGACGATCTTCCACGCCTCGACCCGCCGGTACTGGCTGCCCGCCTTCGACGGCTCTGACCGCACGCTGGCCGGCTGGACCAGGGACCTGACCGGCCTGCCGGTGATCGCCGTCGGCTCGGTCGGGGTGGCCGCCCCGTTCCTCGGCGTCGCCGACGACGGCGAATCCGCCGCCCGCCCGCAGGCGAGCCTCACCCTCGCTCCGCTCGTCGACCTGCTCAACCGCGGTGAATTCGACCTGGTGGCGGTGGGCCGGGCGGTGCTGGCTGACCCCGCCTGGGCCGCCAAAATCGCCGACGGCCGGCTGGCCGGGATCCGCCCCTACGACAAGTCGGCCGACGACACCTTGTTCTGACCCCTCGATACTGAGCCTGCGACGCAACTGACCCTGCGAAACAAGGGCGTCAGCGACGGCGCGCCAGCTCCCGGTGCAGCGGCGGCATGCCCGGGGGCAGCGCGTCAAGCGGGAACAGCCTGGCCTCGAGGATTTCCCGTTCTTCGAGCACCAGGCCGTCGGTGCCGCCGGTCAGCGCCGCCTCGTAGTACACCTCGGCCCGGTAGCGGAAGCCGCTGCGCAGCTCGACCAGCCGCCCGACGCTGACGCTCAGCCCGGTCTCCTCGCGGACCTCGCGGACGACCGTCTGCTTGAAGTCCTCACCGCGGTTGGCGAAGCCGCTGGGAAACCCCCACTGGCTCTCGGCCGGCCACAGGCGGTGCCTTAGCAGCAGCACCTGCCCGTCCGGGGCGCGGACGATCCCGGTCACGCCGATACCGAACCGCGCGTGCAGCCGCCACGCCAGCCACCCTTGCAGCGGCCCGGCGGCATGCCACGCACTCACCAGCAGGTCACGCACGAACCAGCCCTCCCGTCGCGGCCGGATGCCCTCCGCGGGACCGCTCTATCGTCGCAGAAGGACCGGGCGGCTGGCGCCGCGGCGGGCGGCGGGCGTAAACGCGTTTGCCAGGCCGGCCGCCGCCCGGTACGGTCCCGCAAGTGGGACATGTCGAGGTGGCGCACGTCAGCCACGTGCTGCCGGACGGGCGCCAGCTGCTCGACGACGCGTCGTTCAAGATCCCCGAAGGGGCCACCGCCGCCATCGTCGGCCCGAACGGCGCGGGCAAGACCACGCTGCTGCGGATGCTCGCGGGCGACCTGGAGCCGAGCGAGGGCTCGGTCAGCACGTCCGGCGCCGTCGGGGTGATGCGCCAGTTCGTCGGCGGCCACCAGGCGGACGGCACCACGGTCCGCGACCTGCTGCTTTCTGTCTCGCCTGCGCGGGTGAAGGACGCCGCCGCACGCCTGGACGACGCCGAGCTGGCGATGATGGACCGCGACGACGAGCGCACCCAGATGCGTTACGCGAACGCGCTCAACGACTACGCGGAGGCGGGCGGCTACGACCAGGAGGTGCACTGGGACGAATGCTGCGTGGCCGCCGTCAGGCAGCCGTACGACGCGGTCAAGTGGCGCGAGGTCGCCACGTTGTCGGGCGGGCAGCAGAAGCGCCTCGTGCTCGAGTCCCTGCTGCGCAGCGGCACGTTCGGCACGCTGCTGCTCGACGAGCCCGACAACTACCTGGACGTGCCGGGCAAGCGCTGGCTGGAGGCGCAGCTGGCCGGCACCCCGAAGACAGTCCTGCTGGTCAGCCACGACCGCGAGCTGCTGAACGCGTGCGCGCAGCGGATCGTCACCGTCGAGGACGGCAAGACCTGGGTGCACGGCGGCGGTTTCAAGACCTACGCCCAGGCGCGCCTTGACCGCATCGAGCGGCTTGAGGAACTGCGCAGGCGCTGGGACGAGGAACACGCCAAGATCAGGGAACTCGTCCGCATGTACCGGGTCAAGGCCAGCAACAACTCCGACATGGCGTCCCGGCTGGCCGCCGCCGTCACCCGGCTGCAGAAGTTCGAGGAGGCCGGGCCGCCGGAAGAACCGCCCCGTGAGCAGCACATCCGGGTGCGGCTCACCGGCGCCAGGACCGGCCGCCGGGCCGTCATGGTGGAACGGCTGGCCGTCAATGGCACCACGCGCCCGTTCAGCAGCGAAATCTGGTACGGGGACCGAGTGGCGGTGCTCGGCGCGAACGGCAGCGGCAAGTCGACCTTCCTGCGCCTGCTCGGCGGCGAGCCGCTGCCCCATGAGGGCAGCGCCAGGCTCGGCGCCCGCGTCGTGCCCGGCATGTTCGCGCAGACCCACGCGCGCCCCGACCTGGCCGGCCGCACCCCGCTCGAGATCGTGATGACCGAGCACGCCCGGCTGATGACCGAGGCGATGAAGGCGCTCGCACGCTACGAGCTGCACAAGTGCGCCAGGCAGCCGTTCGCCACCTTGTCCGGCGGCCAGCAGGCCCGGCTGCAGATCCTGCTGCTCGAGCTGGGCGGCGCCACCCTGCTGCTGCTCGACGAGCCGACTGACAACCTGGACCTGCCGTCCGCCGACGCGCTGCAGGCCGGCCTCGAGGCCTACCAGGGGACGGTGCTGGCCGTCACCCACGACCGCTGGTTCGCCGCGTCGTTCGACCGCTTTCTCGTCTTCGCGCCCGACGGCACGGTCAAGGAGTCGCCGGTCCCCGTCTGGGACTAAGCGCTCAGCCCCGGCGTCGACGGCATCAGCGGCAGGGCCGGGTCGAGCTGGGCCGTCGCCGCCGCGACGGCGGCGGTGAGGGCGACGGCCGCCTGCCGGCGGTAGACGGGGCTCCGCGGGTCGGTCAGCAAGGCCCTGGCCATCGCCACCCCGCGGGCCGGCACCGGCAGCGGCAGGGTCAGCTGCGTCATCAGGTCGCGGATGACCAGCTCGGCCGCCACGATCTCGTCCGCGCACACGGGAACCGCCGGCTGGCGGGCGTGCGACCAGGTGCCTGGCGGCGTACGACGGGCCACTCGCAGCAGGTGTTCCCAGTGGCCGGCCAGCGAGCGCCGCTTGCCAAGGCCGACGATGTCCCTGGCCCGCGCGGCCAGCAGGCGTGACGACTCGGGCGGGCAGCCGGCCGCCAGCGACTCGTCCAGTGAGGCCGCGAACACGTGCGCGAGCATACGGTCGCTGAGCCGCCGCGGCTGCAGCGCCGCCGGGTCACCGAGCTCCGTGACGTTTCCCATGACATCAACCCTCCGCCTTCCGCCTCGGGTGAGACAGTGGCAGAATTGACAAGGTGCACGACAAAACAGCCAAGCCGCAGAGGCACGTCGCGGTGGTCGTCTTCGACGGCGTGGAGCTGTTCGAGCTAGCCGCCGCCATCGACGTGTTCGGCACCGGGATCACCGCACCGGGCGGGCGCCCGCTCTACCGGGTGACCGTGTGCGGCCCGTCCGCCGCGGTCACCACCGCGGCGGGCTTCACGATGCAGGTGCCGGCCGGCCTCGGTGCCGCCGGCGCGGCGGACACGCTCGTCGTCGTGCCGTCCGCCTCGCCCGGCCGCCAGGCGCCCGCCGCCGTGCTGGACGCCCTGCGGGCCGCACGGGACGCGGGGAAACGGATCCTGTCCCTGTGCACCGGCGCGTTCGTGCTCGCGGAGGCGGGACTGCTCGACGGGCACACGGCCACCACGCACTGGTCGGAGTGCGCGGACCTGGCGCGGCTGTACCCGCGGGTCCGCGTCGAGCCCAAGGCGCTGTACGTCGACGAGGGAAACCTGCTCACCTCGGCTGGCAGCGCCGCCAGCCTCGACCTGTGCCTGCACGTGGTGCAGCGGGACTTCGGTACCGCGATCGCGAACCGGGTGGCCCGCGACCTGGTGGTCCCGCTGCACCGTCCGGGCGGCCAGGCGCAGTACATCGAAACGCCGCTGCCCGCCGTCGGCGAAGCCGACCGGTTCAGTGACACGCTCACCTGGCTGCGCGAGCACCTGGCCGAACCGGTGAACGTCAGCGACCTGGCCAGGCGCGCCACGATGAGCCCGCGCACGTTCGCGCGCCGGTTCCAGGCGAGTACCGGCACGACGCCGCTGCAGTGGATACTCGCCGAACGCGTCAGCCTCGCCCAGCGCCTGCTCGAGACGACGGACCTGCCGGTCGACGCCGTCGCCCGCAACAGCGGCTTCGGCACGGCCGACAACCTGCGCAAGCACTTCGCGCGCGCGGTCCGCACGACACCGCACGCCTACCGGCGAGCTTTCCAGGTCCCGGTCCCAGCGTGACCGTCCCAGCGTGACCGTCCCAGCGTGAACGGACCAAGCCGTGACGATATCCGGCCTCCCCGCTCGTCATGCTGGTAGGCACGGCAGACGGCCGGGCCCGGCGAGGAGAGGCGGAACGCGCATGACCAACGGGATACGCCAGCTGCTCGACGGCCGCGGACTGGTCGAGTCGCCGCGCTGGCACGACGGCCGGCTGTACTTCTCCGACTGGTCGGCGGGCGAGGTGCTCGCGGTCGACCTGGCGGGCGGTGCCGAAGTGGTCGCCCGGGTGAAGTCGCTGCCGCTGTGCACCGCCTGGCTGCCCGACGGCCGCCTCGTCATCGTGTCGTCGGGCGAGGGACTGCTGCTGCGGCTCGAACCCGACGGGTCGCTGGTCACCCACGCGAACCTGGGCCGTCCGGTGTGGAACGACATCGTGGCCGACGGCCGCGGCAGCATCTACCTCAACGGGCCCGGCTTCAACCCGGCCGCGGGCGAGTCCTTCCGGCCGGGCGCGGTGTCGCTGGTGACGCCCGACGGCGCTGTGCGCCAGGTCGCCGACGACATCGCCTTCCCCAACGGCATGGCGGTGACCGGCGACAACGGCACGCTGATCGTCGCGGACTCCTACGGGCACCAGCTGGTCGCGTTCGACATAGCAGCGGACGGCAGCCTGTCAGGCCGCCGCACCTGGGCCGACCTCGGCGACGCCGCGCCTGACGGCATCTGCGTCGACGAGCAGAACGCGGTCTGGTACGCCGAGGTGCCGGGGCGGCGCTGTGTCCGCGTCGCCGAGGGCGGCGCCGAACTCGACGTCGTGCCGCTGGACCGCGGCGGTTTCGCCTGCGCGCTCGGCGGGCCCGCGCTGAGGACCCTGTTCATCGCCGCCGCCGGGTGGCGCGGCATGACCGAGTCCCCGATGGTGACCCCGGGCAGCGGCCAGGTCCTGGCCGTCGAGGTGGAGGTACCGGGCGCGGGCTGGCCTTAAGAACGCAGGAACCGCCGCACCTCGTCCGCGAGTACCTCGGGGTACTCGAGCGGCGCGTAGTGCCCGGCGCCGTCCACGAAGCGCAGCCGTGCGTGGCTGAAGAAGAGGTCGAGCCGGTCCGACCATTCCCGCGGGAACAGCGGGTCGTGCTCAGGCCACAGCACCGCCGCCGGCGTGGCCAGGCGGTCGGCAGGCTCCGGCGTGGTCTCCGCGGCGGCGGCCGCCGCCGTGCCCGCGCCGGCCCGGTACCACTGCACCGACGCGGTGAACGCGCCGGCCGGCCCGTAGACGGAGACCAGGTGGTCAAGGTGTTCCTCGGTCACGGTGAACCCGGGACCCGACCAGTGCTCCCAGAAGTGCCGCAGGTAATCGCGGACCGCGCCCGGGTTCCCGTCGATGAGCGCTTCCGCCAGCGGCAGCCGGTGGAACGACTGGTACCAGAACTCCCGCAGCGGTCCTTCCGCGAAGATCCGGGTGCCGACGCCGGGCACGGGCGGGCTGATCACCAGCGCGCGGACCAGGTCCGGCCGGGCCCGTGCGAGCGCCTGCGCGATCCGGCTGCCGATGTCGTAGCCGACCACCACCGGCCGCGTCAGCCCGAGCGCGCTGATCAGGCCGGCGACGCTGCGGGCCTGCGCCGCGGCGTTGTACTGCTCCGCCGCGGCCTCCGCGTGCTTGTCCGAGTGACCGAAGCCGCGCAGGTCGGGCACCAGCACCTCGCAGCCGGAGAGCAGCGGCACCAGCTCGCGGTAGTCGGTCCGGTCGCCAGGCCAGCCGTGCAGCAGGACCACCCCGGGCCCGCTGCCCGTCCGGTCATAAGAAAGCTCGAACCCGTCGACCGCCACGTCTCGCTCCTTTGGGCTACAGGTCAAGGCAGGCTTTCAGTATCCGCCGAATCGAGGAGAGCTCGACAGGCGTGACTGAGCCAAGCCAGTATGCCGGGCGCTCACAGGCGACCGCCCGAGCGTCTTCTGGACGAGCGAACGACGGCAGCTTGTTCAGCCCCGATCCCTGGGAAGTGATCGGAATCTGATGGCGGAGGCCTCGGTCGCGGCTCGTGATCGGTACGATGGCGTCATACGTCCACAGTATCGAGTGAAGCGGCAACTGAGTTCTGTCAATCGCCCAGAGTTGCGCATGGCGAGCAGGCGGGGCCCTGCCGGATCTCCTAACGGACGTAACGCAGCGCCGCCGCGCCCACCGGGACGAGCACAAGCAGCGCGCAGATCCCCAGGTTCACCACCCGGTACCGGAGGAAGACGGCCGCGAACTCGCGCAAGATCGCGTTCGGCTCGTAGTAGCCGGCGACCCGGGCCCCCGTGGCCTGCCCCCGCAGCCCGATCCTGCGCGCGATCAGCGCGGCCCGGAACGCGTGAAAGTCGCTGGTCACGATCGTGGCCCGGGCTCCGGGCCGGAGGCGGTCCATGATCGCCAGGCTGAACCGCAGGTTCTCCTCGGTGCTGCGCGACTGGTCTTCGAGCAGCAGCCGTTCAGCCGGTACTCCCCGTTCGCGCAGGTAGGCGGCCATCGCCGCCGCCTCGGCGACCCGCTCGTCGTCGCCCTTGCCGCCCGAGACGATCAGCAGCGGCCGGAAGGCGCCGGCCGCGGCCGCCCGCCGGTCGAGCGCCGCGTGCACCGCGCGGCCCCGGTCCAGGCGGCTGGCCAGCAGCGGCGGCACCCCGCCGTCGGGCCGCAGTCCCGACCCGAGCACGATCACGAACTCGGCCCGCCCGGTTCTGGCCAGCAGCCCGTAGCAGAACGCGTAGCAGACGTAGGACACCAGCAGGAACGACACGTACCCGAAGACCAGGTTCGCGGCCGTGGCGAACAGCGACAGCTTGAGGTCGTCGGCCTGGTCGGCGGCCACGTCGAGCCCGATGATCACGAAGGCGGCCGCGCCCGCGACCAGCGACAGCAGGTTGACCGGGCGCAGGCCCTCGCGCCTGACCATGACGACCCCGTTGCCGAGCAGGAAGCAGCCGAGCAGGAGCGGCCCGGCCGCCACCGCCAGCAGCAGCGCGAGCAGCAGCAGGCGCGCGGCCCGGCTGGGCTCGTCGTGCAGGTGCTCGGCCAGCCCGAGCGCCCCGAGCGCCAGCGCCAGCCCGAGCAGCACCGCGTTGCCGAACGACCGCGGCTCGCGGGCCACCCCGGCGAGGAACACGAGGAAAACCACCGCGGCGAGCCCGAGCGTGATCACCTCCACAACCTATCCGCGCGGGCTGAAGTCTCCCTGAGAGCCGCTTCTGCGCCACGCCGGTGACCCGGTGGAAAGGTCACCGCAAGACCGTTATCCCGAACGGGGGCGGCTGACTCCCGCGCCCCACGGTCCCCAGAAAGCCGTGCCGCAAGGGACGTCGAGCTGGATCGGGGTCGACGGCCTGGTCGCCGCCCGCAGGCAGCGTTACCAGGACGCGGCGGCCGGCTCCCGCCACCGCGTGGAAGAGCGGGACACGGCTGGGACCGCCGCTCACAGGTCCTGGTCAGCCCCGGGCCGGGCTGACCGCGAGCGTCTCGGCGTGCAGCTCCCAGGCGACGGCGAGGCGCTCCACGGCCAGTTCCAGGGTGCCCGGCTGCTCGGCGAACGACAGCCGGACGAAGTTCTCGTGCCGCCCGTCAGAGCAGGCCGCGCTGCCCGCCAGCACGCTGACCCCCGTTCTGGCGGCGGTCGCCGCGTAGGCGTCGGCGCTGGCGGTGGGCAGCTCGGCCCACAGTGACAGGCCCGCCTGCGGCGCCCGGGTCCGCCAGCCGGGCAGGTGCCGCGCGAGCAGCGCGGCGAGCAGGTCGCGGCGCCCGGTGAGCGCCGCCCGGTGCCCGGCCAGCCAGCGTGCGTCGACCCCGGCCAGCAGCTGGGCCGCGAGGGCCTGGCTGATCACCGCGGTGCCGATGCTGAGCGCCGACTTGCGCGCGATCAAGGCCGACCGCAGCGGCTCCGCCGCCCGGATCCAGCCGACCCGCAGCCCGCCCCAGAGCACCTTGGAGACCGAGCCGACGGCGATGACCCGGGTCGACAGCGCGGCCAGCGGCGGCGGGACGGCCGCGCCGGGCACGCCAAGGGTGAGGTCGGCCAGCGTCAGGTCCTCGACGATGGTGACCCGGCCCGCGTCCGCGATCGCGGCCAGGGACTGCCTGCGCAGCAGCGGCATCACCGTCCCGGTCGGGTTGTGCCCGGTCGGCATCAGGAAGGCGACGCCGCCGGGGGAGCGGCCGGCCCGCTCGACCGCGCTGGGGTCCTCGCCCGCGGCGTCCGATCGCAGGTGGACCAGTTCGGCCCGCGTGCCGGCGATCGCGCCGGCCAGGCCCGGGTAACCGGGGCAGCTCGCGAGCAGCCTGCCGCCCGGCAGCACCCGGGACAGCAGCCACAGGGCCTCCTGCGCCCCCGCGGTGATGACGACCTGCCCGGGTTCGGTCGGCAGTCCCTGGTGCTCGGTCAGGTGCCGGGCGACGGCGGCTCGCAGCGCGGGCAGTCCGGCCGGGTCGAGGCCGTGGCCGTCGAGCCCGTGCCAGGCCGCCGCGGGGTCGGCGGGCGGCAGGTGCCGCAGGTCACCGGGGGCGGAGACGGACAGGTCGATGGTCTCGCGGTCCTCGGCGATCCGGCGCAGCAGCATCGCCGCGGTGCCCGCGGCGGGCCGGGCGGCCCACGAGGGGCGGCCGGCCACGTAGGTGCCCGACCCCTGCCGCCTGCTGAGCACGCCCGCCTCGACTAGCTGGCCGTAGCAGGCGACGACGGTGCCGCGCGACGCGCCGGCCACGGCCGCGAGTGCCCGTTCGGCCGGCACCCGGGTGCCGCGCGCGACCGTGCCCTGGTCGACCGCCTCGAGCAGCGCGGCGGCGAGCCGTGCGTAGCGGGGGCCCGGCCGGTCGCGCCAGCCCGCGAAGACGACTTCGGCCCACCAGCTCAGATCCTGGTCCACTTCCCCATATTGGCACTGTCAGCGGGCGCCGGGCTGAGGCAGGGTGAAGACATGGAACCGACCGTCACACTCGCCCGGCGCTTCTGGGCGGCGATCGAGCCGATGCACTCCGTCGTCTACTTCACGCCGGGGCCGCTCGAAGCGGCTCGCAAAACGGGCCTGCGCGGCTTCTGGATGAGCTACTTCGCCGGCCGCGTGGCGCCGCTCGGCCCGCTCCCCGCGTCCGCCGTCGAGGCGATGACGTACGGGTTCGCGCCCGGCATCGTCGCCCGCGCGATCCCCGACGCCTGGCGGTTCGCCTCGCCAGAGGCCGTGCTCGAGGCCCGCCTCGGCAGCGCGCAGGAAGCGCTGCGGGAGTACGCGGGCGAAACGCTGCTCAGCCGCGCCGGGGAGCTGTCCGGACTGCTGTGGGACGCGGTCGAGGGCTGCCGTTTCGACGGACGGCCGCTCGCGGCCGCGTGGGCGGGCGTGCCGCGTCCGGCCGATCCCGTCGGCGCGATCTGGCTCGCGGCCACCGTGCTGCGCGAGCACCGCGGCGACGGCCACGTGCTGGCCGGAGTGGCGCACGGGCTGCGAGGCCTGGACGCGACGGTGACATTCGCCGCGACGGGGGCCATCACCAGGGCCATGGTCCAGCAGAGCCGCGGCTGGACCGACGAGGACTGGACGCAGTCGTCCCGGCGGCTGGCCGCCCGCGGCCTGCTCGACTCAGGCGGCCGGCTCACCAAGACCGGCGGAGCGCTGCGCCGTGACGTCGAGGAGCTGACCGACCGGCTGGCCGCGGGCCCGGTCGAGCGGATCGGCTCGACCGGGGTCGAGCGCGCTATCGAGCTGGCCACCCCCGTGAGCCGCCGCCTGATCGAGGCCGGCGCGTTCCCGGTGCCGAACCCGATCGGCGCCCCGCGGCCGTGAGCGAGCGTGCGAGCGAACTAGTAAGCGCTGCGCCGATGCGAGCGGGCCTGACGAGCGTCAGCGAGGAGGGGCCGTGAGCGCGCCCGTGCTTCCCGCTGGCGAGCTGATCCCGGCCGGCCCCCCGGGCGCCCTGCTGGTGCGCCAGGCGGCAGCCGGCGACCGCGACGCGCTGACCCGGATGTTCGAGCGGTGCACGCCAGCCACGCGCTACCACCGCTTCCACGGCCCCGTCCAGGCGATACCGCGGAGCTACCTGGCCGAGGCGCTGTCCGGCAGCCCCTTCCACCACGCGCTCGTCGGGTGCCCATACATCCCCGCCAGCCCTGCCGCTTATGCGGGCGAGACCGTCGCGCTGGCCAGCTGCCGCCTGGTGGCCGAGGGCGCGGCGGAGCTCGGCCTGCTGATCGAGGACGGCTGGCAGCGCCGCGGCCTCGGTACCCGCTTGGTGCACGACCTGGTAACCCACGCCGCCCGCAGCGGCGTCCGCGAGGTCGAGGCCCAGCTGCTGGCCGAGCAGGCCTGGATCGGCGGCCTCCTCCGCCCGTACGGTTCCGGGCGGGTGCACTCCGCCAGAGACGGGGTGCTGACCGTGACCGTCCGCCTCGACCCCTGCGGTATCGCCGGAATGTAGGCAAGAACGACAATGGCGGCATCGCCCGGCGGTCGGCGCCTAGCTGGAATTCCGCAATACCGGGCGCTAGTCGCGCGGTCTATCCGGGCACGAAGGTCTCAATACTCTGTTATCAGCTCGGGACGGGAAATGTCCCGCGCAGCTCGGACAAAATGCGGCTCGCGGGCTCCTGGTCGTCAGGTCCCGGCTGGGGCGCCGGCTGGGTGAACCAGCACTTCGTCCAGGACGGCCGGCGGGCAGGCCAGGCGCCGCCCGGCGTCCCGACCGGCGCCACCGCGCCGCACTAGCCGCGCCCAGGATCAGCTGTCGACCTGCGGCGCCTCGGTCCTGGTCCGCTTGAGCTCGAAGAAGTACGGGTTCGACGCCAGCAGCAGCGCGCCGTCGAACATCTTGACCGCTTCCTCGCCGCGCGGCACCCGGGTGATCACCGGCCCGAAGAACGCCGTGCCGTCGATGTGGATGGTCGGGGTGCCCACCTCGTCGCCGACCGGGTCCATGCCGCGGTGGTGCGACTCCTTGAGGGCGGTGTCGTACTCGGTGGAGTCCGCCGCGGCGGCCAGTGCCGGGTCGAGGCCGCACTCGGTCAGCGCCTCGACGTACAGCTCGGGGCCGAAGTCGCGCTTCTCGATGTGACGCTTGGTGCCAAGCGCGGTGTACAGGTCGCGCAGCGCGGGGGTGCCGTATTTCTGCTCGACCGCGATGCAGATGCGGACCGGGCCCCAGCCCCTGTCGAGGAGCTCCTTGTACTGCTCAGGAAGATCCGGGCGGCCGGAGTTGAGCACCGACAGCGACATCACCCGGAAGGACAGGTCGATGTCGCGTTCCTTCTCCACCTCAAGGATCCAGCGCGAGCTGACCCAGGCGAACGGGCACAGCGGGTCGAAGTAGAAGTCGACAACGGGCTTAGCGGCGGGAGTAGCTGTCATGTCACTCACTCTAACTCCGCCGCGAGCACAACCCCACCGCGCACCCGGCGGCAGGCGCCGCACCTGTCCCCGCCGCCCGCGCCAGGCGGCCGCCGCGCCCGTCCCCGCCACTCACGGAGATGGTGTCCGCCCACGTGGACTGTGGATAGTTTTGTACATCCCCGTGTACAAAACTATCCACGATCTTCGCCAAGCCCCGCGCGTCCCCGCCGGGCTTTCCGTGCCCGTCCTATACTCAGTATTCTACTCGGTGAGATACGAGGTTTCCTACTTCGAGTGGAGGTGCCGATGAGCGTCAGGCACGCACTGCTCGCGCTGCTCAGCGACGGGCCCAAGTACGGGCTGCAGTTGCGTGAGGAGTTCGAGGCGAATACCGGCAAGGTGTGGCCGCTCAACGTCGGGCAGGTCTACACGACGCTGCAGCGGCTTGAGCGGGACGGGCTGGTCGCCGCGGCCGGCGACGGCGAAGAGCTCGAGCCGGGACCGCAGAAGGCGTACCGGATCACCAAGGCCGGCACCGCCGAGCTGGCCCAGTGGCTGCGCGTTCCGCCGGACCTGTCCACGCCGCCCCGCGACGACCTGGTGATGAAGGTGCTGATCGCGGTGCGCGTCCCTGGCACCGACGTGTCCGAGGTCATCCAGGCGCACCGGCGCTACCTGATCCAGCTCATGCAGGAGTGGACCAGGCTCAAGGAAGACGACAACGGCAGCGACCTGGCCTTCTCCCTGGTCGTCGACTCGGAGCTGTTCCGGCTCGACTCGGTCGTCCGCTGGCTGGACGCGGCGGAAGGCCGGCTGCGCCGTGCCCTCGCCGACGGCTGGACCCCGGCCAGGGCGATGGCCGCCGCGAAGGCCGGCGCCGGCCTGCCGACCAGACCCACGACGGGAGTAAGGCGATGACCGTGCTCGAACTGCGATCGATTTCCAAGGTGCACGGCCGGGGCGCGGCCGAAGTGCAGGCGCTGCGCGACGTGTCGCTCAAGGTCGCCGCCGGCGAGATGGTGGCGGTGATGGGCCCGTCCGGCTCGGGCAAGTCCTCGCTGCTCACGATCGCCGGCACGCTCGAGGAGCCGACGTCAGGCGCCGTGCTGGTCAACGGGGAGGACACGCTGCGGATGTCCGGCTCCGCGAAGTCGCGGGTCCGCCGCCGCACGATCGGCTACGTCTTCCAGGACTTCAACCTGCTGCCCGGGCTCACCGCGGCGGAGAACGTCTCGCTGCCGCTTGAGCTTGACGGCATGTCGATGCGCAAAGCCCACCTGGCCGCGCTCAAGGCGCTGGAGGAGCTGCAGCTCGGTGACCGCTCCCGGCATTTCCCCGACCAGCTTTCCGGCGGCGAGCGGCAGCGCGTCGCGATCGCCCGCGCGGTGGTGGGGGAACGGCGGCTGCTGCTCGCCGACGAGCCGTCCGGCGCGCTCGACTCCGCCAACGGCGAGACCGTGATGCGGCTCATCCACACCTACTGCAAGCGCGGCACCGCCGCCGTCGTGGTCACCCACGACGCGCAGCTCGCCTCCTGGGCAGACCGGGTCGTGTTCCTGCGCGACGGCCGGATCGTCGACCAGACCGCCGCCCCCGCGGGCCCGGAGACGCTGCTGGAGCAGCCGTCATGACGATGACCGGATACGACCTTCACGAGCGGCCGCCCCGCGAGCCCGAGGACCCGCGCCGCGCCGCGGGCGCCCGCCGCGCGCTGTCGCGCTGGGAGCTGCGCCTCGCCCTGCGCGAATGGAAGCAGCGGCTGCTGATCGTCGTGCTGATCGCGGTCGCCACCGCCGCGACGCTGCTCGGCATCGCGGTCGCCTCCGCGACCCCGGGCACGCCGAACGCCGGGAACTTCGGCACCGCGCAGACCAGGATCGAGCTGCCCGGCAGTACCCCCCACCTGGCCAGCGCCATCGCCAAGATCGAGAAGGCCTACGGCCCGGCCAGCGTCATCGACGACGAGCCGGTCACCACCGGGCAGACCGGCGGGGCCGAGCTGCGCGCCCAGGACCCGGCGGCGCCGTACACCCGGCCGCTGCTCGCCCTCGACTCCGGTCACTACCCGGCCGGGCCAGGCCAGGTCGCGGTCACCGCCGGGCTCGCCCGGCTGTACGGCCTGCGGACGGGCTCGGCCTGGCACGTCCCGGCCGGGTCGGGGGCCGAAGCCGGCCGCGGTTTCACCGTCACCGGCATCGTCGAGAACCCGTCCAACCTGCTCGACGAGTTCGCCCTCGTCGCGCCCGGCCAGCTCAGCGCCCCCGCGAACGTCCGGGTCTTCCTCGGGGAGCCGCTGGACTCCGCCGCCGCGTCGGCGGCCGGCGACGTCATACCGAAGAGCGCGGACGTCTCCGTCCCGCAGCCGGATAACTCCATCGTCTCGCCAGCCACCGTGGTGCTGGTCGTCTCTGTGCTCGGCCTGGTGTTCATCGGCCTCGTCGCCACCGCCGCGTTCACGGTGATGGCCCAGCGCAGGCAGCGTGCCCTCGGCATGCTGTCCTCGCTCGGCGCGACCGAAGCCGACGTCCGCTTCGTGCTGGTCATCGACGGCCTGGTGGCCGGCCTGGCCGGTGCCGTCATCGGCACCGCGGTCGCGGCGGGCGCCTGGTTCTGGTACTACCCGCACCTGGAAACCGCCACCGCGCACCGGACCGACCCCCTGGCCCTCCCGTGGCCGGCCGTGATCGCGGGCCTGCTGCTGGCCGTCGCGACCTCGGTCATCGCCGCCGTGTGGCCAGGGCGTTCGGTCAGCAAGATCCCGGTGGTCGCCGCGATCTCCGGACGGGTCGAGCCGCCCCAGGTGGTCGCCCGCTCGCTGCGCCCCGGCATCCTCTTCGTCGTTGGCGGCCTGTTCCTGCTGTTCGTCTCGGGCGGCTGGGACGGCAACGGAGGCGGCAACCGGTACCTCGTGCTGGTCGGCCTGGTCTGCTGCGAAATCGCGTCCGCCCTGCTGGCGCCCTTTATCGTGGACCGCCTCGCCCGGTTCGCGTGGCGCGCGCCCCTCGCGGTCCGGCTCGCCATCCGCGACCTGGAGCGGTACCGGTCGCGGTCAGGCGCGGCTTTGGCGGCGGTATCGTTCGCGGTCTTCCTCGCCACGCTGGCGATTGTCGTCGCGAGCCTCCGGTTCGACGACGCGCTCGACTACACCGCCCCCAACATGGCCTCGAACCAGCTGATCCTCTACGCACCCGGCAACGACCCCGCCCAGCAGCAGACGGGCCAGTTCACCGCCGCCGCCAAGCTGACCGCCACCAGCACCGAGGCGAACGAACTCGCCGCCCAGCTGCACGCGCCCGCCCCGCTTGAGCTCGAGGTGCCGGTTAGCGTCAACGTGGTCGAGCCAGGGCAGCCCACCGAGAACCAGTACGGCGGGATCATCTCGGTGAGCGGCCGCGGCTTCGGCGGACTGGTGTACGTGGCCACCCCGCAGCTGCTGGCGGCGTTCGGTATCAGCCCGGCCTCGGTCGACCCGCGGGCCGACGTCCTCACCGTGCGGTCCGGGCTGCCGTCGACGGGAGGACTCGCGCTGGTAAGCGGCGCGTACCTGGCCGAGTCGCCCAGCGCGCCCTGCCCGGCCGGCCTGTGCGTGCTGAACCCCGTCATCCAGGAGTCCGGGCAGCTGCCGGCCGGCACGTCGGTGCCGAACACCGTCATCACCGAGCAGGCGGTCACGGCACTGCACGAGACCGCCGTCCCGGTCGGCTGGCTGATCCAGGCGCACTCGGCGCTGACCCCGGTGCAGGTCAACGCGGCCCGCCAGGCCGCACTCGGCCTCGGCGCTACCGTCGAAACCAAGTCCGGGCAGCTCAGCCTGGGCGAGATCAGCAACGGCGCGACAATCGGCGGCCTGCTGCTCGCGCTTGGCATCCTCGCGATGACCACTGGCCTGATCCGCAGCGAGACCGCCCGCGACCTGCGGACGCTCACCGCGACTGGTGCGACCGCCCGCACCAGGCGGGCACTCGCGGGCGTCACCGCGGGCGTCCTGGCATTCCTCGGCGCGGCCCTCGGCACCGTGGCGGCGATGCTGGCCGGGGCGGTGTTCGCGCACGCCAGCCTCGTCCAGACCTTCGGCAACGTGCCCTGGTCCGACATCGCCCTGCTGGTCGTCGGCATGCCGCTGATCGCGGCGGCGGCCGGCTGGCTGCTCGGCGGCCGCGCCCCGGCGGCGCTGTCCCGCCAGCCGCTCGAGTAGAGATAACAGCAAGAAGCGCGGAGCGCAAACCGTAGCCGGGCGGAGTGCCTGGCAGTGCGGGGGGAACCACGCTCCCGTTCGGGAGAATCCAGGGCCTTCATCCCGAACGGGGCGGCTCTTCGCCGCTCAGCGCAGCCCGCGCCCACCGCGCCTGGCGGACGTTTTAAGCGGGCGATTGCGACACGGGCGAAAATCCCGGCGTTACGGCAGCCGCGAAGCTATCGTGTCATTTCGTGACTGAGGCGCCGGCGTTCAGCGTGGTGGCGGATGTCGCGATCGTGAAGGGCGAGACGCCGTCCGGCGACCGGACCTGGCTGTCGTTCCCGGACGGGACCGCGCACCGCGCGGCCGTGCATGTCATCCACGACCTGCCGCACCTGGTCGTCGAGTCCGTTTTCGGCCTGGGCGACGGGCTGTGGGGAACGCTCGCGGCAGGCGGTTTCGAGCCCGCGTCCCGGGCCGTCACCCGCAGGAACGGGCGGATCAGGCTGGTCACCGACGCGCCCTTCGATGACCTCGCCACCAGGAACTGGCCTGCCCACACGCTCGCTAAGGCGGCCGTCAACGCGGTACTCAACCGCTGGGGCGACGGCCCCGACACCCCGGACGGGGTGCGGGCCAGGCTGCGGAAGGCCGGGCCCGAGGCGGCCGGGCTGGCCGGCCAGCTCACCGGCGAGGATGTCCGTTTGGCGGCCGCGGGGGTGCGCCAGCTGTACAGGGACTGGGCCGCGCTGCAGGTCGGGGGCACGCTGCGGGCCACCTGGCCGCTGCACGACAGCTGGCTGCGGCTGCTGTGAGGCCCCGTCTGGCGGGGCGCGGGGGAACGTCACGGGACAGCCGCCGCCCATTGGCCTTTCGTTCATCACGACGTTGACCCGATCTACCATCCTTCCGGGCGATGGCAACTACCGTTACTACCTCAACGCTGGCATCATGGCCGGTGAACATGGACGGCATCGTGAACCCCCGACGGCCCGCACTCCCTGGCGGCCGGCCCGGTGCCTGGCCGCCGCCCAGGACCAGCCCGGCCCGCGGGAACCGGCGTTGAGCACCCGCGCGCAGGTTAGGGAGCTGCGCGTGCTGATCGTGACCGACCAGTACGAGCCGATGATCGGCGGCGTGCCGACAGTGACCAGGGAACTCGCCGCCGGGCTGAGCGAGCGCGGTCACGCGGTCGCGGTGCTGGCGCCGAGCCCGACCAGGCACGGCGGTGACCCGCTGCCAGGCCCTGGCGTGGCCGGCCAGGTGGCGGTCGACTTCCGCGGTTCCGTTCCCTGGCCGTGGTACGAAGGGCAGCGCCTCGGCCTGCTGCCGCGGCCGCGTGCCCGCGCGCTGATGGCCGGCTTCGCGCCGGACGTGGTGCACGTCCACTCGCCGCTGACGCTCGGCGCCGCGGCCAGGTCCGCGGCCCGCCGACGGCGGGTGCCCGTCGTTTACACCAACCACTACCTGCCGCTTAACGTCTGGCCGGCCACCGCCAGGCACCTGCCTGTCCGGGGCTGCGGTCAGGCTGGCAACGGGCAGGAGCGCACCGCCGCGGCGGGGCCGGTGCAGCGCGCGCGGGACGCCGCCTTCTACGCCTGCGTCACCGGGTTCGCCAACCGCTGCGATCACGTCACGGCGCCGACCGCGACCGCGCTGCGGCTGCTGCGCGGTCACGGGCTCCGCGTGCCGTCCGAGGCCGTGTCCAACGGCGTCGACCTCGGGCGGTTCTCGCCCGGAGCGCGGGACGCGGCACTGCGGGCGCGTCACGGCCTGCCAGCCGGCTGCCCGGTCGTCCTGGCGGTCGGACGGCTGAGCCCGGAGAAGCGGGCCGACGTGCTCATCGCCGCGATGGCCAGGCTCGCGCCAGCAGGGGGCGGCGAGAACGCCGCGGACGGCGCGCCGGTCCTCGTGCTGGCCGGGGCGGGCCCCGAGGAGCGCCGCCTGCGCTCGCTCGCCGCGCACTACGGCGTGGCGGAACGGGTCCGCTTCCTCGGCTTCGTACCCGACGCCGACCTGCCAGGCCTGTACCGGCTGGCCGATGTCTTCGCGATCGCGTCGCAGGCCGAGCTGCAGTCGCTCGCCACCATGGCGGCGATGGCGAGCGGGCTCCCGGTGGTCGCGGCCGACGCCGGCGCGCTCGGCGAGCTGGTCCACGCGGGCGAGAACGGCTTCCTGGCCAGGCCGGGACGGCCGGGCGAGTTCGCCGACTGCCTGGCCCTGCTCTGCCGCGACGCGACGCTGCGCGGACGGATGTCGAAGGCGTCCGCGCGGATCATCGGCGAGCACGACCGGCATCGGGTGCTCGCCCGGTGGGAATCCATCTACCGCGCACTAGCGCGGCCAGGCGCGTGCGAAACGCCCCAGGCCGGCCGTGCTCGCGGAGCCGCAGCAGAGAAGAACGGGTGACGTGCGCGATGGCCAGCCCTGAACAGCAGCCCCTGCCATTGCTCTTCCTCATCGGTGACACCGGCGGCGGACACCGCAGCGCCGCCGCGGCGGTGGCGCAGGCTCTCGACCGGCTGCTGCCCGGCCGGTTCGTCCCGGTCATCTGCGATCCGCTGCGCGGCCCCGACGTGCCCCGCCTGCTGCGCTGGTTCGCCGGCCTCTACGGGCCCTGCATCCGGCTGACGCCCTGGCTGTGGTGGCTGTTCTGGCGGACAAGCGAGTCGCCGCGTGTTCTCGGCGCGGTCAGGCGCACGATCATGGCCCCTGTCTACGGCAGCGTCGCCAGGGCCGCCGCGACCTGCCGCCCGGCGATCATCGTCGCCTTCCACCCGATGACAGCCGACCCGGCCGTCCGGGCGCGCGACATCGCCGGCCCGCTGTCGCCCGTGGTGACCGTCATCACCGACTTGATCACCGCGCACCTGTCCTGGCGCGACGCGGCGGTCGACCGGGTGATCGTGCCGTCGGCGGAGATGGCCGCCCAGTACGCGAAGGAAACCAAGGGGAACGCGGCGGTCCCGGCCGACCGCTACGTGCCGCTCGGCCTGCCCGTCGCGGCCGAGTTCTGCCAGCCGCCGCTCGGCGACGCCGAACGCAGGGAACTCAAGCGGGAACTCGGCGTCAACGGCGACTTCCTGGTCGTGCTGACCGGCGGCGCCGAGGGCTCAGGGGGGCTGCGCCGCCGCGCCGCCGCGATCCTGCGCAAGGTCGACGACGTGGACGTCGCGGTGATCTGCGGCCGCAACCGGACGCTGAACAAGCGGGTGTCCCGGCTCGCGGGCCGGGCCGGACGGGGACGGCTGAGCTCGCACGGCTTCGTCGGCAACATGGCCGACTGGCTGCGCTGCGCCGACATCGTGGTCGGCAAGGCCGGCCCCGGGACCATCGCGGAGGCGACCTGCTGCGGCGCGCCGCTCGTGCTCACCTCGTCGGTGCCTGGCCAGGAGAAGGGCAACGCCCAGTTCGTGACCGGCGCGGGCGCCGGGGTCTACGCGCCGCGCCCCCGCCAGCTGGCCGCCGAAGTCGGCCGGCTCCGCCGTGACCCGGGCGCGCTGGCCGCCATGCGCGACGCGTCGGTTCAGGCGAGCCGGCCGCGTGCGGCGGCCGACATCGCCCGCTTCATCGCCGGGCTGTCCGGCCATCCCGACGCCACTGCCGACCGCACGGTCACTGCCGACCGCACGGCCACTGCCGACCGCACGGCCAGGGAGGCCGGGCGCGACCTGCTGCCCACGCTCATCGCGGACTGACCGGGCGCGCCGCGGCGGGACGTGACCGCGCTTTCGTATCGCATACCGGGACCGTAGAATCACGGACTGTGCCCTGCGCGGGTGCTCCCGCGTGGATCGCGGTGTGCCTACTACTACCGTTTCCGGCGGGACGTGGTGTAGCTGTGAACACTGTCACGGTGGCCCTGGCCGAAGATAACGTCCTGCTGCGCGAGGGGATCTCCCGGCTGGTCGCGGCCAACGAGGAGTTCGAGCTCGTCGGCGTCGCGGCCGACCTCCCGCAGCTGCTGGCGCTGGCCGCCGAACGGGAACCGGACGTCGTGGTCACCGACATCAGGATGCCGCCCACCGGCACAGACGAGGGCATCAGGGCCGCCGCCTGGTTGCACGAGCACCGGCCGAAGACCGGCGTGGTGGTGCTCAGCCAGTACGTCGCCCCCCGGTACGCGGTCGCGCTGCTCGAGCACGGCTCGGCTGGCCGCGCCTACCTGCTGAAGGAACGGATCGCCAGCGTCGACGAGCTGGCCCGCGCGATCAGGACGGTCGCGGCGGGCGGCTCGGTGATCGACCCCCAGGTAGTCGAAGAACTCGTGCGGGCACGCTCCACGCAGCGTTCGTCCGGGCTGTCGACGCTCACGGCGCGGGAGACCCAGATCTTGGCCGAGATGGCGCAGGGCAAGTCCAACTCGGCGATCGCGGCGGCGCTGTTCGTCACCGAACGCGCGGTGGAGAAGCACACGAACTCCATCTTCGCCAAGCTCAGCCTGTCGGAGGAACGTGACATGAACCGCCGGGTGAAGGCGGTGCTTGTCTACCTGAGCCACGCCGAAGCGCGGTGACCGAAGCTGGCCGCCGGCGCACCCGGTCCCCGTGACGAGTGTGGCCGGGGAGGCTGGCTACACCCCGCCGCGGATGTCACCACCCTCGTCAGCGGTGCCTGCTGATGCCAGGCTGGGCGTGTGAGCGAGCTCGCGAGCGAACCAATAAGCACTGCGCTTTCGCGAACGGTCGTGACGAGCGTCAGCGAGGAGCGATCGTGAGCGAGCTCGCGAGCGAACCGGTAAGCACTGTGAGCGATCCCCGGTCCGTGCTGGTCGTCGACGACCAGGCGCCGTTCCGCCTGGCCGCCCGGGCCGTGCTGCGCATGCTCGACGGCTTCGAGTTCGCGGGGGAGGCGAAGAGCGGCGCCGAGGCGGTGGAGCTCGTCGCCGCGCTCCGGCCGGCCCTGGTGCTCATGGACATCCACATGCCCGGGATGAGCGGCATCGAGGCGACCAGGCGGATCGTCGCGCGCGATCCCGGAGTCGCGGTCATCCTCTGCTCCACCCACGACCCGCAGGACCTGCCGGCCGACGCCGCGGCGAGCGGCGCCATCGCCTACGTGAGCAAAGAGCACCTGTCCGCCGACACCATCCGCGCGCTGTGGGCGGGCAGGAAATCAGGCGTCTTCGTCTCCGTCTGAACGACAGCGGCGCATCGCCCGGTCAACCGGGCCGTCCGCTAAAGCAGCGGGACGGAACCGCTGATCGTCGTGCCGCGGCCGGGGGCGGACTCCAGCGGACGGTTCCGCCGATCGCGCCGAGCCGGTCGGCCATGTTCGTGTAGCCGTGCCCGGCCCCGGCCACGGCGGCGTCGAAGCCCGGACCGTCGTCGGTGACCGCGAACAGCAGGCCGCCTGACTCCTCCCAGAGGCGGACGCCGACGCGGGCGCCCGCGGCGTGCCTGGCCGCGTTCTGCAGCGCCTCAAGGCAGCAGAAGTACACCGCCGACTCGATCTCGAGCCCGTACCGGCCGATGTCCCGGGCGTCCACGCTGACCGGCGGCGGTGACCGGCGCCCGGCCGCGGCCAGGGCCTCGCCGAGCCCGCTGTCGGCCAGCAGCGGCGGGTAGATTCCGTGCGCGAGGTCGCGCAGCTCCTGGATCGTCGCCTTCACCTCATCGGCCAGCTGGTCGAGCATCAGCCTGGCCGTCTGCGTGTCATCGGCCAGCAGGTCGCGGGTCAGCCGCAGGTTCACCGCCAGGGCCACCAGGTGCTGCTGCGCTCCGTCGTGCAGGTCGCGCTCGACCCGTCGGCGCTCGGCGTCGGCGCTCGCCACGATCCGCGACCGCGACCGGCGCAGCTCGTCCGCCTGCTTGCGCAGCTCGTCCAGAGTGGTCTGGAGCGCGGTGTCGAGGCGGGCGTTGTGCAGCGCGAGCGCGACCTGGTGGGCGAGCTCGGTCAGCACCCGGTCGTCCTCGGCGGAGAACGGGTCGGCGGCGGCGGGCCGGGTGACGACGATCAGGCCGAGGAGGTCGCCGGCGTGGGTGACCGGGGCGACGCGCAGCTGCCCGGCTCCGGTGCCGCCGCCGAGCAGGCCGGGCAGCCAGACCGACGTCCAGGCGCTGCCTGACACGCCCGCGCCCGTGATCACCGGCCGTTCGCGGTCGCCGATGAGCAGCGACCTCGACCCGGTGTCCGGCACCGCGGCGGTCCGCTCGAGCACGTCACCGAGCCCGGTGTAGACGTCGGCCGAGGTCAGCGCCATCGTCTTGCGCAGCGACTCGGCCAGCTGCAGCAGCAGCTCGTCCAGCGGGATGGCCCTGGTCATCCGCGAGCCGAAGGTGCGCAGCACCTCATCGGGCGCCTGGCGGGCACCGAAGACCCGCCGGGTCGCCCAGTCGCCGATGCGTTCCCTGGCCGGCGCGAAGCTCGCCGCGGCGACGGCGGCGGCGATCATCGAAAGGCCGAGCAGTTCCCGGTCAGCGGCGCCGGCCGGCGGACGGCCGAGGCCGAGGATGACGACCAGGTACCCGACGGAAACCGTGGCGGCGAACCCGGCCACGGACAGCACCTGGACCAGGATCCGGCCGCCGCTGGCGCCGAGCGCGGGCACGTCGCCGGCGGCCAGGCCGAGGGGGAACAAGACCATCAGGGCCCCAGCGGCCGGCGGGAGCGGCGCGGGCCAGCCGACGAGCAGGTACAGCGCGGTGGCGGCGAGCGCGAGGCCGCACGCGGCCGCTCCGCCGATCGCGGCCCACTGCATCCGCTCACGGTCCCGCGCGCCGGCCTCGTCGTAGCGCAGGCGGGCGGCGGGCAGCACCACCGCCAGGGCAACGGACCACAGCAGCACGCCAAGCCAGGCGGGCACCGTCCGGCCCGCGGCGCCGAGCGCGGACCCGGCGCCAAGCGCGGCCAGGTAGGCGGCCAGCGCGCAGGCCCGCCGCGGGCGGCTGCGCAGCCGCCCGTCAGGCAGCGCGAGCAGCAAGTGCACGGACACCGCGATCCTCAGCGCGGCGGCGAGCAGGCCGGCCGCGACCGCCAGGTGGTGAGCGGGCTGCGCGGCCTCGGCGTTGAACCGGGAACCGAGCCGCGCCGCGCCGAACGCGACCGCCGCCGCGACCGCGCCCGCCGCCTGCTGCCACTGCGGCGTGCGTGCAGGCGCCCGCGCGGTGACCGCGCCCACCGCGGCCCACGCGGCGATCAGCACCGCGGTCACCCAGGCGGTGCCGCTGATTCCCCCCGGCACGCCGACCGCGAGCGCGGCGGCGGCCCCGCCGACGGCGGCGAGCGGCAGCACGCAACCGGACAGCAGGCGGCGCGCCGCCGGGCGGGCGCCGCTCGCCGCCAGGACCGCCGCCGCCGGCGGGAGTCCTGGCCCGCGTCCGGTGGCCGCCTTGCGCCCGCCGCGGGTTCCGCGCAGCTGGCTGGCCGCCTCACGCTCCCGCGACATCGCGGCAAGCAGGGCGGTCACCGCGTCAGGACCAGGCCGCCCGGACCCGCCGCCGAGCAGGTCGAGCAGGTCCCGTGCCCGGGTCTCCGCCGTCTTGCGCCTGCGCCCGGCGATCACCGAGGGCAGCACCACGTTCTCGAGCACGGTCATGCCCTCAAGCAGGTTGAAGAACTGGAACACGATGCCCATGTG
>DASYAD010000297.1:0-1716 GCA_036501515.1 Trebonia sp. | reverse complement strand
ACCCGGCTTACAGACCGGCTCGCCGCCTACATCGCAGGTCAGCGCTATTCTTAAGCGCTAACCCGCGTTAACGGTTCGCTGATCGACTACCGTAAGTGATGTCTTGGTCGCCACCTTTCGATCGGGGCTCCACGTGGCCGTGCGATCGCGCGTCAGCCGCCGCCCTGCGTCACGGCGGCTTGGTATCCGCATTCGGCCAGCCAGGCCGCGGCGCGATCGATCTTCCTGGTGCGAGTGAACCGGTAGTAGGACTCCAGTTCCGCGGGGTGATCGGTCAGGACGTCTTTGAAGCGGCGGAATGCGCCGCGGCCGCCGATGGCGTGGTCGAGCCGACGGGCGAGGGTTCCGCCGGTCAGGCCGGCAATGAAGTCGCATATGTCCTGATAGGCGGCGCGGCTGGCTAGTTCGTCGATGACGAGCCGGTTCTCGACCTTCTTGTCCCAGTCGACGCCTTCTTCGTCGCTCAGGAGGTCCATCAGATGGCGTGGCCACACCTCGCCGGTGTCCAGGTCGATGATTCCGCCGCATTGCAGCGGGTCGCCTTCCAGAGCGTCGGCGAGTTCCTCAAGGTCCACGGGAAGTGGCTTCAGGTCGGGGTCGGGCCAGACGTCGTCCTGCATTCTTCGAAGATATCGCCGCGGTACGGGCGGGTGTATCCCTCTGCCCGCACCGTTGTGGGTGCGCACAATAGCTGAACCTGCGGCAACGTTCCGGCGAACGCCGCCGCTTCAAGCCTCTCACGCAGTGATTCGGTCGATCGTCGGCCGTCGGGTGATCGCGCAGCCGAGGGCGACGAAGGCCTGGTGGATGTCGTCGCGGATCGCCCGGCGGATGCGTGGGCGGCGAAACCGCCGGATGTCGCCATCAAGGTCGGTGGCGCGTCGGTCCGACCGCTCGTCGGCATCCTCGGGTTGACCATACGCTACGAACAGTTCGTCACAGTGACACAGGGTTCTGCACCCGCGGGGCAGCGAGCACCCGTTGAGCGCGCTCGGGAAGTCTCGCGCTGTCGCCAACTCCTCAATACTGGCTCTGGCGCACTTTCCGCGCTGCGCTGACGGAGCGTCACCAAACCTGTGATCATGGGTGTCCGTGGCGGATGCGCGCTGGATACAGGTTCTGTTGTCCCATCTTGACAGTGTGATGGTCGAGGCGGTGGAGGAGGGCTCAGGCGGGATACGGATCAGAGCTCGCACGGTCGCCGGCCAGGCGGCGTGTCCCGAGTGCGGCACAGTGTCCGGCCGGGTGCACAGCGGCTACGCGCGGCGGTTGGCGGACGGAGCGATCGGTGAGCGCGCGGTGGAGATTCGGCTGGTGGTGCGCCGTTTCCGCTGCGGGGCGTCGTGGTGCGGGCGGACGACGTTCGTCGAGCAGGTCGATGGGCTGACCTTCCGCTATGGCCGGCGCAGCCTGGGGTTGCAGGCGTTGCTGCAGGTGGTGGCGTTATGGCTGGCCGGGCGGGCCGGGGCAAGGGTTGCCGAGGCCCTGCGCGCGCCGATCAGCCGCTCGAGTCTGCTGCGGATCCTGGCGCGGATGCCGGCGGAGCCGGTGCCCACCCCCAGGGTGCTGGGCGTTGAGAGCGTGTTAAATGGAGTGTGTAAGCGGGTGACCTGATGAGCAGCAGGTGGACGCCTGGCTGCTAGAAATGGTGACTCGCTGTGAGTATGGATATGGCTGAGCCGGTGTTGTCCGGCGAGGTGGAAGAGGAACTGGTCG
>DASYAD010000296.1:0-6408 GCA_036501515.1 Trebonia sp. | reverse complement strand
GCCCGGCCAGCGGCTGCGGATCGTCAGCGCCGCCCGGATGCCCTCGTCCGTGTGGGTCGGCGGCATCCGGACGTCCGCGATCACCAGGTCCGGCTGCTCGCGCTCGACGGTGGCGACCAGCGCGTCACCGTCGCCCGCCGTGGCGGCGACCTCGAACCCGGCGCTCTCAAGCAGCTTCACCAGGCCGGCGAGCAGCAGCACCGAGTCTTCGCCGATTACCACCCGGAGCCGCTGCTCTGTCATGCCCGTCACCCTACCGTTGCGGTTACTCGGCCCGAAGGGCCGTGGCGGGGCGGGTGCGGGCGGCCCAGGTCGCCGGCAGGAGCGCGCCGATGACCGCGATCGCCAGCGCCGCCAGCGACAGCAGCGCCAGTCTGGACACCGGGAACACGTCGGTGAAGCTGGCCGGGACGCCGGTATGCGAGGTGGCGGCCATCGCGTGCAGTGTCGCCGTGTTGAGCGCGACCGCGGCGGGCGCCGCGATGGCGCCCGCGATCACCGCGGGGCCGACGACCCAGCAGATGACCATGACGACCACCTGCCCCGGGCGCATTCCGAGTGACTTGAAGATCCCGAGGTCGCGCACCCGGTCCCTGGTCGTCATCAGCACTGTGTTGAGCACGCCGAGGCCGGCGGCGACCGCGACCATAAGCGACAGCAGGCCGATGAGGCCGATCGCGATGACGTAGAACTGGCCGCCGTCGTTCGACGGCCCCGCCATGAACGGGCTGTTGCTGCCGAGCTCGGCGTTCACCCCCTGGCTGTAGGCCGTGGCGGTGGTCCCTGGCTTGAGTCCGACGTTCCACTGCCAGAAGTTGTCAGGGACCGCGGTGCCCGGCAGGGTTTGCGCAGAGGCGTACATGCGGGGCTGGTTCCCCGGGTCGAAGATCTCCCCCGCGATCCGCACGGTGACCGGCTTGGCCCCGGCGGTGACCGTGCCGGTGTAGACGGTCGTCGTGTCGCCGACGGCGAGCCCGCCATCGGTGAGGAACGTGGTGTTGACGTCAACCTCGCCTGGCGCGTCGTACCAGTGACCGGAGATGAGCGCGTACCCCATCCAGGAACTGGACCCGTCGAACACGGTCGCCTGGACACCCTGCGAGAAGCCGACCAGATTGACCTGGGTCCCGTACTCGGCATTGCTGTGGGCGGTGCCGGGCTGCGCGTTGATCGCCGCGGCCGCGGCGGCGAGCTGGGCGCCGGTGGGTGGCTGGTTCGGCCCGTTGTTCTGCGCCACCTGGACGGGAACCGTGGCCGCCCTGGTCTGGGCGGCCCGCGCGTCGCTCAGCGAGGAGTGCAGCCCGACCGCGAAGATCACCGCGGTGGCACCGAACGCGATCGCGGCGAGGGTCACCAGGGTGCGGGCGGGCCTGGCGAACGGCGCGGCGAGGCCGAGGCCGACCGGGCGCGGCAGGTTAAGCCGTGCGGCCACCCGGTGGACGGCGTACCCCCGGCCCGTGGCAGGCGCGCGCCCGGAGGCGATCGCCTCAATGGCGGACAGCCGGCCGGCGCGCAGCGCTGGCCCGAGCGCGGCGAGCAGGGTGATGGCGAGCATGCCGGCGGGCGCGAGCAGCAACGCCCAGAGGGGCACCTGCTGGCTGCCGACCTCGTACGCGCCGGCCGACTGGTGCAGCACGGGGACGGAGAGCAGGTAACCGCCGGCGACACCGGCGAGGCAGCCGACCAGGGCCGGCCAGCCGACCCGGCTCAGGTAGACGGCCACCACCTGGGCCGGGGTGAGGCCGAGGGACTTGAGCACGCCGATCCGCTGGTACTGCGCGATCACCGCGCCGCTGATGACGTTGCCGACGATCAGCACCGCCATCGCCAGGCCGATGAGCGCGAACGCCATCACGAACGGCTCCATGATCGCCGCGTTGCTGCCATGGGACTGCTGTGCGGTGAGCCAGGAACCCCAGTCGATGACCGTCCCCGCGGGCAGCGCCTTCGTCACTGCCGCCATGTCGGCCTTCAGTTGCGCGTTCGTCGCCGAGCTGGTGAACCGGTAGAGCAGCTGGGATGTCGGCTCGCTGCCCGGCGTGAGCAGGCTGGACAGCTCACCGGGGGTCACCCAGCCGCCGCCGTCGGTCGTGTCGGTGACCGAGTTGGCGAACCCGACAACGGTGAGCACCGGCTGGCCGGGCAGGCTGGTCGCGGTGAGCGTGCTGCCGAGCGCGGGCCCGCCGTTGCCCGGGCCGCCGCCTCCCCCCACCAGGTTCCCGGCCAGGACGATCTGGCCGGGGCCGTCTGCCCAGTGCCCGGCGTTCAGCACCACGTCATCGACCGGGCCACCTGGGTCGGAGCGCCCGACGAGGGTAGTCGGCCCCCAGGGCTGGCCCTGGAACTCAAGCGGGATCGTCGCCTCGTCGAAGGGGCCGGCCACCGCGGTGACGCCGGCGACGTGCGCGGTGGCCGCGAGCTGGGCGGCGGTCGCGCGGGCGGGGTTCGCGGTGACGGTGACGTCCGCGCCGTGCTGCGCGGCGAACGCCCTGGTGAACGGCGAGTTGTTGGCGTTCAGCAACGCCAGGCCGAGGGTAGCGGAGGCGGTCGCGATGAACAGCACCGCCACGATGACGACGGCCTGCACCTTGTGCCGCAGCATCCCGCCCGAGGCGGTGCGCACCACGCTCAGCCAGTTGCCCGCACCGCGACGGTCCTGCCCCTGGCCGGCGCCCGCACCGCGGGCGCGGTCGCCTCCCTGGCCCGCTGGCCTGATGGTGGCGGGCGCCTGGGATGCGCCCCCGGCCCAGCTCACGTCCCCACCCCCGCTCCGGCGGTGGCCGGCCGGCCGTCCACGACCCGGCCGTCAACGAGCGTGATGGTGCGGGCGGCGTAGCGGAGCGCGAGCGCGGGGTCGTGGGTGACAAGGACCAGCGTCTGGCCCGCCGCGTTCAGCTCGGTGAGCAGGCGGCCGATCTCCTGGCCGGTGGCGGTGTCGAGCGCGCCGGTCGGCTCGTCGGCGAGCAGCAGCTCCGGTGAGTTCACCAGGGCCCGCGCGATGGCGACCCGCTGCCGCTGGCCGCCGGACAGCCGCGCCGGATAGTGGTCCTTGTGCTTGTCGATGCCCAGCCGCGCCAGGAGCTCGGCCGCGCGGGCCCGCGCCCTGCGCCGCGAGGCGCCGGCCAGCTGGGCGGGGAGCAGGACGTTGTCCTCGACCGTGAGGTCGTCGAGGAGGTTGAAGAACTGGAAGATGATGCCCACGTGGCGGGCGCGGAACCGGGCCAGCGCGCTCTCGCCGAGGGCGTCGATCCGCTGCCCGGCCACGGTGACCGTGCCGCTCGTGGGCTTGTCGAGGCCGGCGATCAGGTTAAGCAGCGTTGACTTCCCGCTGCCCGATGGCCCCATGATCGCGGCCACCTCTCCGTTCGCCACGCTCAGCGTGACGTCGGCGAGCGCGGGCGGCGCGCCCGCCTGGTAGGCCTTGGTCACGCCGTCAAGCCTGATCACGTCGCCAGGCTCGCCCGGTGCGTCCTGCTGTCGTCTCATCGGGAGTCCTCTCAGGGGACAAGTTCATGAAAGCTGGTGCGCGGCCGCCGGGTGAGTTCCGCCGTGGGCCGTCGACCGCGGCCGCTGGCGCGGTCCGAGCGAGGGACGCCGGCCGACCAGGCCGGCCGACCATGCCCGTAACGATGTCAGCCGCGGATGGCTGCACGCAGTAGCGGCGAGTTCCGAATGGGAGGTGGAGCTAGGTACACCATGAAAGGGAACCGCGCTGTATGGGCAGCCCCTTGGCGCCGGGAATAGCGTGGAGGCCATGGACATCACGGTCGACAGACAGCACCAGGTGCGCGCTAGGCGGCACCGCCGCGTGCCGTGGTCGCCGCGTGCGTGGGGCGAGGCGCTCTACCTAGCCGGCGGGATCCCGGCACAGCTCATTGCGGCGCTCATCCTGTTCGCCGTGGTCCGCTGGAGCGAGGTAATGGACCCGCGGGGCATCGCGCGGCTAGGGCTCCTGTGGCTGGCGTGCGTGGTGGTGATCTTCCTGCTGAGCCCCGTGCTCACCCAGGTACACCGGCACCGGCTGCGAGTAACGGCCGGCGTGGAGATCCCCCCGCAGCCGAAACGCGGCCTGCTCACCTGGCGGGGCCTGGAGGCAGTGCTCCGCTCGCAGGCGACCTGGCGGCAGCTCTGCTACCACGTGCTCATCGCCCCGGTGCTCGCCGCGGCTGCGGTCGTCGCCGTCGGGCTATGGCCGGCCAGCCTGGTCTGCACGGTCGGCTTTGCCGCCGCGTGGGCTCATCATTCGATGAACAGCGCTCCCGGCCGCCTCTCGCTGGATATCGTCCTGACGTTCGCCGGCGTCGTCGGGCTGTTCGTCGCACCCTGGCTCACCAGCGGGATCCGCGCGCTTGACGCCAGGGCGGCACGGGCACTGCTCGGGCCGAGCCGCGCGGACGAGCTTGAGCACCGGGTGGAACAGCTGACCGAGACCAGGGCAGGCGTCGTCGACGCGGCCGACGCCGAGCGGCGCCGCCTTGAGCGTGACCTGCACGACGGCACGCAGCAGCGGCTCGTGTCCCTCGCGATCAACCTGGGCATGGCCAGGGCCCAGGCCGACACCGCCGAGGACGCGAAACTGGCGATCGCGGAGGCGCACGAAGAGGCCAAGGCCGCACTCGCCGAGCTGCGCGACCTCATCCGCGGCCTGCACCCGGCGGTCCTCGAGGACCGTGGCCTGGACGCGGCCCTGTCCGGGATCGCCGCCCGGATGCCGATTCCCGTCCGGCTGACCGTGGACCTGCCGCGCCGTCCGGCGCCGGTGATCGAGGCGGTCGCGTACTTCGTCGTCTCCGAGGGGCTGGCGAACATCGTCAAGCACTCCCAGGCCACCGAGGCCGCGATATTCGTCCAGCGGGCAGGCGACCGGCTGCACGTCATCGTCACCGACGACGGCGTCGGCGGCGCTGACCCCGCGCACGGCACCGGCCTGTCCGGCCTGGCCCGGCGGGCCGCGTCCGTCGACGGGACCTTCGAAATCGACAGCCCGCACGGCGGGCCGACCCTCCTCACCGTGGACCTGCCATGCAACCGCTAACTGCCTCCGGTCACCCTCAGACGACACGCGGCCGCTGGATCTGGCTACTCAGCGGCACGCTCACCATCGCCGCGATCGGCGGCTTCGGCGGCTTCGGCCTCGTCCGGGCCAGCAACCCACCCGTCGGCCCGACGCCGATGAGCGCCGTTCCGACGCGGACCCTCACCGTGACGCAGCCGGTCACCGCGCTGAGCGTGCAGAGCTATGGCGCTCCGATCAAGGTCACCACCGCTCCCGGCGGCCCGGTCAGGATCGCCGAGTCGATCACGTTCGATTCCGGCGACGGCGGCCCGCCGGCCGTGACCGACACCGACTCGCGCGGCGTGCTGACGCTCGCGGCGCCGGCGTGCGCGTACTCCGACTGCAGCGTCGGCTTCTCCGTGATCGTGCCGGCCGGCGTCACGGTCACCGCGTCCGCGTCCGGCGCCCCGGTGACGCTGGTCGGCACCAGGGCCGCGGATATCGACTCCGGCGGCGGGCCGGTGTACGCGGCCGGCATCGGCGGGCCGCTGACGGTCAACGCCGAGGGCGGCGGGGTAACCGTCAACGACGCGGCCACCGCCGACCTGGACTCTGGCGGCGGGCCGGTGACCGCGACCGGCATCACCGGCAAGCTCATCGTGCACGCCGAGGGCGGCGGGGTAACGGTCTCGCGCGCCCCGACGGCGTCGATCGATTCAGGCGGCGGACCAGTCTACGCGGCCGACATCGGCGGTCCGCTGACGGTGGCCGCCGAGGGCGGCGGGGTGACCGTGACCGGGGCCGGGGCGACGCAGGTCGACTCCGGCGGCGGGCCGGTCACCGTGAGCACGATCCGCGGCACGCTCGACGTGAGAGCCGAGGGCGGCGGCGTTGAGGCGAATGACGTCACGGGAGTGCTGAGCGTGGACACCGGCGGCGGGCCGATGTCGGCCACCAGCCTCACCTCGCCGACCGCGACGGTCAACGGCGAGGGCGGTGGCGTCACACTCGGGTTCACCGCCGCGCCGGCCTCGGTGCGGGTCGACACGGGAGGCGGCAACGCGTCGCTGGCCGTGCCCGCCGGCCCCTACGCGATCTCGGCGGACGCCGGCGGGTCGCCGGAGACGGTGCTGATCGCCACCAGCCCCGCTGCCACCCGCTTGATCAGCGTCGACACCGAAGGCGGCGAACTGCAGATCGCCCCGGCGTAACGACACCGCCCGCCGCGCTCCCGTTCAGGGCGCGGCGGGCGTCGTCATGGCCGCCAGGGTCACTGGCGGGCGGCGTGAAACACGCGATCGTTCGGAATGATCGCTTTGGTCGTAGGTGGAGCAGCGGCGGTCCGCTACCAGGGGATGAAGATCATGCCCCCGGTGCGCAGCACCGGGCCGGTGAGCGGCACCGGGGTGAGC
>DASYAD010000295.1:0-38885 GCA_036501515.1 Trebonia sp. | reverse complement strand
GATCAGCTGCGTCACGAACTCGGCCGCGACGTCGGCGACGGTGCCGGCCAGTAGCCCGGCTACGCGCGTAGGCTCTCGCGGGTCGCGCGGCGCCGAGGACCACGACGGCAACCGGGTCAGGCAGCACTCTGTGCCGTCAGCCGGGCACGCTATCGGCGGGCTGCGCGCGCAGGGTGCGGTCGGCCACGCTGACCAGGACCAGGGCCACGGAGACGCCGATCATGATCCAGCCGATGAGGTGGACGCCGCTGTCGGTGACGCGGGTGCGGAAGACGATGCCGGTGATGGCGGACGAGGCGATCGACCCGACGTAACCGAAAGTGCGCAGCAGCCCGGAGGCGGTGCCGAGCTGGTCGGCGGGCGCCTGGGCGTAGAGGGCGGTCTGGTTGCCTGACGCGGCCAGGCCCATGCTGACGCCGAAGACGGCGGTGACCAGGATGACCCAGCCGATCCAGCCGGAGGAGCTGAACAGGAGCACCCCGGCGGACCCGAGCAGGCAGGCGAACGCGGCGGCGATGACGGGGCCGCGGACCAGGTTGCGGCGCGAGACCGGGAAGATGACAAGGCCGGAGATCAGCGTCATCGGCAGCAGCAGCAGGCCGGACTCGGTTTCGTTCAGGCCGCGGACGACCTCCACCCACTGGGTGATGCCGTACAGCACGACGTAGGAGCACAGCAGCACCAGCCCGAAGCGCAGGTAGGTCATGCTCAGCGCGGCGTTCGAGGCCAGCAGCCGCACGTCGAGGAAGGGCGAGCGGGCCCGCAGCTCCCAGGCCACCAGCGCGATCCACGCGACGACGGAAATACCGAGCACCGGCCAGTGCGTGGCGGGCAGGTCGAACAGGAACAGCAGCAGCGTGATCATCGCGACCGCGAACCCGGCGATGCCGGCCAGGTCGAGCCGGGAGACGATGTCGCGGGCCCGCTGCGAGCGGTCGAACGGGCCGTCAGCCGGGACCCAGGCCAGCGTCGCGGCCAGGGCGATCAGCGCCACGGGCACGTTGACGAAGAAGACCGAACGCCAGCCGAGCAGGCCGACCAGGACACCGCCGACCGGCAGGCCCAGGGAGGCGGTGGCGATGCCGGCGATCTGCAGGCCGCCGAGCACCCCGCCTGGCGGCTTGTCCAGGCCGGCCTCACGGGCGCGGGTACGGATCAGCAGCATCGCGGTGGGATAGGCGCACGAGGTGCCGAGTCCGATCAGCACCCGGCTGAGCAGCAGCGTGATGAGGTCCTGGGCGAAGCCGCCGACGAGACCGCCCGCGGCCACGAGCGCGATCCCGGCCAGGAACACCCGGCGCGGCCCGAACACCTCGGCCGCCTTGCCCGCGGTGGGCTGGGCGATGGCGGTAGCCAGGTAGAGCGCGGTCACGAGCACGGCGGTCTGCCCGACCGCCACGGCAAGCCCGCGGGCGATCGGCAGCAGGGCCGTCGCGATCAGCGAGCTGTTGATCGGGTTGAGAGCCGAGCCGATGAACAGCGGGGCGGTGAACTGCCACGAGAACGGGCGGCCGCCCCGGGGATCGGCGGCCGCCGGCGCACTGGCGGCGTCAGCCGGTGAACGACTTGCGGGCATAGCGGGCTCCAGTTGGCGGCGCATGCGCGGTGGTTACAGGAAGTCGGCGAGCCGCTCGATCAGCGGCGCCGCGGCCTCGAGGACCGCGCGCTCCTCCTTGGTGAACGAATCCTCGAGGGCGGTGGCGATCCTGTCGGCGACGGCGCTGCGCTCCGAGTGGATCGCGGTCCGTCCGGCCGGGGTGAGCCTGAGGATCGAACGGCGCCCGTCGGCGGCGTCCGGCGCGCGTGCCACCAGACCGCGCTCTTCCAGGCTGGCGATCGTGGCCCCCATCGCCTGCGGGGTGATCTGCTCCCGCCTCGCCAGCTCGGCGGTCGTCGACGGGCCGAGCCGGTCCAGCCGCGACAGGGCGGTGAGCTGCGGCCCCGTCAGGTCACCCTCGCTCACGGCGTCGCGGGCGCGGCGTTTCACCGCGCCGATACTGACCCGCAGGCGGGCAGCGGTGGCCCGTATCGCGTCCCGGTCCTCAGCCTCGCTCATATTTAGAAGCTTAGCCTTCCAAACTGAACTTTGCAAACCTGAGCTTCTAATATTTGACCGAGTGTGCGCTGAGGACCAACGTGCCGCATCATGAGTCGATGACGACCAGTGACGTCGCAGGCGAAGAGGCCCGCTGGGCAGTCGCCCGCCAGTTCGCCGACGAGCTGGCGGCAGAGGCGGGCGTGACCGACGAGGACCTGGCGTGGGCGGCCTCCGTACTCGGAACCAGCACCGTCGGCTTGACGTAGGCGCGGCGGCCCCGCGGCCTGCCGGCTAAAGAGGCCGCAAGAGCGCGGTGACCGTGCGGCGCATGACCCGCAGGGCGGACGCCCCGTCGTGGCCGAGGTCGTCGCGCAGTGACATCCAGGCCGGCCAGGTGGTGGCGTTGAGCAGCGCGAGGACGACCTCGGGGCGCTCGGGGCCGAACGCGGCCAGTTCCTCGGCGAACAGGGTCTCGATCTCCTCCCGCACCGCTTCGTTGTGCACGGCGCGGCTGCGCTTCAGCTCGGCGGAGAAGGGGATGCGGATCTGCGCGGCCCGGGAGGCGGGAGCGATCAGTTCGAGGATCGCGACCCGCTGGCGGCAGAAGGCGTCGATGCGCTCCGCCAGCGGCAGGCTGACGGAGACGGGCTGGTACGCCTCGTTGCGCATTTCCCACGACTTGCGCCCGGAGGCGGCGAAGAGGCTTTCCAGGTCACTGAAGTTGCTCCACAGGGCCCGCAGGGACACCTTTGCCCGGCGGGCGATCCGCTCGCCGGTCGGCCGCAGGTCTCCTTCGCACATCAGGTCCATGTGCGCCGCGACGATGGCCCGGCGCGTGCGCTCAGCGCGCAGCGTCCGGCCATCGAGCGGCGCACCGCCATCGTCGCGAATGGTCTCGCTTGCGGCGTCCGGCATCGACCTACCTCTGTCTGTGAAGAAGCACCAGCCTACCGGCGGCCTGGGCGCAGAGGAGAGTCGCGGCGCAGATCGGCCGTCAGTCGGTGCCCTTGTCGTTGCGATTGTCGTCGAAAAGCTCGACGGGGAAGTCGTTCGTCTTCGACAGCGACCACTGCGGCGTGCGCTTGTGACGGAACGCGTCGACTCCTTCCGGTGCGTCCGCGTGCTGGCCGGCCCAGCGGAACAGCAGCCGTTCGAGTTCGAGCGCTCCTGCCCGGTCGGTCTCCTGAAGGAAGGCGTCCGCGACGAGCTTGGTGATCGCGGCCGACACAGGCGCGACGTTCGCGGCGATGTCGCGGGCGGCCTCAAGTGCGGCGGGCAGCACCTCTTCGGCCGGCAAGGCCCGGGACACGAGCCCCAGGTCGTAGGCCTCGCGGCCGCGGAAGATCCGGCCGGTCAGCAGCAGGTCGATAGCGCGGGAGTAGCCGATGTAGCGCGGCAGGCTCCAGAGCAGGTCGGCGTCGGGGATGACGCCGCGCCTGTTGAACACGAAGCCCAGCTTCGCGTCCTCCGCGACGTACCTGATGTCGCAGCGCAGGGCCATGGTGATGCCGGCACCGACGGCCGCGCCGTTGATGGCGGCGATGACCGGGGTGCGCAGCTGCGAGGCGCCACGGCGCCCGTTGGGGTACTTGGCGTCGACCGCGTCCCTGGTCAGCGAACCGTCGAAGGTCGCGCCTGAGGACCGCAGCCCGGCTCCCGCGCAGAACGCCCGGCCTGCCCCGGTCAGCACGATCGCACGGACGTCGTCGTCGTTGTCGAAGCGGCCGAACGCGTCGTTCATCTCGGCCGACATGAGCCAGTCCCAGGAATTGAGCTGGTCGGGCCGGTTCAGGGTGACGATGCCGACCGGCCCGTCCTGTTCGACGATGATCGACTCGTAGTCGGTGGCGAGCTGAGCGGTCATGGTTTCCTCACTTCTGCGGGTCGGTGGTCTGGCCGGTCAGATGCCGATGCGGTCGGCGAGCTTGCGCCGGAAGGCGCTGAGGTCGCCGAACAGCAGCACCGACGACTCGGCGCGCTTGAAATACAGGTGGGCGTCGTGCTCCCAGGTAAAGCCGATGCCGCCGTGAATCTGCACGTTCTCGGCCGCCGCCCGGAAATAGGCCTCGCCCGCGGCGAGCTTGGCGATCACGGAGACGACGGGCAGCTCGGCCGGGCTCTCGGTCGCCGCCCAGCCTCCGTAGGTAACGGCGCCGCGGGCGCCCTCGACGGCCACCATGATCTCGGCGCACTTGTGCTTGATGGCCTGGAAGGACCCGATCGGCCGGCCGAACTGCTCGCGGATCTTGGCGTACTGCACGCTCATGTCCAGGCAGGCCTGCGCGCCGCCGGCCATCTCCGCCGCGAGCAGCACCGCGGCGTGGTCCAGGGCCGCCGACAGGATGTCCTGGCCGCCGGAACGCGGGCCGACAAGACGGGCCGGCGCGTCCGCGAACGTGACCCGGGCGAGCGGCCGCGTCTGGTCGAGGGTCGGGGTGACCGCGCGTGCGAGGCCGGCGGCCGCCCCGTCGACGGCGAACAGCGCGTCCCCCTCCCCGGTCCTGGCTGGCACCAGCAGCAGGCCGGCGCTCTGCCCGTCGAGCACGTAGACCTTTTCCCCGCTGACCGTCCAGGTGCCGTCAGCGGCCTGGCTGGCGGACGTGGCCGCCGGCGTGTCCCAGTCGCCGCCAGCCTCGACCCACGCCAGCGCGATCGTCAGGTCGCCCGCGGCCACCCGGGGCAGGTAGTCCCTGAGCGCTTCCTCGTCCTGGCTCGCGAGCAGCGCGGGCACGCCGAGGCCGAGCGTCGCCAGATAGGGCACCGGCGCCAGGCTGCGGCCGAATTCCTCGAACACGCAGACCAGCTCGGCGTACCCGCTGCCGACGCCGCCGTACTCCTCGGGCACCGGCAGGCTCGGCACGCCGATATCGGCCAGCAGCGCGCTGAGCCGCGGGTCGGCACCGCTGCCCGCCGCCGCGATCTCCCTGACCCTGGTCAGCGGCATCTGGTCGGCCAGCAGGTGCCTGACCGACTCCTGCAGCTGGCGCAGTTCTTCCGTCTTGGCGAGGCTCATCGCGCCGCCCCCTTCTCATCCGCAGGCCGTGATTCCTTCGGCAGCCCGAGAACGCGCTCCGCGATGATGTTGCGCTGGATCTCCGCGGTGCCGCCCCAGATGGTGTGCGACCGGGTAGTGAAGAACAAGTCCTGCCACCGGTCGAGTTCGTAGTCCTCGCCTGTCACCAGGGACCGCGGCCCTTGCAGGTCCATGCAGATCTCGGCGAACCGGCGCTGGAATTCCGACCAGCGGATCTTGGCCGCGGAGCCGTTGCCCGTCGTCGTGGCGCGGTGCCCGGCCGCGAGCTCGGCGAGCAGTTGCAGGCCCGTGTACCTGATGACCTCGATGTTCTCGAAGGCCCATGCCAGCTGCTCACGGACCGCGGTATCACCCGCAAGGCCGCGCTTGCGGACCAGTTCGACCAGATCCCAGAAGTCGTGCAGGAACGCGACGTGCTGGGTGGTAGAGCTGCCGCCCCGTTCACTGCCGAGGGTGGTCATGGCGACTTTCCAGCCGTTGTTCAGCCCGCCGATGACGTTGTCGAGCGGCGTCCTGGCCCCGGTGAAGAACGTCTCGGCGAAGTGCGCCTTCCCGTTCATCCGGACGATGGGGCGGAACTCGATGCCGTTCGGGCGGCCGTCGACTTCGACCGGCACCAGCACGTAGGAGATGCCCGCGTGCTTCGGCGCGGCCGGGTCGGTCCGGCAGAGCACGAAGACCATGTTCGCCCCGGCGAAGTTCGACGTCCAGATCTTCTGGCCGTCGATCACGATCTCATCGCCGTCGACCACACCCCTGGTGCGCAGGCTGGCCAGGTCCGACCCCGCCCCCGGCTCGGAAAATCCCTGGCAGTAGACGTGCTCGCCGGTGATGATCGGCGGCAGCACCCGCCGCTTCTGCTCCTCGGTCGCGTGGCCGATCACGGCAGGCCCGACGAGGCTCTCCCCCATGCCCCTGGTGAGCCTGGGCAACTGGGCCCGGCCGAACTCCTCGTTCATGATGGCGACCTCGACCCCGGACAGGCCGCGGCCGCCGTACTCGGCCGGCCAGGTGATGCACATGAGCCCGGCTTCGGTCATCTGGTCAGCCCAGCGGCGCAGCCGCGCCTTCAGCTCGGGACCGGGCGAGCGCGGCGCGGCGGCGATCCCGCGCAGCTCGTCCGGTCCGTTTTCCGCCAGCCAGGCGCGGACCTCCGCCCGGAAAGCCTCGGCCGCCTCGCTGTAGTCGACCGGGCGGGGTTCGGTCGTGGACTCGGACACTAGTTGCCTCCGGTTTTCTGCGCTGTCACTGCCGTGGTGTTCACGGTCGTCGTGTTCACTGCCCAGGCACCGCCCCGGCCGGAAGGAACGGGCGGGCGGGCCGTGGGACTGTCGGTGTCCCCGGTTGGCTCGTCGGCGATGACCCCGGCGGCGCGCAGGTCCGCCAGCTGCTCGGGGCCGAACCCGAGCAGTTCGCCGAGAACCTGGTCGTTGTGCTCACCGAACAGCGGTGCGGCCGCGTGGTGCGAGACCGGAGTCCGGTCGAACCGGAACGCCAGGCCGGAGTACTCGCGCGGGCCCACCCGCGGGTGGTCAAGCGTGACGATGAGCCCCGCCGCGCGCATCTCGGCGCTCGTCGCCACTTCCTCACCCTTCAGCACCGGGGCGGCGGCCACCCCGGCCGCCTGCAGCCGGCCCGCCAGCTCGTGCTTGTCCCAGGCGGCGGTGGCCCGCTGGACGGCGTCGCGGCGAGCCGCGGCCGTGTCACCGGACCCGGCGTCACCGGACGCGGCGGTGTCACCGGACCCGGCGGCGGGCCGTTCGTCCCGCGGCGCGAGCCAGGCGGCGGTCTCAGCCGGCAGTTCGAGCACGCCCGCCAGCCGCAGCCAGTCCCAGGCTGACATCGCCGCGATGGCTATCCACTCGTCCTCGCCGCGGCACGGGAAGGCGTCGTGCAGGACGGCGCCGGGAATGCCGTTACCCCCTGGCAGCGACGGCGCCAGTCCGTCGATCGCGGCAAGCACGTACTCGCCGATCCACTGCGAGGCGGCCTCGACCTGCGGCACCAGGATCCGGCTGCCGTGGCCCGTGCGTTCCCGCAGCTCAAGGGCGCTAACCACGGCGGCGACCATGTTGAGGCCGCCGGTCGGGTCCATCAGGGCCGGTCCGGTCAGCACCGGCTCGCCGCCGCTGTAGGACATCAGCGACGTCATGCCGGTGGCCGGCTCCATGGTCTTCCCCATGCCCTGGTGCTTCGACAGCGGCCCGCCCGGTCCGAAGGCCGGCATCTCGGCGACGATAATCGCCGGGTTGACGGCGCTCATCGCGTCGTAGCCGATGCCGAGCCGGTCGAGCACCCCCGGGGTGAAGTTGGCCAGGATGACATCGGACTGCTCGACGAGCCGTTTGAACAGCGCCAGCGCGCCGGGGCGCTTCAGGTCCAGCGCGAGCGACCGCTTGTCGATGTTCTGCGAATTGAACAGCACGTTGCAGTCGTAGGCGGGCCCGTCGACCGCCGGCCGCGGGTAGAACCTCGGCGCACCGCCGGAACGCGATCCCCGCCATGAGTCGGGATGGGCCGGCGCCTCGACCTTGATCACGTCGGCGCCGAGGAACGCCAGGCAACGGCCTGCGAACGGCCCAGCCCAAGCGGTGCTGAACTCAAGCACGCGTACTCCGGACAACGGCCCAGACGCCGGCGCGGCGCTCATCGCAGGCTCCCGAGCACGTCGGCCCGGCTGGCGTCGAAGCCCGGGCTCGGCGCCCGTACCGAGGTTCGTGCGCCGGATATCTCGTAGAGCTCACGCATCACCGGCTGGGCGCCCGCCCCGTCCCCGGCCTCGCCGAGCACGTGCCTCGCGGCCCACTGGCCGCCGTGGACCAGCCCGTCGACCGTGGCGATCCGTTCCGCGCTCACCCGGCCGGCCTGCAGCGCCGCGACCAGCTCGTCGCACTTCCGGCCGGCCGCGTTCTGCTGCATCAGGTCGACAACGACCGGCCAGTTCGCCAGCCGGTCGCCCTGAACAGCGAACCGCGGGTCCGTCAGCCATTCCTCGTGCCCGAAGACGTGGCACAGGGTGGGCCAGTTCCGTATCGCGAACAGGGTGATCCAGCCGTCGGCGCAGCGCAGCTGGGCCAGGAAACCGGGGTAACGGTCCCGGTTCTCGGCCAGGCCGTTGTAGCTGTACGTGCTGACCAGGTTCTGGCCGACGGCGGCCATCGCCTCAAACAAGGTGGCGTCGACGCGCTGTCCACGGCCCGAGCGGCGGCGTTCCCGCAGGGCGCTGACGACGCTGATGTACGCGGTGGTGCCGGCCGCGTAGGAAGCCCGCTCCCCCACCCCGTAGATCGGCTCCCGGTCGATCCGCCCGGTCTGGTTCATCACGCCGGCCAGCGCCTGCTGGATCATTTCGGTGGCGCGCCAGCTCGCGTAGGACACGGACTGCGGGAACTGGCCGGTCACGCACTCGACCAGCCGTTCGCGGGCGGGACCAGGCAGGTGAGTCCGCTGGTCCCTGATCACCACGTCGGCCCGGTCGAGCAGCGCCCCGATGACCCCGGCATCCGCCTCGGCGTCCAGGTCAAGGCAGATGGATTCCTTGCCTTGGTTCAGGTGCCTGAACAGGTAGGACTCACCGTCGCGAGCCTGCGGCCCGTGGCCGCGCACCGGCGAACCGCCGGGCGGTTCGACCAGCACTACCCGGGCTCCGTTCATGGCGAGCATGCGCCCGCAGTACTGGCCGGCGACCGAACCGCTCAGGTCGATGACGAGCGTGCCGGAAAGCGGTGACGGATCAGGAGATGACATTGCGACCTTCCCCTCCCCGGGACCAGAATGTATATGCACTGTTAGTGCATATACTAGTAACCCGCTCCAGGGGAGTCAACGATGCGCCCGCCGCCAGGTCGGGCGGTGCGAGCACGGAGGAGAGAACATGAAGATCGACAGCGTGCTGCGGCAGCGGACCGTCGGAGAGACGCTCGGCGACATCAGCGCGGCCCAGGCGGCCGGCTTCGACGGGCTGTGGACCGCGGAAACGGCATCCGACCCGTTCCTGCCGCTCGTCCTCGCCGCCGAGCATTCGAGCACGCCCGACCTCGGGACGTCCATCGCCGTCGCGTTCGCCCGCAGCCCTATGACGACGGCGTACACGGCTTACGACCTGCAACGGATGTCCGGCGGGCGGTTCATACTCGGCCTCGGCAGCCAGATAAGGCCGCACATCGAGCGCCGCTTCTCGATGCCCTGGAGTCATCCCGCCCGCCGGATGCGCGAGTACGTCCTCGCGCTGCGGGCTATCTGGACCGCCTGGTCGGACGGTACCGCGCTGAAGTTCGACGGCGAGTTCTACCGGCACACGCTGATGACGCCGTTCTTCGCGCCCGCGCCGCTGCCGGGTCCGGCGCCGCAGGTCTTCATCGCGGCCGTGGGGCCGGCGATGACCGAGGTCGCGGGCGAGGTGTGCGACGGCCTGCTCGTGCACCCGTTCAGCACTCGCCGGTACCTGGACGAACGGCTGATCCCGGCGCTCGCCAGGGGGGCCGAGCGGGCCGGGCGGCCCGCCGCCGGCATCAGGCTCAGCCAGCCCTGCCTGATCGCGACCGGTGACGAGGCGCAGCTCGCGGCCGGGCGCGAGCGCGTCCGCGAGCGGGTCGCCTTCTACGGCAGCACGCCTGCTTACCGCGGCGTGCTCGAAACGCACGGCTGGGGGGACCTCGGCGACCGGCTGCACGCGGAGTCCCGGGCGCGCGACGACGGGCGCTGGGCCCGGATGGCCCGGCTGGTCCCGGACGAGGTAGTCGACGAGTTCGCCGTCTGCGGCTCCACCGAAGACGTCGCGCAGCGCCTGGTGGCGCGGTTCGCGGGACGCGTCGACCGGGTCACGCTCACCCGGCCGCCCGAGGTCGGCCCTGAGGCGTGGGCCCAGGTCATCGCCGCCGTTAAGAAAGCGGCGAACTGAGTGACCCGGTGGCCGCCCCGGCCAGCCGCCGAAGAAGGCGGCGCCGCGGGCGGTCACTTCGGGTCCGCCGGGCCGGCTGACAGCCGGACGAGACCTTCCTGCGCAACCGAGGCCATCAGCGTTCCCGACTGGGTGTACAGCCGTCCGGTGCCGAGCGCCCGCAGCCCGTTGGCCGCCGGGCTGAAGATGTCGTAGAGGGTCCAGCCTTCCAGCCGCGGCGGCCGGTGGAACCACATGCTGTGATCGAGGCTCGCCGTCCGCACGCTGCCGCGCCGGATGCTGTGCATCCGCAGCGCGCCGCGCAGGATCGAGTAGTCGGACAAGTAGGCCAGGGCGGCAGCGTGCAGGAGCGGGTCATCGGGCAGCTCATGGGTGAATCTCATCCAGACGGCCGCGTCGGCCCGCCCTTCACCGAACTGCCGGACGTCCGACCGGGCAGGCCCCGGGTGACCGTTCGCGACGCCAGCCAGCGAGTTCTCGTCCTCGGGACCGGGAAGTTCGGCGTCATCGAACACCCGGCGCAGCTCCACCGCCTGGGTCTCCGCTGGGGCGCCTGGCAGGACGAAGGGGAACTGCGGCTCCAGGCCTTCTGGTCCTGGCACCGGCGTCATCGGGACCTGGTGGGTCAGCCCCTCTCCCCCGGCCCGCTGGAATGACGCGGTGACCGTCACGATGACCCGGTCTCCCTGGCTGCCGGTGACCTGACGGGCGCTGAAGTTCGCGCCGTCGCGGACCCGGTGCACGCTGTACCGCAACGTCTCGGCCGGGTTGCCCGGGTGCAGGAAGAACGCGTGCAGCGAGTGCACGTGCCGGTCGCCTGGCACGGTCCGCCCGGCGGCCAGGACCGACTGCCCGAGCAGCTGGCCGCCGAACACCCGGTTCCCTGGCCGGCTCATGCTCTTCCCGGCGAACGTACCGGCGCCGTCGTCCGTGATGGTCATGACGTCCAGGAATTCGGCGGCGCCGGCCGACACTTCACGCACTGAGGATTGGCTCCTGTTCGATGACGTCGGTCCGGCCGGTCAGCACGAGGGCGTCGCGGACAGCGTCGCCGACGCGGTAGACGCACAGCACGACGACCGCGATGACGAGGCCCGGCGCGACTACCTGTCCTGGGGAACCGAGGATGACCTGGTACGCGTCGTACAGGTCCCCGCCCCAGCTCGGCGTCGGCGCTTGCACCCCGAGGCCGAGGAACGACAGCGCTCCCTCGATGATGAACCCGAGTCCCGTCAGCACCGTCGCCTGGACGACGACGGAGCCGATCGCCGTCGGCAGGATGTGCCTGACGATGATCAGCGGGTCCCGCAGTCCGGACAGCCGGGCGCTGGTCACGTAGTCGCGCTGCCGGGCCTCAAGCACGCCGGAACGCATCAGGCGGGCGATGAACGGTGCGAACACGATGCCGACGGAAACCATGGAAGACACCAGGTTGGGGCCGAGGACGCCGGTGATGGCGATCGCGAGCACGAGCGCCGGGAACGCGAGGAAGGCGTCGGCCGCCCGCATCAGCAGGACGCCCGCCACCCGGGGCCAGTAGCCGGCGGCCAGCCCCCACGGAATGCCGAGTACCAGCGCCACCCCCATGGTGATGAGCACGCCGAGGAAGGCCGGGCGCCCGCCGTAGATGAGCCTGCTGAGCACGTCCCGCCCGTAGGAGTCGGTACCCAGCCAATGCGCCGCGGACGGGCCCGCCAGCCGGTGGGTGAGATCCTGGGCGGTCGGGTTGTCGGGGGCGATCAGCGGGGCGAAGATGCTCACTACGATCAGCCCGGTGAGCACCGTCAGGCTGATGACCAGCCACGCGGCCGGCCGGCGGCGCCGTGCGGGCGCCGCGCCAGCGTCGGCGTCGGCCGGCGCGGGCGTCTGGATAGACATCTGGGTAGTCATGGGTTATCCCACCCCGTCGGTACGGCCTGCCGTGATCTGCACGATGACGTCGACGACCAGGTTCACCAGCAGCACGATCACCACGTAGACGAGGACGGCGCCCTGCAGGAACGTGTAGTCGCGCTGCTCGATGGCGTTGACGAGCGCGTTGCCGAGACCGGGAAGCACGAACACCTGCTCGATGATGATCGTCGCGCCGAGCATCCCGACGATGACCAGCCCGTAGGCGTTCAAGATGGTCGGCATCGCGTTCCTGGTCGCGTAGCGCCAGACGATGGTCCGCTCGGGAATGCCCATCGCCCTCGCGGTCCGGACGTAGTCGCCGGTCAGCTGATCGAGCATCGCCGAGCGGACCTGGCGGGCGACGATCCCGCCGGCCCCGAGCCCCATCGCCGCCGCGGGCAGCACCAGGTGGTACAGGTTCTGCCCGAAGTTCTCGCTGAGCGGAACGAAGCCCAGCTCAGGGAACAGGCCCGCACCGACCGCGAAGATGTCGATGAGCACGATCGCGAGGAAGAAATCGGGGACCGCCAGCCCGAGCCCGGACGTCGTGCGGATCACGCCGTCCGTCCGGCTCCCGGCCCGGCGTGCCGCCACCACGCCAGCCGGGACCGCCCAGGCCAGGCAGATAAGCGCGGCCAGGATCACCAGCTCGATGGTCACCGGAAGGTCCTGGCCGACCATCGTGCTGACCGGTTCCCCGGTCTGCAGTGAGACACCGAGGTTGCCCTGGAAGATCCCGGTCAGCCACCGCCAGTACTGGTCCACTAGCGAATGGTTGAGCCCGAGCTGCTGGTTGACGGCTTCGATGCCCTCGGGGGTCGCGGTCACCCCCAGCCGGGCCTGAGCGGGCCCGCCTGGGACCAGGTGGACCAGGATGAAGGTCATCACGCTCGACAGGAAGGCCGTCGGGATCATCAGCCCGACCCGCCGGGCGATCATGACCGTCGTCGGGTGCGTCCACAGCTGCCGCGCCCGCTGGGGCGAGCGCGGCCTGCTGTCGGACGGCGCCGTACCGAGGGTGACGCTGTTAGCTACGGTCATGAGGCCAGACTGAGGTAGTTCAGGTCGGGCTCGCCGATGAGCGACGATGCCTGGTCCGCGCCCTGGATCTTCGAGGTGTAGGCCTCGGGGAACGGGTTGTAGTACAGCGGCGCGATGGGTGCCTCGGCCTTGAGCGCCTGGTCGGCCTGCTTGATGGCGGTCATCAGGTCGCTGTCGTTGTAGGTCGTGTTCATCGAGCTGATCGCCGTATCCATGGCGGGCGACGGAACGTGGCCGGCGTTGTCGAACGACGTGGTGGAGAACAGGCCGTAGTACGTCGCGTAGGCGGTGGGTTCAGCGTCGTAGCCGATGCTGAACATCATCGCCGAGTCCTTGGTAGAGAAGGAGTCGATGGCCTGCACGGGCTGCTCGTTCTGGAACTGGACCTTGATGCCGGCCTCGGCCAGCTGCTGCTGCAAGATGATGCCGTCGTTCTGGAACGGCGGCGCCGCGATGGCGACACCGGTCAGTGTGACGCCGTTCGGGTAGCCGGCCTCGGCCAGCAGCTGCTTGGCCTTGGCCACGCTGTACGGCCAGGCATTGTTCATCGCCGCGTCGTAGTACGGGTTGCCTGGCGGGTACGGCGCCCAGGCGGCGGTGTTGTGCACGCCGTTGGACGCGCCCGTAGCCAGCGCCGTCCGGTTGATGGCGTACTCGATGGCCAGCCGGACGTCAACGTTGTTGAGCGGCTTCAGGGACTCGTTGAAGGCCAGGTCGGTGAACGCGAGCGACTTGTTGTTGATGTGCACGGAGATGCCGCTGGCCTTCTCCAGCGTCGCGACCACCGAGGGATCGACGGCGAAGGCGTACTGCGCCGAGCCGGATATCACCGCACTGGCGAGGGCCGTCTGGTCTTCGATGATCTGGATGTGCATGCCGGCCGCGCCGGCCGCGGGCTCGCCCGCCGGCTTGTACCCGGCGAACTTCGCCAGCGTCACCGAGCTGTCAGGGATGTAGCTCACGAAGCTGTAGGGACCCGCGCCGACCGGGTGGTCGGCGAAGTTGCTGCCGTACTTCTTGACCGCCGCCGGGGAGACGATCATGCCGAGGCGGTTGGAAAGCAGGCCTGGCAGTCCCGAGGTCGGGGCGGTCAGGTCGATGCGGAAGGTATCGGCCCCGGTCGCGACCACGTCCTTGATCGTGGGAACGCTCTGCACCTTGAGCGCGAGGCAGCGCTGGAGGCTGGCGACCGCGGCGGCCGCGTTGACCGGCGTCCCGTCCTGGAACGTCAGCCCCTGCTTGAGCGTCACGTTGAGTGCGAGCTTGTTGGCGCTGAAGGCCCAGCTCGACGCCAGACCTGGCTCAAGCGCGCCGGTCGACGGCACCGAGAAGATCAGCGGACTGTAGACGGGGTTCAGGAACGGCAGGTCGGCGCCGCCGGTGCCCTCGCACGGGTCCAGGTTGGTCGGCGGCTGGGAGGTGGCGACCTGCAGCGTCGCCCCTGAGTCGGTGCTGCCCGATGACCCCGAGCCGCCGGCGGCCGATGATCCCGAGCTGCCGCCGCAGGCGGCGGCGAGCGTGACGAGAGCGGCGGCGGCGCACACGGCGCCGGCCCGTGACCACTGGCGGGCCCGGGGCCCGGTCGGACGTCTGCGATTAAGCATTTAGGCATCTCCCCTCGGTTGCGGTGACCGTTTGTCACCCAGGGTGGTGAAGCGGCTGGCCTCGGCGGGCGCGAGCCCGGCCAGGTGTCCGGGCCGCGGCGGCCGGGCTCGCTGAGCGATCTCCGGCCAGTAGTGGCAGGCAGTCCGGTGACCGGAACCGCCGTCCTTCTCGGGTGTTTCGTCGTCGCCGGTCAGTGCGGGTGCGCTTGTGGCGCAGAGGTCGGTCGCATAGGGGCAGCGGAGCCGGAAGCGGCAGCCAGACGGCGGGTTACGCGGGTCGCTGACGGCATCGCCCGTGGTGTCGGCGGCCGCGGCATTAAGGTCGGATTCCGCGGTCCTGCGGGCGATCTTGGGCACTGCGTCGACCAGAGCCCGGGTATAGGGGTGCCGTGGCCGGGCGAGCACCGCGGCGGTGGGGCCGATCTCGACGAACTGGCCCATGTACATGACCGCCACCTGGTCGGCCAGGACGGCGACTGAGGTGAGGTCATGGGAGATGATCAGGTAGGAGAGATCACGCTGGCTGGCCAGCTCAGACAGCAGGCTGAGCACACCGACCTGCAGCGAGCTGTCCAGGGCCGACACCGGCTCGTCGCACAGCACCAGCGGGTGCTCGGCCGCGAGCGCGCGGGCGATGGTCACCCGCTGCTTCTGCCCGCCGGAAAGCTGGCCGGGCAGCGAGTCGGCGTACTGGCGGCCGAGTCCGACATCGGACAGCAGGACCTCGGCCTTCTGGCGCAGGCCGGCCGGGAGCCGCCAGGCGCCGGGCGCCATCGGCTCGGCGATGCTCTTCCAGACCGGCAGCCGCGGGTTGAGGGCCAGCGCCGGGTCCTGGAACACCATCTGAACCTGCGATCCGCGACCGTGGCCACGGCGCGGCTGACGGCCGGACAGGAACTCAACCCTTCCAGCGGTCACCGGGACGATCCCGGCCACGGCGAGCGCGAGGGTCGATTTGCCCGAGCCTGACTCGCCGATGATCCCGAGCGTCTGGCCGCGTCCGATCTCGAAGGAGACACCGTCGACCGCCTGCAGCTGCTTGCGTCCGTGCCCGTAGCTGACCACCAGGTCGGTCACCCGCAGCAGCGGTCCAGCGGGGGCCGTCATGCCGTCACCGCGGCCGCGTCGAGCTGGAGCTCCTGGTGGCGCAGGCAGCGGACCTGGGTGCCTGCCGCGAGCTGGTCGAGTTCTGGGTGGGTGGCCGCGCACTGGCCGACAGCGAAGGGGCAGCGGGGATGAAACCGGCAGCCGCTGGGGGGATCGGCCGGGCTGGCGGCCGTGCCAGCCAGCGCGCTGCTCAGGTCGGGCTGGTCCAGGTCGACCTGGGCAGCCTTGAGCAGCGCCCACGAGTAGGGGTGCAACGGCCGGTCGAGCAGCGAGTCGATCGTGTCGGCGTGCACCACCTCGCCGCAGTAGATCACCACCACCCGGTCGCAGACCTCGCTGATCACGCCGAGATTGTGGCTGATCAGCAGCACCGACAACTGCCTGGTGCGGGCGATCCGGCGCAGCAGGCGCATGATCCCGGCCTGCACGGTCGCGTCGAGCGCGGTGGTCGGCTCGTCGGCGATGAGCAGCTCGGGCCCGCAGGCCAGTGCCATCGCGATCATCACGCGCTGGCACATACCGCCGGACAGCTCCCGTGGCCGGGCTTTCATCACCGCCCGCGGGTCGGGCAGCGCGACCTCGCGCAGCAGCGTCTCGGCCCGTGTGTCAGCCTCGGCCTTCGTCACGTCCTCGTGACTGCGGATGACGTCTCTGATCTGGCGCCCGACTGGCAAGGCGGGGTTCAGCGAGGCCCTGGGCTCCTGGAAGATCATGCTGACGGCCTTGCCGCGCACTTCCCGGAGCCGTGCCCGCGGCATCGTGAGCAGGTTCTGGCCGCGGAACTCCACTGTCCCGCCGACCGCCGAGCCCGGCGGCAGCAAGCCGAGGACACTGAGCCCGGTGAGCGTCTTGCCGCTGCCGCTCTCGCCAAGCAGGCCGACGATCTCCCCCGGGCGCAGCTCAAAGCCGATGTTGCTGACCAGCTGCGTGCCGTTTATGGCGACCGATAGGCCGCGGACATTCAACAGCGCGCCGGGTACGGGCGCGTCCAGGCTGGACGCGGCGGATGTCCCCGTCATCTGCCGATCTCCATCGATCACTGGCTCCTCCACCGTCTGGGCCGATCTCACGCGGGGCAACGGGTAGCCGCCTCGCGCTACTGGCGCTGTGACGCAGGTCGCATGGGCGACGTCAGCCATACTGTCGGACATTTAAAAACTAGTCAAGCGCTTGCTTACCTCATTTTTCCAGGTAACACCCGTGCCGTCCGGCACCCGGTAAGCGCTGGCTAATTAGTCGTCGTCTGCCGTCGAGGCATCGCCGGACAGCGACGACTCGATCCGCGCCGAGTACTGCGCGCGCAGGTAACTGAGATGGGCCGTCATCTCGCGTTCAGCCGCGTCGGCGTCGCGGTCCCTGATCGCCCGGACGATGCGCTGATGCTGGCGCACCGTCGTGCGGCCGACCTCGGGCGACAGCCTCAGGTAGTGCACCGGCTCGGTGTCGCGGTGCAGGGCCTGAACGAACGACGCGAGCAGCCGGTTGCCCGAGGCCGCCGCGATCGTGCCGTGGAACTCGGCGTCGGCCTCTGATACCCGCGGGTCGTCAACTGATATCTGCTTTTCCTCGTCCACCAGGGCGTGCAGCGTCGCCAGCTCGGCGTCGCTGCGGTGCGCGGCGGCCAGCCGCACGGCGGGGATCTCGAGGAACTGGCGCATCAGCGACATCTCCTCGAAGGGGGCTCCGCCGAGCTGCGCCAGCCGGTGAATGGACTGGCTCAGCGACCGGCCGAATGAACTGATGTCCACCGCCTGCACGAAGCTGCCGCCGCCGGCCCCCGGCACCTTGCGGATGAGGCTCTGCGCGGTGAGCGCACGCAGGGCTTCGCGCACCGTCGTGCGGCTCACCCCGTACTCGGTCGCGAGCTCGAACTCGCCAGGCAGCCGCTGCCCGGGGGCGAGGTCGCCGCCCAGAATGGCCGATCTTATCCCCCGTTCCACCAGCGCGCGCGGGCGCAGGGAGCCCGCGGCACGAGTACCGCCGGCAGCCGCCGGGCCGCCGGCGGCCCCCCTTCCCGAGCCCTGGCGATCACTGTTCCCCATGGTGCTCCCGCGCTCGGACCGTGTTGCGTACCAAATGTGCACTAAAAGTGCCGGATTCACAAGATCCATGGTCGGCGACCTCCACCGGATCTCAGTGCCCTCCCGCCAGCGTCACCCCGCCGTCGAGGACGAGCACCTGACCGGTGATCCAGGAGGCCTCGGCGGACAGCAGGAACGCGACCGCGCCGGCCACGTCAGCCGGAACGCCCAGACGCTTGAGCGGATAGCCCGCGGCCACCTCGTCCTCGCGCTCGGCGTACAGGGCCTGGGCGAAACGGGTCTTCACGACGGCCGGGGCCACCGCGTTGACCCGGACCGCCGGGCCGATCTCCACCGCCAGCTCCCTGGTCAGGTGGGCCAGCATCGCCTTGCTCGCGCCGTAGAACCCGATGCCGGGGGCGGGCCGCAGACCCGCCACCGACGTGACGTTGACGATGCCGCCACCGTGCGCGCCCATCCAGGCCCGGTGGGCCTGCTGTGTCCAGGAAAGCGGGGCGAGCGCGTTGACCTCGAAGATCTTGCGGGCGGCGGCGGCGCTGATATCGATCACGCCGCCGAACACGGGATTGGTCCCGGCGTTGTTCACCAGCATGTCGACCGAGCCGAACTCGCGCAGCGTCCGCTCGATCACGTCGGCCTGATGGGCCGGGTCATCGGCCTTGCCAGGCACGCCGATCACGGTCCCGGTCTCCCGCAGTTCCCGCACCGCGGCGGCCAGCGCGTCGGCGTCGCGGCCGGTCACGCAGACCCGGGCGCCGTCGGCGGCCAGCTGCCTGGCGATCGCCAGCCCGATCCCCCGGCTCGCGCCGGTGACCACCGCCGACTGCCCCGCGAACCGTACCGCGGCCGTCACGACAGGCGCTCGACGATCATCGCCATGCCCTGTCCGCCGCCTACGCACATCGTCTCGAGCCCGAACTGCTTGTCGTGCGTGCGCAGCGAGTTGATCAGCGTGGTGGAAATCCGGGCACCGGTCATACCGAACGGGTGGCCCACCGCGATGGCTCCCCCGTTGACGTTGAGCCGGCCGAGGTCGATGCCGAGCTCGCGCTGCGAGGCAAGCACCTGGGCGGCGAAAGCCTCGTTGATCTCGACCAGGTCGATGTCGCCGATGCCCATCCCCGCCAGCGCGAGGGCACGGCGGGTCGCCTCGACCGGGCCGAGCCCCATCAGCTCGGGAGACAGCGCCGACACCCCGGTCGCCACGATCCGCGCCAGCGGGGTGATCCCCAGTTCACGCGCCCGCACGTCGCTCATGACGACCAGGGCGGCGGCGCCGTCGTTGAGCGGGCAGCAGTTGCCCGCAGTGACCGTGCCGTCCGGCCGGAAGACCGGCTTCAGCTGGGACACCGCCTCGTAGGTGACCCCGGCCCTTGGCCCGTCATCGGCGGCCACCACGGTGCCGTCGGCGAGCTCGACCGGGGTGATCTCCCTGGCCCAGAACCCGTCCGCGATCGCCTTCTCTGCCAGGTTCTGCGAGCGGACGCCGAACTCGTCCTGATCCCGCCGTGACACCCCTTTGACCTGGGCGACGTTCTCGGCGGTCTGGCCCATGGCGATGTAGATGTCCGGCAGCTGCCCGTCCGCCCGCGGGTCGGTCCACTGCCCGGCGCCGCTCGCGGACCGCTCGCCGGTCACCGACTGGGCGGGCTCGAACACCGGGTTCCGCCACGGGTTGCGGCTGCGGTCGCGGGGGTCGGCTCCCGGGTCGGCCGGCGGGTTGTCGCTGGTGCCCTGGCGGGCGCGGCTGACGCACTCGACCCCGGCGGAGACGAACACGTGCCCTTCGCCGGCCCGGATCGCGTGCATCGCCATCCGGGTGGTCTGCAGCGACGACGCGCAGTAACGGGTGACGGTGGTGCCTGGCACGGCGTCGAGCCCGAGCAGGACCGTGACCACCCGGGCGAGGTTGAATCCCTGCTCACCGCCCGGCGACCCGCACCCGACCATCAGGTCGTCGATGGTCTGGGGGTCAAGGGACGGCACCTGGGCCAGGGCCGCTTCAACGGCATTGACCGTCAGGTCATCCGGGCGCAGGCTGGCAAGCGATCCCTTGTACGCGCGGCCGATAGGGGTCCGGGCCGCGGCGACGATCACGGCGTCTGGCATGCGTGGGTCTCCCAACCGCTCACGTCTGACCGGCCCCGGCCGGGGCGGCTCCATGACTAAGCGATCGCTTATCCTGTCAAGCCAGGGCGCCGTAGTCAACCCTCGGCAACCGCGGCCGCCACCGCCGCGGGCTTGACAAGACGCCCGCCGGGAGCGATGGTAAGCAAGCGCTTAGAGATGCGAGGGAGTGTCGTGACTGACGACTTGAGCGGCAAGGTTGTCCTGGTGACCGGCGCCGCGGGCGGTATCGGCACCTGCCTGGCCGAGATGGCGGCCGGCGCAGGCGCTTCCGTGCTGCTCGCCGACCTCGATTCCGATGCGGTACAGCGACTGGCCAGCCGTCTCGGCGGAGCCGCCGTGCGGTGTGACGTGACCCGTCCTGAGGACTCGGCCAGCGCGGTGCGGGCCGCTGTCGAGCGTTACGGGGGCCTGGACGTCGCCCTGCTCAACGCCGGCGTCGTGCTCGACCTCCGGCTCGGGCCCGACTTCGACCTAGCGGCCTACCGCCGGGAGATGGGCGTGAACATCGACGGTCCTGTCTTCGGCGTGAACGCCGCCCTCCCCGCGCTGCGCCAGCGCGGCGGCGGCCGGATCGTCGTTACCGCGAGCCTGGCCGGCCTCACCGGCACGACCAGTGACCCCATCTACTGCGCGAGCAAGCACGCCGCCGTCGGGCTGGTACGCGCACTCGGCCCGCGGCTGCGGGAAGAGAACGTGCTGATCAACGCGGTATGTCCGGGCTTCACCGACACGACGATGGTGGACCGCATCCGGCCGGTGATCGCCGACGCGCAGATCCCGCTGCTTGAGCCGTCGGCCGTGGCCGAGGCGGTGTTCGCCGTGCTGGCAAGCGACCGGGGCGGCGAGGCCTGGTACGTGCAGCCGGGACGCCCGGCCGCGCCGTTCGCCTTCCGCGGCATCCCCGGCCCGCGCGATCCCGGCGGCCAGCCGGTCGGCCGCGCCCCGTCGCCTCCCGGCGCGGGGTCCGCACCGTCGGCCGCGGCCGCCCGGTGAGCGGCCCGGTCATGCGCGCCTGGACGGTGGAACGCCTGGGCGAGCCGGCCGAGGCGATGCGGCTGGCCGCCATTCCCCTCCCGTCGCCTGGCGCGGGCCAGCTGCTGGTCCGGGTCCTCGCCGCGCCCGCCAACTTCCCCGACGCCCTCATGTGCCGGGGTACCTACCAGGTGAAACCCGAGCTACCGTTCACCCTCGGCGTCGAGCTGTGCGGGATCGTGGAGACAACAGGACCGGGCGTCACCGCGTTCGCCGCGGGAGACCGGGTCGTCGGGTCGAGCGTGCTGCCGTCCGGTTCCTTCGCCGAGTACGCGCTGATGGCCGAGGCGAGCACGTTCCCCGCGGCGGAATCCCTCGACGACGCCCAGGCGGCCTCGCTGTACCTCGGCTACCAGACCAGCTGGTTCGCCCTGCACCGGCGGGCCCGCCTGCGCGAGGGCGAGTGGCTGCTCGTGCACGCGGCGGCAGGCGGGGTCGGCAGCGCCGCCGTCCAGCTGGGCAAGGCCGCCGACGCCCGCGTCATCGCGGTCGCGGGAGGCCCGGAGAAGGCCAGGTACGCCAGGGAGCTCGGGGCGGACGTGGTGATCGACCGGCTCAGCCAGGACTTCGTCGCGGTGGTGAACGAGGTGACCGGCGGCCGCGGCGCCGATGTCGTCTACGACCCGGTCGGCGGTGACACGTACCAGCGCTCGACCAAGTGCATCGCCTTCGAGGGAAGAATTGTCCTCATCGGCTTCGCGGGCGGCGAGATTCAGCAGGTTCGCCTCAACCATGCCCTGATCAAGAACTACGCGGTGATCGGCCTGCACTGGGGGCTGTACAGGAACCGCGACCCCCGGGCGGTGGCGGCCTGCCAGGCCGAACTGACGCGGATGGCCGACGCCGGCCTGCTGCGCCCGCTCGTTTCGCGCCGGGTGGGCATCGAAGACATCGCGGCGTCCGTGCAGCAGCTCGCCGACGGACGTACCGTCGGCCGGATCGCCTACGTCGCCTGAAGTGAGGGGTAACAGCGATGACGGCCAGCCGGGTCACGACGCTGTCCGAGGCCATCGCGGCCTACGTCAAGCCCGGCATGACCGTGGCGCTCGAGGGGTTCGGGCACCTCGTCCCGATGGCGGCCGCGCACGAGATCATCCGGCAGGGCATCGGGGAGCTGACCATCTGCCGTATGTCCTGCGACATGATGATCGACCAGCTCATCGCCGCTGGCTGTGCCCGCAAGCTGGTCTCCTCGTTCATCGGCAACAGCTCAGGCGGCTCGCTGCACGAACTGCGGCGGGCGCTCGAGAGCGGCAGCGAGGCGTTCAGCTTTGAGGAGTACAGCCACGGCGGGATGATCGCGCGCTACCAGGCTGGCGCGGCGAAGCTGCCCTTCTACCCGGTCCGCTCCTACGAAGGCAGCGACCTGCTGGCGGCGAACGACCTGATCCGCCGGGTCACCGATCCGTACAGCGGCCAGCAGGTCAGCGTGGTGCCGCCGCTCAACCCGGATGTCTCTGTCATCCACGCGCAGCGGTCCGACCGCCGGGGGAACGTGCAGGCCTGGGGAATCCTCGGGGTGCAGCAGGAGGTCGCGTTCGCCGGCCGCCGGGTGATCGTCACGGTCGAGGAAATCGTCGGCGACGACGTGATCCGTGCCGACCCGAACCGCACCATCGTGCCGTCGCAGGTGGTCGACGCCGTGGTCGAGTGCCCGCTTGGGGCGTACCCGGCTTCGGTCCAGGGCTATTACGAACGTGACGACCGGTGCTTCCGCGAGTGGTCGGAGATGGGGCGCACCGCGGGCGCGGTGCGGCGCTGGGTGGATGCCTACGTCAGGGACACGGCCGGCCATGCGGAGTACCTCGCCCGGCTCGCTCCTGAGGCGCTCGAACGGGTGCGGGTCGACGAGGCACTGTCGGGGACGGTGAACTACGGCCGCCGGCGGCTCAAGCCGGCGGGCCGCGGCAGCGAGGGGGAACCGCGATGACCGGGCAGGTGACGACCTCCGAGTTGCTGACCGTGCTTGCCGCGCGTGAACTGGCGGGCCGCCGGGTGGTGTTCGCCGGGCACGGCCTGCCCACGCTGGCGGTGTCACTGGCCCAGCTGACCTGCGCGCCGGACATCGAGATCGTCTACGAGTCCGGGGTGACCGGTGCCCACCCGATCGACCTGCCCACCAGCATCTCCGACTCGATGCTGGTGACCGGGGCCGAGGGCGTGCTGGCGATGCCGCAGCTGTTCGGTTACATGATCTTCGGCCAGCGCATCGACGTCGGTTTTCTCGGCGCCGCCCAGATCGACCGGTACGGCAGCCTCAACTCCACCCTCATCGGCGGCACGTATGCGCGGCCCGGGCACCGCCTGCCGGGCTCCGGCGGCGCCATCGAGGTCATGGCGCACGCGCGCGAGGTTTTCGTGGTCATGCGCAGGCACAGCGTGCAGACCCTGGTGCGGGAACTCGACTTCGTGACATCGCCGGCGCCGGGCCTGACCGGGCCGGCCGGGCAGCGTCAGGCGAGCGGCCGGGGCGTCACCCGGCTGATCACCCCGCTGGGCGTGCTGAGCGGAGAAGCCGGCGAACTCACGCTCAGCGCGGTGAACCCAGGAGTCAGGATCGACGAGGTCCGCGCGGCGACCGGCTGGCCGCTGACGGTGGCCGACGGCGTCAGGGAAACCGATCCGCCGAGCGCCGAGGAACTGCGGCTGCTGCGGCAGGACCTCGACCCGCGGCGGATTTACCTGCGCTGACTAGCGGCCACGCGGCCGGGCACCCACGATGCGCAGTGCCAGGTGGACGTGGTGGTCGGCGATCTGCTGCGGCGTGATGTGCCCGGTGTTCTGGTACCAGCGGGAGACATCGATGCCGAGCGACAGCAGCGAGCCGGTGGTCATCCGGACGTCGGCGACATCGAACGACCCGTCCAGCTGTCCGGCCTCGACCACCTGCTCAAGCTCGGCCGTGATCAGCCGCCTGATGCCGTTGATCACCGCGTAGTGCTCGGGAGTCAGCGCGGTCAGTTCGTAGTTGACGATCCGCGCGCGGGTGTGACGCTCGGCGTGCCACAGCGCGAAGGCTCGCACGATCGAGACGAGCTTGCCTGCCGGGTCATCCGCCCGCGCCGAGGCCGCCCGCATCTCGGCCAGCACGCCGCGGTGCCCTTCCTCCGTGATGCTGAACAGCAGTTCTTCCTTGGACGGATAGTGCACGTACACCCCGGCCGGGCTGAGCCCCGCCGAGGTGGCGATGTCCCTGGTGGTCGTCCCGTGGAAGCCCTTGGCGGCGAACGCGGTGATGGCGGCGCTAACCAGGCGTTCGCGCGCTGTCTCGTCCGTTACGAGGCTGTCACCGGTCATTGGGTCTCCACTTTCGGTCTCATTGTCCCTTGTACTTGGCGAGCTCGCGCTTGGCCAGCGAGTTCTTGTGCACTTCGTCAGGGCCGTCGGCGAAGCGTAGCGTGCGAGTGGACGCGTACCACCGGGCCAGCGGGAAGTCCTGGCTGAGCCCGGCGGCGCCGTGTGCCTGGATCGCCTTGTCAAGGATCCATTCGACGGTAGCCGGCGCGGCCACTTTGATGGCCTGGACCTCGGTGTGCGCGCCCTGGTTGCCTACCGTGTCCATCAGCCACGCGGTCTTCAGCGTGAGCAGCCGGAGCTGCTCGAGCCGTACCCGCGACTCCGCGATCCAGCCGCGGACGACGCCCTGGTCGGCCAGCGGCTTCCCGAAGGCGACCCGGCTGAGTGCCCGCCGGCACATGAGCTCGAGCGCCCGCTCGCCCAGTCCCACGAGCCGCATGCAGTGGTGGATACGGCCGGGTCCCAGCCGGGCCTGCGCGATGGCGAATCCCTCCCCTTCGCCCGCGATCAAGTTGGACGCCGGCACCCGGGCGTCGTGGAAGACCAGCTCGGCGTGGCCGCCGTGATCGGCGTCGTCGTAGCCGAACACGTGCATTCCCCGCCGGATCTCTAGCCCCGGCGTGTCCCTGGGCACCAAAATCTGGCTCTGCTGCCGGTGGCGGGCGGCCTCCGGGTCGGTCTTGCCCATCACGATGAAGATCTCCGCGTTCGGGTTCATCGCCCCGGTGATCCACCATTTCGTGCCGTTGATGACGTACTCGTCGCCGTCCCGGCGGATGCTGGTGCTGATGTTGGTCGCGTCAGAGGAGGCGACGGCCGGCTCTGTCATCGCGAAAGACGACCTGATCTCACCCGCGAGCAGCGGCTCGAGCCAGCGCTTCTTCTGCTCAGGAGTGCCGAACATCGCGAGCACTTCCATGTTGCCGGTGTCCGGCGCCGAGCAGTTCACCGCCGCGGGCCCGAGCCGCGGGCTGCGGCCGAGGATCTCCGCCAGCGGCGCGTACTGCAGGTTGGTCAGGCCCGCGCCGTACTCGCCGGGCAGGAACAGGTTCCACAGGCCCTGCGCCTTCGCCTCGCGCTGCAGCTCCTTGACGACCGGCGGGCGGCTCCACCCGTCGGCGCCCTCGTCGCCAGTGCCCTTCTCGTCCGCCCCGTCCGTGCCGGCCAGGGCCGACTCGGCCGGGTAGACGTGCTGCTCCATGAAGGCGATGAGCTGTTCGCGCAGCTCGGTTGTGCGCTGGTCGAATGCGAAGTCCACGGCTCTCCTTAAGGTGAATCAGCGGGTGACCGCGGCCAGCCCGGCTTCGATCAGCCAGGGCACCCGGGCCCCGACGCCGGCGAACCCGTCGCCGACCGTCTGGCCCGCCACGTAGCGGAAGTGAATCCCCTCGATGATCCCGGCGATCTTGAAGAACGCGAGGCCGAGGTAGAAGCCGAAATCGTCGGCGGCACGGCCGGACGCCCGGGTGTACGCCTCGATGAGCTCATCAGGCGACGGGAACCCGGCCGCGTGCGCGGCGCTGTCGCGGCTGCCGTACGGACTCAGCGTCGCCTCCTGGGCGTAGGCGACAAGCACCGCGAGGTCGACCAGCGGGTCGCCCAGCGTCGACATCTCCCAGTCGAGGACCGCCGTGATCTCGTCGTCCGCGCCGATCAGCAGGTTGTCTAGCCGGTAGTCACCGTGCACGACCGCGCTGGCCGACTCTTCAGGGACCGACTCAGATAGCCGGCGGTAAAGCTCGTCAAGTCCCGCAAGGTCGCGGCTGTGCGACTGAGCCAGCTGCCGCTGCCACCGGTTGACCTGACGGCGAAGGTAACCCTTCGTTCGGCCAAAGTCGGCGAGCCCGGCCTGCACCGGATCGACCGCGTGCAGGCCGGCGAGCGTAGCGATCATGCGGTGGCAGATCCGCCGCACCCGCTCCGGGCCGAGCTGTTCCAGCTCGGCCCGCTGGCGCAGGGCCACGCCGGCCACCTTCTCCATCACGAAGAACGGCGCGCCGGTCACTGCCGGGTCAGCGCACAGCAGGTACGCGCGCGGAACCGGCACAGCGGTGCCGTCGAGTGCGTTGATGACCCGGTACTCGCGCGCCATGTCGTGTGCGGTCGCGAGCACATGGCCAAGCGGCGGCCGGCGGACGATCAGCTCTCTCCCGTCGGCATCGCTGATGCCGTACGTCAGGTTGGAACGTCCGCCGGTGATGAGCACGGCGTCGAGCGGACCGCGGACCAGCCCCGGCCTGGCCGTCTCGAGATAGCCCGCCAGGGCGCTGACGTCGAGGCCAGGTGGCGACCCGCTGTGGGCCAGAAGCGACTCGGCCGTCATCCGAACAGCCCGAGCGTCTCCGCCACGCAGGCCGGCTTGGGCTCCCCCTCGATCTCGACGGTGACCCGCACCGTGCTGCGCACGCCGCTGGCGCCCCGGTCAAGCCGCAGCAGCTCGGCGCCCGCCCTGATCCGCGACCCGGCTCGCACCGGCGCGGGAAACCGCACCTTGTCCGAGCCGTAGTTGATCCGCAGCGGCACGCCCTCGACCTTGTAGATCTGCGACACCAGGCTCGGAATGAGCGAGAGGGTGAGGTAGCCGTGGGCGACGGTCGCACCGAACGGCCCGCCGGCCGCACGCTCGGGGTCGACATGGATCCACTGGTGGTCGCCCGTGGCGTCGGCGAACAGGTTGATCCTGGCCTGGTCGACCAGCAGCCAGTCGCTGTAGCCGAGATGCCGCCCGACCCACCCGGCCAGCTCGTCGATGCCCTGGAAGCACAGTTGACGCGAATCGTTCATGCCTTCGGGCCTCCGGCCACGTACACGACCTGGCCGGACACGAACGAGGCCTCGTCCCTGACGAAGTAGGAGACCAGGCCGGCCACGTCCTCGGGGCGGCCGGGACGGCGAACCGGGATCCCCGCGGCCCGTTCGGCGCTGAACTCGTCGAAGTCGCGGCCGAGCCGCTCGGCGGTGGCGCGGGTCATCTCCGTCTGGATGAAGCCGGGCGCGATGGCGTTCGCGGTGATGTTGTACCGGCCAAGTTCGATGGCCATCGTCTTCGTCAGGCCCTGGAGCCCGGCCTTGGCGGCCGAGTAGTTGGACTGCCCGCGGTTGCCGAGAGCCGATGTGCTCGACAAGTTCACGATGCGGCCCCACTCAGCCCCCACCATGTGCTTCTGCACGGCCCTGGTCATCAGGAACGTCCCCCGCAGGTGGACGCTGATGACCGAGTCCCAGTCCTCTTCCGTCATCTTGAACAGGAGGTTGTCGCGGGTGATGCCGGCGTTGTTGACGAGGACCGTCGGGCTCCCGAGGGCGGACGCCACCGTCTCGACCGCGGCGGCGGCGTCCTCGGCCGAGCTCACGTCGGCGCCCACCGCCACCGCGGTACCGCCGTCGGCGGTGATCGCCTTCACGGTGCCGGCGCAGCTATCCTCGGTCAGGTCGAGCACGCCGACCGCGAACCCGTCGGCCGCGAGGCGCACCGCAACCGCGGCGCCGATGCCGCGGCCGGCTCCGGTAACGATCGCCACCCGGGGCGAGGGCGTGGCACTGGTCATGAGGTCCTCCCATGGGGATCCTGAGTTGTCGCCGGCACTGCCGGGGAACCGGGCGCGCGGGCCGCATCCCTGAGCGTTTGCTTATGAATCTTGCCCGTCGGGCCCTTCGGCAGGGCATCGACGAGGTGGATCTCGCGCGGGTACTTGTAGGCCGCGATCCGCTCCTTCACCCAGGCCCTGACGTCGTCGGCGCTCTGGCCTGAATCAGGCCGGAGCACGACGAACGCCTGGACCTCCTCGCCGAGCCGGGGGTCGGGACGGCCGACAACGGCTGCCTCGAGCACCGCCGGGTGCCGGTAGAGGAGCTCCTCGACCTCGCGCGGGTACACGTTGAAGCCGCCGCGGATGATCATGTCCTTCTTGCGGTCGACGACGAACACGAACCCGTCGTCGTCGACGTAACCGAGATCGCCGGTGTAGAACCAGCCGTTGCGGAAGGCCTCGGCGGTCTCCCGGGGCCGCTTGTAGTAGCCCTTGGTGATGTTGTGACCGCGCAGCACGATCTCGCCGACGTGCTCGGCGCCGGGCGGCAGCGGCTGGTCACCGGGGCCCGCGATGCGCAGCTCGATGCCCCACAGGGGCTTGCCGATCGACTCGAACTTGCGGCTGCCGGCACCGGGGTTGACGGTCACCGTCGACGCGGACTCCGACAGCCCGTATCCCTCGAGAATGGTGATCCCGTACTTGGCCTCGAAGCGCTGCAGCACGCTGACCGGGATCGCGGCGCCTCCCGAGCTGCCGATCCGCAGGCTGCTCAGGTCACGGCCCTCGATGTCCGCCTCGGCGAGCTCGTGGTACATCGTCGGCACGCCGGCCATGATGCTGATCCGGTCGCGCTCGATCGCGTCGAGCACCGCCTCGGCCGAGAAGCGCTGGAGCAGGGCGATGGTGCGGCCGTACCTGGTCGCGCCGTTGAGGATGCTCGACAGGCCGTAGACGTGGAATAGCGGCAGGACGGCGAGCGAGACGTCGTCCGGCAGCGTGCCGAACGTCTGGCCGCCCAGCGTGCACGTCATGTAGAGCTGGAAGTGCGACAGCTCGGCGCCCTTGGGGCGGCCGGTGGTCCCGCTGGTGTACAAGATGACGGCCGTGTCGTCGGCGGCGCCCGGGTAGATGTCCGGGTCGGCGTCGGCCGTGAGCAGCTCGGCGAACGGCGTGCCCGCCTGGCCCGCGCCCGCCTGTCCCGTGCTTGCCTGGCCCGCGCCCGCGGGCGGCCCTGCCGCGGCCGCCGCGACGACCGATTCGATGGCCGGCAGGCCGGACAGGGCCGCGTAAGCCTCCGGGGCGCCCGCGTGGATCAGCATCACCGCGTCGGAGTCGCCGAGGTGGTAGCGGATCTCGTCCCGCTTGAGCAGCGGGTTGAGCGGCACCATGGTCAGCCCGGCCTTGAGCAGGCCGAAGTAGGCCATCACGAACTCGGGCACGTTCGGCAGCTGGACCGCGACCTTCGCCCCTGGCGGCAGCAGGCGGCCGCGCAGTGCGGCGGCGACACGGCTGCTGAGCTCGTCGGCGTCGGCGTAACTCAGCCGTCCGCCGGCGTAGCGGAGGAAGTCCTTGTCGGGGAACGACCGCGCCGATTCCCTCAGCATGATCGCCAGGTTGAAGCTCATACACCAACTCTCGCGGGTCTATGATGGCTAAGCGAGCGCTTAGTCATGGCTACTGTAGACCACGCGCCGGGCAAAAACCACTTCGACCCGATCGGAGCCTTCATGGATCTCACCCTCACGGCCGAGCAGCAGGCGTTCCGTGCGCTGGTACGGGACTTCCTCGACCGGGAGGTCGTGCCGCACCGCGCGCGCTGGGACCGGGACGAAGGCGTCGACACCGAACTGCTTCCGCTGATGGCCGAGATCGGCGTCTTCGGGCTTACCGTGCCCGAGGAGTGGGGCGGGTCAGCGGCCGACTACCTGACCTACGCGCTGATGATGGAGGAACTAGGGCGAGCCGACTCCGCCGTGCGCGGGATCGTGTCGGTCTCCCTGGGGCTGGTGGCGACCCCCGTCGCGACCTTCGGCACCGACGAGCAGAAGAAGCAGTGGCTCACGCCGCTGGCGGAGGGGAGAGCCCTCGGCTGCTTCGGGCTGACCGAACCGGACACCGGCTCCGACGCCGGCCAGCTGCGCAGCCGGGCCGAGCGCCAAGGCGACGAGTACCTGATCAACGGATCGAAGATGTTTATCACGAACGGGTCCTGGGCCGACGTCTGCCTGCTGTTCGCCCGCACCGGGGGACCTGGCCCGCGCGGCATCTCCGCGTTCCTGGTCCCGACGGCGGCGCCCGGATTCGCCAGGCGCGAGATCCGCGGCAAGCTCGGCCTGCGCGGGCAGGCCACGGCGGAGCTGACCCTCACCGACGTCAGGGTGCCCGCCTCCAGCCGGCTGGGCGACGAGGGACAGGGTTTCTCGATCGCCATGAAGGCACTGGACAAGGGGCGGGTGTCGGTGGCGGCCGGCTGCGTCGGGATCGTCCAGGCCTGCCTGGACGCGGTGGTGGACTACGCCCGGACGCGGACCCAGTTCGGACGGCCGATCGCGAGCTTCCAGATGGTGCAGGACATGATCGCGGAGATCTCGGTCGACGCGGACGCGGCCCGGCTGCTCGTCTGGCGCGCCGTTGACCTCATCGAGCGCGGCGAGCCGTTCGGGCTGGCCGCCACCAAGGCCAAGTACTTCGCGAGCGAGGCGGCGGTTCGCGCGTCCAACCTGGCCATCCAGGCATTCGGCGGGTACGGGTACGTCGATGAGTACCCCGTGCAGAAGTTCATGCGCGACGCCCGGGTGATGACCCTCTACGAAGGCACCAGCCAGATCCAGAAGCTGCTCATCGGACGGGCTGAGACGGGCATCAGCGCGTTCGTGTAGGGCCGGCGCCACTGGGCTTGGCGTGCTTGCCAGGCGGGAGACGGTGTCAGGCGCCCGGCGGCCAGCCCGGTACCGGCTCCTTGCCTGAGGGAAACCGGATGTTCTTCGCGCGGACGAACTCGTGCAGCGTCCCGGCGGCGTTCTCGCGGCCGAAGCCGCTGCCCTTGACTCCGCCGAACGGTGTGCCGAGAAAAGCACGGCGCATGTAGTTGTTGACGAAGATCATGCCCGCCTCGAGCCGGTCGGCCAGGCGGCTCGCGCGGAAATGGTCCCGCGTGATCAGGGCGCAGGTCAGTCCGTAGGCGGTGCCGTTGGCGATGGCGACGGCCTCGTCCTCGGTGTCGTAGCGCATGACGCAGGCGACCGGCCCGAAGATCTCCTCCTGCGCGACGACCATGCCGGGGGTGACATCCGCGAGGACCGCGGGCGGCACGAAGAAGCCGCCGGCCAGCCGCGGGTCGCTGGGCAGGCTGCCCTGGGCGGCGAGGCGGGCGCCTTCTTCGACACCACGGCGCAGGTAGCCGAGCACCCGCTGCTGCTGTCCGCGGTCAACCATGGCCCCGATATCAGTCCGGGGATCCAGGCCGTCACCCACCACCAGGGCCTCGGCGGCGGCACAGAAGCGGGTCAGGAACTCGTCGTACCGGGAACGGTGCACCAGCAGCCGGGCGGTCGACGTGCACGCCTCCCCCTGGTTATAGAACATGCCCTCGACCGCCACGCTGACAGCCGTGTCCATGTCCGCGTCGTCGAGCACGATGAGTGCGTTCTTCCCGCCGAGCTCCATGGTCGCGTAGGTGAGGTTCTCGGCCGCCGCCCGCAAGACCGCCCGGCCGGTGCTCGTCGCGCCAGTGAACGTAATCCGCTCCACCAGCGGGTTCGCGGTGAGAGCGGGCCCGGCCGCCGGCCCGGTGACCGCGTTCACCACTCCCGGCGGCAGGACCTCGCTGACCAGCTCGACCAGCCGCAGCACGGCCAGCGGGGCCTGGTCGCCCGGCTTGATCACGACCGTGTTTCCCGCCGCGATGGCCGGGGCGGTCTTCTTGCTGAAGTGCAGGGGCGGCCAGTTGAACGGCAGGATGGCGGCGACGACCCCGTACGGCTCATATTTGACGCGCGCCTCGATCGGCCCGGAATCGATGACTTCGCCGTGCAGCGTCTCGGCCAGACCGCCGTAGTAGTCGAACGCGGCCGAGCTGTAGGAGACGTCAAACCGCAGCGCGTCCCTGCGCGGCTTGCCGACTTCGCGCGCCTCGAGTTCCGCCAGTTCGTCCGCATGGCGGCGGATCACGGCCGCCACCGCCCGCAGGTACGCGGACCGTTCACGCGGCGTGGTGCGCCGCCACTCCTGCTCATAGGCGCGCCGCGAGTCGGCGACCGCCGACGCCGTGACCTCCGCGTCGGAGGCGGTCACGGCGGCGAGCGGCGCGCCGGTGGCGGGCTCGTCGACGGTGAACACACCGCCTGCCCCGACGGCGCCGGCCCAGGAACCGCCGATGAAGGCCGACCATCCGCGGCCGGGCGCCGGTACCGGGCCGGCGGCAGCAGCCCCGCCGCTTTCCGTCATGCCTGAACCTCCGATGCCGCCGGGGTCAGGAACACCCTGGCCCGGACGTTCCTGCAAACGATTGCAGCGCTCTTAGGTGAGGCTACACCTCAGCCGGAACGGGAGCAGCCGAAGCGCGGCTCTCGACCTGCACCGTGCGCGGCGGCCGGGCGCGGCGGTAACGCCTGGCGAGGGCGGCGCCGCCGAGCGCGGCCGCGAAACAGGAGACGCCGCCCACCGCGAGGCCGACGCGCGGGTCGGTCAGCGCGATGATCCAGCCGATCGCCGGGCCGCCCGCTGGCGTCGTGCCCTGGAACGCGACCTGCCAGAGTGCGATCACCCGGCCGCGCATGCTCGGCTCGGCGCTGAGCTGAATCGTGGAGTTGCCGATCGCGATGAACGAGACGCTCGCCCAGCCCACGAACAGCAGCGCCGCGTAAGCCAGGCCCAGGAACGGCGAAAACGCGCAGACCAGGATGGCCGCTCCGAAGCCAAGCGACGCGATGATCATCGGCCGTAGCCCGGTCCGGCCGCGGGCGGCGGTGAACAGCCCGCCGATGACCGCGCCGATGCCCATCGCCGCGGTCATGAAGCCGTAGGCCTCCGCGCCGCCGTGGAAGGACCGTTCGGCCAGGACCGGGAGCGAGACCGCGAACTCGTACGCGAGCAGCCCGACCAGGGCCATCATCGCGAGCGGAATCGCGATGGTCGGAGTGCGGGCCGCGTACCTGAAGCCTTCGCGCAGCTGCCCCTTCGCCCGCCCGGACGGCGGACTTGGCCGCAGGGCGGAGCGGTCCATCATCAGCAGGGAGGACACGACGGCCGCGAAACTGGCCGCGTTGACGAGGAAGCAGGTCCCGATGCCGGCCGTCGCGATGAGCACCCCGCCGATGGCGGGCCCCACGGCCCGGGCGGCGTTCACCGTCACCGAGTTCAGCGTGATGGCGTTGCGCAGCTCGTCCTTGCCGACCATTTCCCTGACGAAGGCCTGCCGGGCCGAGTTCTCGAAGGCGTTGTTCAGGCCGAGGACCACGGCCAGCGCGCAGATCTCCCAGAAGCGGGGCGAGCCGAACACGACAAGCAGCCCGAGCGCCAATGCCTGGAAGCCCATGACGATCTGCAGCGCGATCATCAGCCGCCGCTTGTCCACCCGGTCGGCGATGACCCCGCCGTAAGGACCAAGGAGCAGGACAGGGAGAGCCTGCAGTGCCACCGCGAGCCCGAGGTCGGCGCTGGAGTGGGTGAGGGTCAGCACGAGCCAGGACTGCGCCGTCATCTGCATCCAGGTCCCGGCCAGCGAAATCGACTGGCCGGCGAAGTACAGCCGGTAGTTCGGGACTTTCAGTGACGAAAAGGTCCTTCTCCAGACCGCTACAGCCCTGCTCTTCAAGCTCTCATCCCCACGGCCGCCGACTTATTAGTTCGTTAGCGCAACAAACTATAGTCGGCGGCTGTTCCCGGCCCCTGGCCTACGGCAGCGGGCGGGCCGGCCCTGTCGGGGCGCCGGCGCGAGCACGCGAAAGAGGCCGCCCGGCGGCGGAGCGGCCGGTCCTTCAGCGCATGCGGGGACCCGGGCGGCTCACTCGCTCCCCCCGGCGTCGGGGGCGCTCTGCTTCGGGCTCACCGCGCTGAGCGCCTCGTCGAGCAGCGGCGGGAACGTGTCCGGGTACCTGGCAAGCAGGTAGGTGACGACCCCGACGAGGTCGTGCTCGCTGAGTGCCTTGACGCGGGTAATCCGGAGCTCGGCCGCTGCCTCGCGGCGGCCGGTGTCAGTATCAGCCATAGGCCGCCACTACCCCTGGCCAGGTACTTCATCCCGCCTGTGCGCGAAGCAGCGGGAAAAGGGCGGCGATCTGAGCCAGCTGCGCCCGTTGCGACTCCAGGTCAGGTGCGGCGATCCGGCACACCAGGTGCCTCGCGCCGGCCGCGATGTAGGCCTGGAGCTTCGCTGCCACTACCTCCGGCGGGCCCGCGACCAGCACCTGGATGGTCTCCAGCTGCTCAAGCGGCAGCCCGTAGTTCGTCTTGCTGTACGCCTCCAGGGCCCGGCGTCCGCCGTCCGCGTCGCCGGCGATCAGCACGGACACGAACAGGGCGGGCGTCACCGCGGCGGGCGGACGTCCGGCGGCTTCCGCCGCCTGCCGCACCTGCTTCAGGCCGCTCTCGTAGTCGGCCGGATCGGGCGGGTAAGGCAGCCATCCGTCGTACAGGCGCCCCGTGCGGGCCAGGGCCGCGGGCGAAGCGCCGCCGAGCCAGACCGGCGGGCCGCCCGGCCTGCTCGGCGGCGTGGCCAGCGGAATGTCATCGAAGTGGAGCACCTCGCCGTGGAAGGACGTGGGACCGGAACTGGTCCACAGCCGCCGCCACAAGGCGATCGTCTCGTCAAGGCGGGTGAACCGGCGGTCCCAGGGAACCTCGGACAGCGCATGCAGCGGCTTGCCGAACCGGCCGGGAAAACCCGCCCCCACCGCCACCGTCAGCCGGCCGCCTGACAGCAGGTCGATGGAAGCGAGCGTCTGCGCGGCTTGCACCGGCCGGCGCAGCACGGGCAGGAGCGCCGCCGTGCCGAGCGTCACGTGCCTGGTCGCCGGCGCCACGGCGGCCAGCATGGTCAGCGCCTCGATGCGGGGGCTGAGCAGGGAGTCGTTCACCCACAGGGAGTCATAGCCGGCGCTCTCGGCGTCGGCCGCGAAGCCGACGAGTTCACGGGGATCTGTTCCTTCGCCCCACTGGGCCTTTCCAATCGGCAGCAGCACGCCGATGCGGGTCTTGTCGTCCATGCGCCGTATCGTGCCGCTCCGGCTTGGCTAGCGGCAATTCCCTGGCGGGAATGGCCGGTGCGGACTGCGCGGGCTACAAATGGGACGGTGAACTTCCCCGAGGCGCTCCGCGAACGGCGCACCCGTCGCCGCGTCAGCCAGCTCGAACTGTCAGTGCGTGCGGGCACCACCCAGCGGCATGTCAGCTTCCTGGAAAGCGGCCGGTCCGAGCCGGGCCGGGAGATGGTCGTACGCCTGGCGGAGTCGCTGGACCTGCCGCTGCGGGAACGCAATATCCTCTTGCTCTCGGCCGGGTTCGCGCCCGCCTACCCGCAGACCCCGCTTGATGACCCGGCGCTGGCCCCGGTGCACGAGGCGCTGCGGCACGTGCTGGCCGCACACCTGCCCTACCCGGCTATCGTCGTCGACCGGCACGGCGGCCTGGTCGCCGTCAACCGCGCGTTCGGGGTGCTGACCGAGGGCGCGGCGCCCGAGCTGGCCGGGCCGGCCGCGAACGCCTACCGGCTCGCGCTGCATCCCGGGGGCATGGCGCCGCGCATCGCGAACTTCGCCGAGTGGGCGCGTCACGTCCTCGCGGGTATCGCGGCCGAGATCCGGCGCACCCCCGACGATGAGCTCATCCGCCTGCACGCCGAGCTGGAGAGCTACGTTCCCGAGGCCGCCCTGCCGGCCGGCCACCTCGGTTTCGCGGTCCCGCTCCAGTTGCGCACGACCGCGGGCGAGCTGCGGCTCATGACCACCGTCACCACGTTCGCGACGGCAGTCGACGTGACGATCTCCGAACTGAAGCTTGAAGCCTTTCTGCCGGCCGACCAGGCCACCGCCGCGATCCTGGCCGGCCACGACCGTGCCGCCCTGCCACCCGGATGACCGGGCGGCCGGGCGGCCGGACGGACGGGCGGACGGGCGGGCGGCCGGAGCTGCCGCGTTAGAAAGCCGGTACCGGGCCGGCCGGTCCGGTGACCGGCAGCACGACCAGGCGGTGAGCGCCGCGGCGAGAATAGGCACCATGGACGTCACGCTCATTCGCAGCCCGCGGCTTTTCGACGGTGCCCCCTACGCATACGCCGCCATCGCTCGCGGTGCGGGTGCGGTCTTCACCGCTGGCGCTTAGGAAACCGCGGAGAAAGGAGAAGCACGATGACGGAGGACCAGCTGCCGGCCACGATCGCGCGCTTTATTCAGGCAACCAATCAGGCGGACTCCGACGCGTTCGCGGCGGCGTTCACGGACGACGCCTACCTGAATGACCGGGGCCGCGAGTTCCACGGCCGCGACGGGGTGCGCTCATGGGACAAGACCGACAACATCGGCGTACGGGCGCACTTCGAGTTCGTCAGCGCCGAGGCCGGCGACGCGCCTGACCGCTACGTCGTCACCCTGAAGGTCACGGGCGACGGCTTCAACGGGAATGGCCCGATGAGCTTTGAGCTGCGGGACGGGCACATCGCGGCGCTGCGGATCAGCTGACGGCGCTGTTCGCCGGCCGTTCGGCCCTCGCGGCCCGCCGCCTCCAGCGGCGCAGCCAGAGCAGGCCGAGGACGGGCAGTACGAGCGGCACGAAGCCGTAGCCGCTGCCGTAGCCTGACCACACGGTGGCGTCGGGGAACGTTGCCTTGTCGACAATGCTCCAGGTGCCGACGGCCAGGACGCCCGCCAGCTCGACCGAGCACGACAGGACGGCGATCCGGCGGGCGGCCGGGCCGCCTGCCACCAGCGTGACCGAGGCGACGATGTAGAACGCGGCCGCGATGGCCGACAGCACGTAGGCGACCGGGGCGTGGCTGAACTCCGTCGCGATCTGCACCCCGGCCCTGGCCGAAGCCGACAGCGCGAACAGGGCGTAGACCGCGGTGAGCAGCCGGCCAGGGCCGGTCCTGGTCGAGCCCGCGGTCTCGGCTTGCACCGCGGTCTCGGCGGGCGCCGCGGTCTCGGGCGTTGTCGCCCCCTCAGTCGATGTCACCGGCTCAGACATGAATGACCGCCCAGATCTCATGCAGCCGCACCATGAGCACGGCCGCGGCCAGCCCGGCCACGGCGATGACGGCCGGGCCCCACCGTGACCGTTCGACCGCGCCCCAGAACCCCGCTACCAGCGGAATGAGCGGTGTCGCGATCAGGTAGCCGATGAGCGTGGGCAGGCTGGCCGGGCGCCCGCCGCCGGCCAGCTTGGCGATGATCATCCCGACCAGGACGAGCAGCAGGATCTCGAGGACGAGCAGCCAGGCCAGCAGCACACCGCCCATGCGCCGGTTGAGGGCGGTCATGAGCAGGGAGTAGCCGGCCAGCGCCAGGCCGACCACGATGATCGTCGTGGGCACGGCACCGTTCACGGGTTTTATGCTACTACGATTCGTAGTCGCGCGTGCTTGCCCCGCCTACACTGAAATCCCGGCGGTGCGGCGTTGAGCAAGCGTCCGTTCGGTATGAAATTCCTGGTTGCCGGTGCTCTGTTACGCGCCGGCCGCCGGTTACGCGTCGAACAGCGCGAACAGGGTGTTGAGCCCTTCCGCCAGCAGCGGGTGGGCGAAGATCGCGTCGGCCATGGCGCTGTACGTGAGCTTGCCGAGCATCGCCACCTGGATCATTGTCATGATCTCGCCGCCTTCGGCGCCCAGGGCGGCGCAGCCCAGGATCTGCCCGGTACCGGAATCGACCACGGCCTTCATGAAGCCGCGCGTCTCCCCCGTCTCGATGGCACGGATGACGGCGTTCATCGGAAGCTTCGCCACCCGGATGTCGCGTCCCTGGGCCCTGGCCTCCCGTTCGGTCAGGCCGGCGCGGCCGAGCTGCGGGTCGATGAACACCGTGTACGGGACGACCCGGTCCCGCGTGCTGACTTTGCGGTGCTGGACGAGGTTGGCCCGCAGAACGCGGTAGTCGTCGTACGACAGGTGGGTGAACGCCGGGCCGCCCTTGATGTCCCCCATCGCGTAGACGCCGGGAACGCTGGTCTCCAGGTACTCGTCGACCTCGATGAAGCCGCGGCCGTCGAGGCGGAGGCCAGCCGCCTCGGGGCGCAGCGCCTCGGTGTTGGGGACGCGGCCGATGGCCGACAGCAGGTGCGAGCCGTCGAGCTGGCGCTCGTTGTCCGGAGTCCTAACGGTGACCCGGATCCGGCCGCCGCCGGCCCGCTCGACCCGGACCGGCTGCGAGGAGGTCAGGATCGTGATTCCGTCGTCGCGCAAGATCGCGGCGACCTCGTCCGACACGTCCTCGTCCTCGATCATCATCAGCCGCGCGGCGCTCTGGATGATGGTGACCTCGCTGCCGAACCGGCGGAACATCTGCCCGAACTCGAGCCCGATGTAGCCGCCGCCGACGATGATCAGGTGCTCAGGCAGCTCGCCGAGCTCCATGACGGAGGTCGAATCGAGCACTGGGACGTCGCCCGCGCCTTCGATCGCCAGCGGCCTGGACCTGGTGCCCGCGTCGACGACCACCACCGGCGCGCTGACCTGCCGCGTGCCGCCGCCTGCCACGGCGACCTCGACGGTCTTCGGTCCGGTGAAGCGGGCCTCGCCCTGGATGAGGTCAAGCCCCTGCTGGGCCAGGCGGCTCGCGTAGTTCTCCCGGGCGCCGCCGACCATGGCCCGCTTACGCTCGCGTACCGCGGCCAGGTCGACCGAGACCGGACCCGTGCGGACACCGAATTCGGCGCCGCGGCGGGCCTGGTAGGCGAGGCGCGCGCTGGCGACCATCGTCTTGGTCGGCGTGCACCCGGTGTTGACGCAGACGCCGCCGAGCTGGTCACGCTCGACGAGCGCCACCCGCTGACCCGCCTTGGCGAGGTCCGCCGGCAGGAACCGGCCGCCCTGGCTAGTCCCGATTACGATGGCGTCGTAGTCATCTGCGGCCATTGCGTCTTCTCCCCCGCTCGGTCGTGCCTGTGTGTTGTCAGCGGTCCTACCCGATCCGGCGCGGCCGCCCTGGTTATGCCTTAACGGGATCCGCTTGCTTGTCCGGGGCGGCGCCGGCGGCCGGCGCCTGCGCGCGCTGGGCGCCTGGCAGCCACAGGGACAGCAGCAC
>DASYAD010000294.1:0-3997 GCA_036501515.1 Trebonia sp. | reverse complement strand
CACGGGCCTGCCAGACCTCGCCCATGCCGCCGACGCCGAGCCGCCGGTCAAGCCGGTACCGGCCGGCCAGCTCCGTCCCAGACTCCACCACCGAGGGCACCACCTCAACCGCGAATCCCGCCAGTTCGCGCATGCCGGGCCCGCGCGCCGGTGCTTGCACCGACCGCGGGCGTACCGACCGGCTGGCGTGACCCTGTGACAGAAGGATAAATCAGGAGCAGCCGGACGGTACGTCGGGGGCAGGCGGTAAGGCAGGGGCCGGCGCAGTGCCAGGAAACACGGGGCCGGGAAACACGGGGCCTGGCAGCACGGCCTGGCTAGCCGGCCACCCGGTGGCCTGGCCGGTCGCCGGGTCGAAGAAGTAAAGCCGGGAGGGGTCCACGCGGAGCGTGACGCGGCCGCCAGGGCGGACCGCTGCGCGCGGCCCGAGGCGGGCGACGCCGTTGTAGGCCGCTCCGGGCAGGCCGGCATCGGCCTTGGCCGGCGTTGCGTCCGTGGTTGTGGCACTGGTGCCGGCGGCCGGCCCGCTGGCCGGGGACGCGTCGACCGAGAAGAACGCGTGCAGCTCGCTGCCGAGCCGCTCGACCGCGCGGACGTCCACGGTCAGCGCGCCAGGGGTACCCTCGGGGCACGGGGTCAGGTCCTCTGGGCGCACGCCGACGATGACCGGCTGGCCGGGGGTGACCGGGCTGCCCGGTGTGCAGGGGGCCCCCGCCTGCGTGAGGCTGATCCGCTGCGAGCCGAGGACAAGCGCTCCTGACTCATCGGCCGCCGCCGCGTAAAGGTTCATCTCCGGTGAGCCGATGAACCGGGCGACGAACAGGTTCACCGGGCGCGTGTACAACTCTTCCGGCCGGCCGTACTGCTGCAGGACGCCCGCGTTGAGCACGGCGATCCTGTCCCCCATCGTCATCGCCTCCACCTGGTCGTGGGTGACGTAGAGGGTGGCCGCGCCGATCGACTTGTGTACCCGCAGCACCTCCGCGCGCATCCAGACCCTGAGCTTCGCGTCGAGGTTGGACAGCGGCTCGTCCATGAGGAAGACCGCCGGGTCGCGGACGATCGCGCGGCCCATCGCGACCCGCTGCCGCTGCCCGCCGGACAGCTGGCGCGGGTTGCGGCGCAGCATGTCCGACAAGCCGAGCGTCGCGGCGGCCGCGCGAACCCTGCGGTCGCGCTCCGTCTTGGGGACTCCGGCGTTCTGCAGGGCGAAGCCGATGTTCTCGTAGACGGTCAGGTGCGGGTAGAGCGCGTAGTTCTGGAAGACCATCGCCACGTCCCGGCGCCGGGGCGAGACGTCGTTGACCACGTGGCCGCCGATGCTCACGGTGCCCGACGTGACCAGCTCAAGGCCCGCCACCATGCGCAGCGCCGTGGTCTTGCCGCAGCCGGACGGGCCGACGAGCACCACGAACTCACCGTCGCCGACGTCAAGCGTGAGCCGGTCGACGGCCGTCACGCCGCTGGCGTAGACCTTGGTGAGGTTCTCAAGTTCGATGGCTGACATTCCTCATCACCTCCTGCCCTCCGGGTGCGGGCTAGTTCGCGATGCTGCCGAGGAGCATGCCGCCGCGCCAGTAGCGCTGCAGGATAAGGAACAGCGCGATCAGCGGGACGATCGTCACCAGGCCGCCCATCACGAGCATCGGGTACAGGTTGGCGTCGCCGCTGTTCACGGCCCGGTCCGACCACAGGCCAAGGCCGACGGTGAGCGGGTACTTGGTGTTGACGTTGAAGATCAGCAGCGGCAGGAAGTAGTTATTCCAGGTCGTGACGACGTTGATCAGCAGCACGGTGAGCAGTCCAGGCACCATGAGCGGCAAGGCGACGCGGAAGAAGATCCGCAGCTCACCGGCGCCGTCGATGCGCGCCGCGTCGAGCAGCTCGCGCGGCACCGAGATCTCCGCGTAGGTGCGCATCAGGTAGACGCCGATCGGTGAGACCATGCTCGGCAGCACCATGCCCCAGATCGAGTTGATCAGGTGCGCCTTGGCGTAGGTCAGGTACAGCGGGATGGCCAGGGCCGTGATCGGGACGAGCAGCGCGGCGATGATCGTGAAGAAGACGGCGCGGGAACCGCGGAAACGGAAGCGGGCGAGCCCGTAGCCGGCGAAGGCCGACAGCGCGGTCGCCCCGCCGCCGCCGAGCGCCGCGTACAGTGCGGTGTTGACGAACCTCTGTATGAACGTGCCGTATCCGTCGACGTTCTGGAAGAGCAGCCCGAACGTGTGGAAGAACTCAAACGGGCTCGCGAACCAGAAGCCGAAGGTCTCGAAGATGTTGGCCTGGGTCTTCGTCGAGTTGATGAGCAGCCACGCGATCGGGATGAGCGTGAAGATCGCGAACAGGAACGCCAGCGTGGTCAGCAGCGTGACGGTGCCGCGGCGCAGCCCGTAAAGCTCGACGGGGATCTCGCTGTCGCGTGCGGCGACCCGCTCCCGCCGCCGGCGCTGGCGGCGGGACTCGGGCGGCGCGCCCGTGCTGCCTGGAGTCGGGGCCGGCGGCGCCGTGGTGACGGTCATGCGAACTCTCCCCTCCGCTTGCGGAAGATGAGCGACAGCGCCGAGACGATCACGATGATCACGGCAAGGATCACGGCCATCGCCGCGGCGAGGTTGGTCTCGTCGGCGGCGATCGCCGTGTTCCAGATGTAGTAGGCGGGCGTGTAGTTGACCGAGACCGCGCCCTGCTGGAAGTACTCGAGGATCTGCGGCTCGGTGAACAGCTGGAGCGCGCCGACCGTGTTGAGGAAGATCAGCATCACGATGGCCGGCCGGACAAGCGGCAGCTTGATCCGCAGGATGATCCGCCACAGCGGGGTGTCGTCGAGGATAGCGGCCTCGACGACGTCGCGCGGCACCGACTTGAGCGCCGTGTACAGGATCATCATGTTGTAGCCGGTCCACTCCCAGATGACGATCACGATGACCGACGGGAGTATCAGGTTCGGGCTGAAGTAGTTGGTGCCGCCGAAGCCGAGCGCGCCCGCCAGCCGCGTGAACGGCCCGAACTGCGGCTCGAGCAGGAACGACCACATGACCGCGCCGACCACCGCCGGCACCGCGAACGGTATGAAGAAGACCGTGCGGAAGAAGGTGCCGTACTTCGCGACGCCGAGGTCGAAGACGCAGGCGAAGAAGAAGGCGATCACCAGCATCACCGTGATCTGGATGGCCCCGAAGATGACCACCCGGATGACCCCGGACCAGAACAGGCCGTTCTGCAGGGTCTGGGTGTAGTTGGACGCGCCGGTGAAGCTCGTGCCGCCGATGATCCGGTAGGTGTACAGGCTGGTGTAGACGGCATAGCCGAGCGGCACGAGCATGAAGAGCAGGAAGCCGAGCAGGAACGGCGCGACGAACCAGACGCCGCGCCGGTCCCGCCGGTGAATCCAGGATGATCGCATGTCAGGTGCAGTCCATGTCAGTCGCCGGCCATGTCAGGTGCTGACCGTGAAGCCCTGCGCCCTGGCGTAGCTCACCAGGACGTTCTGGAAGCTGGTGAACGCCGCCTGGAGCGTCTCCTTGCCGTTCGCCACGCCGGCGAAGACGGTGGACGCCTCGTTGAGCTCCTCGGTCATGAACGGCGGCCACTGATCGGAGCTGATGTGCGAGGCCGCGCTGGTGAACGCCACGTTCGGGTCGGACGTGCCGGAAAGCGCGTTGTTCAGGTCCTTGTAGGACGGGTCGTTGAGCAGCGGGACGTAGGTCGGGAAGAGCAGCGAGGGCGCGGTCTTGGTGATGTTCCACGAGGCGGTGGTCGCGTTCAGCCACTCGGCGAACTCGGCCGCCTGCTGCGGGTGCTGCGACTGGGCGAAGACGGGGTAGGACGAGCCGCCCCAGTTCGCCGCGACGTCGGCGCCTGCGGCCCACTGCGGCAGGCTGGTGGCGCGCCAGTCGCCGAGCGACGACTTCGCGTCGGGCAGGAAGTAGGACGGCCCCCACGCCGAGCTGAGCCAGCTCGCGTCGATGTCCTTGTCCATGTCGGCGAAGGACGT
>DASYAD010000293.1:0-7043 GCA_036501515.1 Trebonia sp. | reverse complement strand
CGGCTCAGGTACCAGGATGTCCGCTACCAGTTCCACGTGAGCCTGCTGCCTGGCCGCCTCGTCAAGGGCGCCAACGAGCACTACGACATCATCGAGGCGGTGATCGCGGGGGACTCCGGCGCGGCCGAGCAGATCACCCGCGACCACTTCATGAGCGTCATCGGCGCGCTGCGCCAGCTTGAAGAGGTCAAGGCGCAGCGCCCCGGCATGGCGCTCTAATCACAGCCGGTACTTTGCCTTGACACCACCATGCCCGGACGTATCTTTCTTTTAACTTAACCGGTCAAGAGACCGCGATGCCGCGATCCGCGATTCGCGCCCCGGGTGTCGTCCGGCATAGAACTTACCCGGTTAAGTCGGCGAAATGCTGCGGCGAAGAAGACGAAGCAAGGAGCATCCAAATGACATTTCGGCTAAGACGGCGGCGGGTGCCATCCGCGTCACTCGCCGCAGGGCTGGCGGTCCTGACGACCGCTACGGCGGCGGCTCCCATGCCGACTACTACGACTGGCAGACGAACACCAACATCCAGAACTGCCTGCCCGATGACGCCACGGCGTCCTTCACCTCCAGTTGCTCGTCATCGGACTCCCTCGACTTCAGCCAGTTCTCCCAGCAGGCGCGGGCGATCGGCGCGGAGAGCTTCGTTACGGTGAACTACGGCTCGGGCACCCCGGCCGAGGCCGCTGCATGGGTGGCGCAGGCCAAGAGCACCGCGGGCGAGGGCGTCGCGCTGTGGGAGGTCGGCAACGAAACCTAGTTCCTGACGGCCATGAAGGCCGCGAGCCCCTCCGCCCACATCGGGGTGCCATGGGCGTTCGGCAGTGAGGTGCCTGGCGCGTCCGTCCCGGACAACTCCGAGTGGAACAACATGGTTCTCAGGACCGACGGCAAGTACGTCAGCTTCGTGGACGCGCACTACTACCCGTTCTCCTTCTCCGGCAGCACGGGCGGCGCCAACCCCACCGATCAGCAGGTGCTTCAGTCCCTGTTCCAGATTCCGTCGCTGTACGGCGAGCTCCGCTCGGACCTGAACGCCTATGCCCCGAAGGCCTCGGTGGTCGTCGGCGAGACCGGCGTCTCGAACAACGAGACCACGACGGTCTGCACGCCGGCCGGCGCGCTGTTCGCCGCCGGCGACGTGTTGTCCTGGCTGTCGGCCGGCGCGCAAAGCGCCGACTGGTGGGACATGAACAACTACGGCAACACCAGCTCTACCTGCACCAATCCGGACTACGGCCTCTTCACCTCGTCCTCCCCGCCGGTCGCGGAGACGCCGTACTACGGGTACGTGCTCGCCTCGGTGCTTGCCCAGCCGCGTGCGGTGCTCGGCACGGTCCACACGTCGGACCCTGCGGGCGTGCTCGCCTACGAGTCAGTCCTTCCTGACGGCAAGCACGCCGTGGCCTTCATCAACACCAACACAAGCGCGGCGAAGACGGTGACCTTCAAGCCGTGAGCCGGGCTGTCAGGAACGCTGCAGACGTGGAGCTACAGCGCCGGGAACCAGAACGCCACCGACTCCAACATCGTCACTGGCACGACTTCCGCCCGATCGGTCGCCAACGGGATCACGCTGCCGGCCGAGTCGATGACGATCTTCGAAACGAAGTAACACCACAGCGGTTACGTGGCGGCTGGCCAGGTCGGTGATGTCGAAACGGCCGGGCCGGGTCCGACTTTCTCTTGACGGCGCCGGACGGCGGCGCTGACGGAGCGAAGGAGGCTCGCGATGAGCAAAGTGGTGCTTGACGTGGCGATGTCCCTGGACGGGTTCACGGCCGGACCGGACATCAGCGAGGCGAATCCCATGGGGAAGGACGGCGAGCGGCTGCACGAGTGGATGTGGACGGCCGTGAACGGGCCGGGCGGCGAGGTCGACAGCGGGTTCAGCCCGGTGAGCGCGACGGTGGGGGCCGCGGTCCTCGGACGGCGCACCTTCGACCTCGGCCTGCGCCCGTGGGGCGGCACGCCGTGGCCTGGCGTCCCGAGCTTCGTGGTCACCCACCGGACCAGGGAGGACCTGCTCGGCGACAACGGCGGGACGTTCGCCTTCGACGGGCTGGAGGCCGCGGCCCGGCGGGCCAGGGATGCGGCGGGGGGCAAGGACGTCCTCGTGCTCGGCGCGCACGTCGCCGGGGAGCTGCTCAGGGCGGGCCTGCTCGATGAGGTGCGCGTCCACCTCGTCCCGCTGCTGCTCGGGCAGGGCACGCCGCTGTTCGCCGGAGAGCGGGGCGAGCTGATCCAAGAGGGGGAACCCGTCGCGGGGGCCGTGACCCACCTGCGCTACCGCGTCGCGAAGCCCTGACGTCCTGGGTCAGACCGCGGCGTTCCGTCGGCCGGGCGGAACCGGAGTCGCTACCTGAGCCCGGCCAGCAGGTCGCGGACCCGGTCCGGTGCCAGGCCGGCCGCGCCCGGCACGGTGATCCGGTCGACGACGTCCCCGTAGCGGCGCTTCAGCTCGGCCCCGGCGTCCTGCGGGCGGCCGGTCACGGCGAAGGCGTTGAGCACCTCGTCGCCGATCAGCTCGCCCATCGCCGCCCAGCGGCCCTCGTCGCTGGTCACGGACAGGGCGTGCAACTGGTCGGCGAGTTCTCCCCAGCCGTGCAGCGCCAGCACCGGCCGGTAGGCCGGGGTGCTCCCGTAGAAGGCGATCTGCCGGCGCACCGCCGCGATCCGCGCGGCCACGTCGCCGCCGTCGTCGAGCACGACGAATCCCGGGCAGGTGACCTCGATGTCCGCGCGCGACCGCCCGGCCCTGGCCGCGCCCTCCGCGAGCGCCGGCAGCGTCACCTCGCGCAGGTAGCGCTCCGTGGTGAACCCGTGGACGACGAGGCCGTCGGCCACCTCCCCCGCCACGCGGGTCATGGCGGTGCCGACCGCGGCGAGGAAGACGCGGGGCGGCCCGTACGGGTTCGGCGCCGGGCGGAACATGGCCGTCATCAGCGTGTGCTGGTAGTACTCGCCCCGCACGTCGAGCGGACGGCCCTCGTTCCACGACGCCCAGATGGCCCGCAGCGCGAGTACGTACTCGCGCATCTGCGGGGCCGGCCGGCCCCAGGGCATCGAGAACCGGCGGGTGACGTGGGCCTTGACCTGGCTGCCGAGCCCGAGCATGAAGCGTCCCCGCGAGGCGGCCTGCAGGTCGTTGGCGGTATAGGCCGTGGTCATGGGACTGCGGGCGAAGGCCACCGCGATCGACGTGCCCAGTGAGATCCGCGACGTGGCGCCGGCCGCGACGGCAAGCGGCAGGAACGGGTCGTGGCTGACCTCCGCGGTCCAGGCGGCGTCGTAGCCGGCCTCCTCAAGGCGCCGCGCCTCGTCCGGCAACCGCGGCCACTCGCCGGCCGCCAGGATCGTGTCCACCTTCACCGGGCGGTCTCCTTGTCTTCCTCGCGCAGCAGGTAGCAGCCCACCCTGATCTCGAACCGCGCCTCCGCGGCCGAGGACACCCCGGCCAGCCACCGGCCCGTGGCCGCGCCGAGTACGTCCATCACGATCCTGAGCCTGCGGCGCAGCTCCTCATCGACCGGGCCGCCTCCCATCGCGACGTGCTCGATCACCCGCAGGTGAAGCTGCTGCGTCGCCACGATGACCGGCGTGTACTCGGGCCTGGTATCGGTCAGCACCCGGACCAGGGCGGCCGTGAGCCGCTGGTCGCGCTGCTCGGCGCGGAACTCGCGGAGCAGGTGGCCGGTGACGCGCTCCTGTACCGTGGCGCCGCGTGGCGGCTCGCCGGAGATGCGGCGGAACGCGTTCTCGTATCTGCTTTGCGAGATCGCCAGCAGCAGGTGGTCCTTGGAGGGGAAGTAGCGGTAGAGCGTGGCCAGCGATACGACCGCGCGCTCAGCGAGTTCCTTCATCTGCAGCGCGTCCTCGCCCCCGCTGGCCAGCATCGCCGTGGCCGCCTGAAGCATCCGCTGATAACGGTCGCGCTGCGCTTGAGTGGAGGGGGTCGCTGGGGTCATCGCCTGTCGCACGTGTCCATCGTCCTCATCCAGAAGGAATTCTAGTGGCGGACCAAGAATCGCACGCATCCGGTCCTCTCCTCAGCGATACGCCGTAGGCAGCGCCTGCGGCATGGGGTCGCCAGCCACGACCGTGCCCGCGTCCACCAGCGAGGCGATCTCCGCGTCGGTCAGGCCGGCCGTGCGCAGCGCCTGCCTGGAGTGCTCGCCGGTGCCGGGCGACCGCAGCGGGCCGAAGCGGGGGGTGCGGCTGAAGGCGGCCATCCGGCCCGGCGTGACGTAGCCGCCGCCCGCGGCCGGCCGGACATGCACGAACTCCGCCGCGACGAGCTGCGGGTCACGCAGCACGACCGACACCCGGCGCGCCGGGACCGCCGCCACCCGCGCGCAGTTCAGCAGGTCCGCCGCCGCCTGCGCGGTCAGGCCGGCGAGCACCGCCGCGAGCGCTGCGCCAGGGTCGGCCTGGAACGCCGCGGCGTCGACCGGCAGGCCGGCCGCGGCGAGCGACGCGGCGCTGACCTGCGCCGGGTCCGGCGCGTGGAGCCTGACCCACCCGTCGCTGACCTGGTAGTACCGGTCGAACGGGTCCGCGCCGAGGTAGTCCCGCCCGCCGGTGACGGCCGGCGGCCTGCCCTCGTAACGGACGATCTCGCCGGCCTGCAGGTAGGTGGCGGTCCCGACCAGCGACGCCCAGGCGCGCTGCCCCTGGCCGGTCAAGCCGTCCGCCCCCTCGTCCCGGCCGCGCTCCCGGTGCAGCAGCGCGAGCACGGTGCTCAGGGCGAGCATCGCGGCGGTGGTCACGTCGATGATCGCGATGGTGTTGGCGACGGGCTCGGAGTCGCCCCCCTGCGCGCTCATCATGCCGCTCATGCCCTGGATCACCATGTCCACGCCCGGGCGGCCGCCGAGCGGGCCGCCCTCACCGTACGCGGAGAGCGACACCTCGATGAGCCCGGGGTGACCGTCGGCGAGCGTCTCGTAGTCGATACCGAGCTTGGCCGCCACCCCCGGCCGCAACGCGTCGATGACCACGTCGCTGGCCCGCGCGAGGCGGCGGAAGGCGTCCACCCCGTCCGGCGCCTGGAGGTTCACCGACAGGCTCCGCATGCCGCGGTTGAACACGAACCCGGAAACGCGGAACGGGTCGCCGGCCGGCGGTTCCACCTTGATGACGTCCGCGCCGAGCTCGGCGAGCAGCGCGCCGGCGTACGGGCCGGCGACGAACGTGCCCATGTCGAGCACCCGGATGCCGCTTAGCGGGCCCTCGCCGACCGGTGGCAGCCCGTCGGGCGCCGCCTTGGGCGCACGCGGCGCGACACTCCCCTCGTGCTGGCCGAGGGCGGGCGCCGGGCCGCGGACCCGCCCGGGCGCGGCGGTGAGGTTCACCGGCACGCCGGGCATGACCACGCGGCCGCGCTCGGGGTCGTCGACCTCGGCGCGCATGCCGATCGCGCGGACCTGCTCGTGGTCCAGCCACCGGTCCCGCTCGCCGAGCGGGCCGCAGGGAATGCCGAGCCCGGTCATCAGCCCGAGCCACTCGTCCCTGTCCCTGGTCAGGAAGGCGGCGGAGGTGAGCTCGTTGGCCCACAGGATGTTGTCCGGCCTGACCAGGTTATGGACCCGGCCCCCCATCCGCTCCTCCTGCAGCATCCAGGACAGGCCGAGGATGCCGAGCAGCGCCGTCTCGAACTTGGCCCCGAGCGCGCCCGATGCCAGCCACTTGCCGTCCCTGGCGACGAACCGCGTGTAGGTGGGGTGCCTGCCGCCCGGGCCGATGCCCGTCGGCGGGTCGGGCAGCGCCGGGTCGACGCTGAACGAACCGATGTTCGCCTCCATGACGGCATTCACGCCCGACACGCTGACCAGCTGGCCGAAGCCGGAGCGCTCGCGCTCGACGAGCGCCGCCACCGCGCAGACCGTGGCCCAGACGCCGTGCACCTGCAGCAGGAACCGGGCGACGGACTCCACGGGGCCGCCGTCGTGCGAGGACTGCCGCCACGCGACGCCAAGCGATGCCGCGAGCAGCCCGTGGGACTCCGCGCCGCCGTACCAGGGGGCGTCTCCCGCGTACGCTGGGGTCTCCAGCAGGACCAGCCGCGGGCTGTCACGCAGCAGCCGCCACCGGTCAAGGCCGTATCCGGCCAGCGTTCCTGTGTCGGACACCAGGCACACGTCGGCCCCGGCGATGAGCTCCGCCAGCCAGCGGCGGCGCCCGGGGTCGGCCGGGTCGGCGATGACGCCCTTCTTGCCGCGGTTCCAGGCGGCGAACCCCGGCAGCGACCGCGCGGGGTCGCCGGCCGGCGGCTCAACCTTGATGACCTCGGCGCCGAAGTCGGCGAGGAACATGCCGACGGCCGGCCCCGCGATCCCGTGACTGAGGTCGACTACCTGAATGCCTTCAAGGATGTCCATGACCGCCTCATCCCGCCGGTGCGTCAGTTGGCGGTGAGCTGGCTGGCGAAGACGCTGTGCGGCAGCCCGTTGGCGGCCGGGCGGAAGCTGCCTTCGATCGCCTTGGCGAGCCGGTCGTACTCCCACGGCGCCGGGGCACTGAGCTGCCTGATGATCTGCGGGTTCTCGTACAGGCCAACCTCGAACCCGGCGGAGGAGATCACCCGGCCGGTCAGCCAGTCAGACCGCTCGCTCGCCAGGTAGAGCGCCACCGGCGCGATGTTGTCCGGTGACATCCGCAGGTCCTCGTCCGACGGCCGCTCGTCGCGCTGGACGCGCTTGTCGGCGGGGACCGTGGCGGTGAGCCGGGTGGCGGCGCCCGGCGCGATCGCGTTGGCGGTGACGCCGTACCGGGCCAGGCCCTGGGCAAGGGAGTAGGTGAGGCCGACGATGCCCATCTTGGCGGCCGCGTAGTTCGGCTGGCCGGGAGAGCCGTCGAGGCCGGACACCGAGGTGAAGTTGATGACGCGGTAGTGCCCCTGCGGATTGCGCTGCTCGCGCCAGTACGCCGAGGCGGGGCGGACCGTGGAGTAGTGCCCCTTCAGGTGGACCCTGATCACCTCGTCCCAGTCCTGCTCGGCCAGGTTGAAGATCATCCGGTCGCGCAGGATGCCGGCCACGTTG